>JAIOQB010000001.1 GCA_021413585.1 Planctomycetia bacterium
AAGCGGTGAAGAACGGGGCGTTTGACTATCTCGTCAAGCCGTTCGATCTCGATCAGGTGCAGGCGGTGCTGGCCAGGGCGTTGCTCAAGATTCCGGATCGACCGGCGGATAGCGATGCTCAGGTGTGCGTTGGCGAGTTGATCGGCTCGTCGACCGCGATGCAAGAAGTGTTCAAGCGAATCGCCCTGGCGGCGTCGTCCGAGGCAAGCGTGCTCCTCTCCGGCGAAAGCGGCACCGGCAAGGAACTGGCCGCGCGGGCAATCCACCGGTTTGGAAATCGGGCCGATCGACCGTTCGTGGCGGTCAACGTGGCGTCGCTCAGCCCCAGCCTGGTCGAGAGCGAACTGTTTGGACACGTCCGCGGCTCGTTCACCGGGGCGGACGAAGCCCGCACCGGTTTGCTCGCCCAGGCCAACGGCGGCACGCTGTTTTTGGACGAAGTGGCCGACGTGCCGCTGCCGGTGCAGGTGAAGCTGCTGCGGGCGTTGGAGCTGGGCGAGGTGGTGCCGGTGGGGGCCAACGAACCGGTTCGCAGCGATTTTCGGCTGATCTCCGCCTCGCACCAGGATCTGCTGGAGAAGGTCGACCGCGGCGAGTTCCGGCACGATTTGTATTTCCGGCTGTGCGCGTTTCGGATCGAGATGCCGCCGCTGCGCGACCGCCCCGACGACGTCGTCACGCTGGCCGAGCACTTTTTGGCCACACTGCCCGCCGGCGGCACGGCCGGGCGGCCGCGGATGACCCCCGCGTTCCGCAAGGAAATCCAAGGGCGGCAGTGGAGCGGCAACGTGCGCGAACTGCGCAACGCCATCGAGCACGCGGTGGTGCTGGCCCGCGGCGGTCTCCTGCTGCCCGAGCATCTGCCAAGCCCCGTCTCGCCGCCGCGCGCGACGAAACATCAAAGCGGCCCGGAGCAAATCACCAGCCTGATCGGCCACTGGGCCGCCACGCGGCTGACCGAGGGCGCGTCAGAGTCCGAACTCTACAGCGAGTTCCTGCAACTAGTCGAACCGCCCCTGCTGCGCCGCGTGCTGCAACACAGCCGAGGCCAATACCTGGCCGCCGCCCGCAGGCTGGGACTGCACCGGACGACGCTGAAGAAGAAGTTGGATCAGTATGGGATTGATGATGGGGGAGAGGAGAGGTGACCCGCCGATACTCGGAAAGCCTCACCGCCGCAAGCGAACCGTCTAGCCGATAGAAACTCAAAATGAGAAAAATCAGAATCTTCGAACACATCTCGCTCGACGGCGTGATCGAACACGACGACGGCTATGCGTATGGCGCATGGACGACGCCGTATCGAACCCCGGCTGGGTTGGCGTCCCTGCTCGAGGCATACGGCGCGAGCTTTGATCTGCTGCTGGGCCGCCACACCTACGATCTGTGGTCCGGCTTCTGGCCGAAGGCCGGCGGCAGTCCGATGGCGGACAGGCTCAACGCCGCCACGAAATACGTCGCAACCCACCGGCCGGACAGCCTCGGATGGGGACCGGTCAAGGATCTGGGCCCGGACATCGTCGAGAGGGTTCGCGGCGTCAAGTCAACGGACGGCCCCGACCTGATCGTCTCGGGAAGTTCGACGCTGACGTCTGTGCTGCTCGGGCAGGGACTGGTCGACGAGGTGGTGCTGTGCGTCTACCCAGTCTTGCTGGGCCGGGGCAAACGCTTCTTTTCGGAAAATGTCGACGCGCGCGAACTCGCCTTCGTCAACACAAAGACCACGCCCACGGGCGTGCTGCTGAACACTTATCGATATGTTGGAGCGCTGCAATCCAAATGAACTTGATCGTTCAGCGGCCCTAGACAGGAGCAAAGCAATGCAAGCAATCGATGCCATTCGGATCGCCCTGAAGTTCAGCGACATGGGCATGAAGCACCTGGGCGAGATGAGCGACGCTCCGTTGCTGCGCCCCGGGCCGTGGGGCGGCAATCATGCGATGTGGATCGCCGGACACTTGACGGTGGTCGAGGGACGGTTGCAGAAGATGCTGCGCGGCACGCCCAATCCTGTCGAACATTGGAAGCCGTTGTTCGATTGGGGGAGCGAGCCCGTGGACGATCCCGCGGCATATCCACCCTTTGACGAAGTGCTGCGGACGTTTAAGCAACTGCGGGAGCAGACGCACGGATTTCTGGATGAAGTCGGCGAGGGGGGGCTGGATCAGCCGACGAAGTGTCAACCGCCGGGCTTCGGCGGGTTCGACACGGTGGGCGCCGCGATTATCATCATCGCTTGCCACGCGACCGGTCACTTAGGCGGCCTGACCGTCGTTCGAGCCGCCGCGGGAATGCAGCGCTTGTTCGTCCCCTCAGAAGAACTTCGCGCGTTCTGACGAAGCCACGCGGGGGGCGCGAAGGGGCTGCGGGCGGCGTTGCTTGTGTGCCAGGCCAATGCGACCTAGCGAACCCGGACTATCAGCATCTTCAGGTAATGCATCAGAAGAGGGGCGAGGATCGCCAGCAAAACCGCAACAACAGCAAGCAGGACCATCCAAATTACTAGACGCACTAAATTAGACGATGAGTTTTTGGGAGGATCGACCATTCGTGTACCTGGGTACATAGCGGAATCGTCCTAACTCAGTACACCCCACTGGATTCGAACCAGTAACCTTCGGTTCCGTAGACCGATGCTCTATCCAATTGAGCTAGGGGTGCAAGTCGTTCAAGGGGTTTATGTTACCCGGTTTGGAACCGGACTGAAACCCCGGGCGGCAGGCGCTTTGAATATCGGCGGTTGTGGGCGGCCGGATGTTACTTTTGAGCCGACGTTCCGGGCGGCGACAAGTGGAACGACATGATGTCGGCGCCGCCGGAGTCGCGGACTTCCAGCGGGTCGGCCCAGCGGGCGGGCCAACTGGGGCGGCGGGCGGAGACGGTCAGGTAGGCCAGGGCCAGCACGTTGTCGGCCTCGCCGGGGACATTTTTTCTCAGCCCTGCAAAACTTTCGTCGACGGTCAGGACCGGGGGATCGGATTGCCAATCGAGCCGGTAGCGATGCGTCGCCTCCAGGTCCTTGAACATCTCGTCCGTGATCCGGGGCGAACTCATCACGCGGCCATCCATGTGTGCAGCCGCCGACGCGGCGAGTTGCTCGGAGGTTGGCTTGCCGGACCTGGAGCAGCCGGAGATTGTTAGCGCCAATCCGATGACCGCCAAGCCGGCGAAGGAAACCAACAGCGAGGCGGGCTTTTCAATCACGGCTGCGCTCCGTGGGCGAGGGTACAACGGTGCGAATGATGGACAACAGGAGGCCAGTTTCCACCTGGAATGGTAGCAAGAACTGAACCCAAATGACAATCTTTGGGGTCGCTGGTCCGGGTGTAGTTGGTCGACGGGGGTGGGCGGCGTTATTACACTACGCCGAAGGGCGATGCCGGGCCGGCATCATGCGGAGCGTGATGGGTACTATGACGCGGGGCGATGCTTGACCCGAAACTTCGCAAACACCTCACCAACCTCGGGTGCCACAATGCTTGGCAACTTCCTTGCGTGTTCGCGACGGTTCACCCTGCTGATCGCCATCGCCTGCGGAAGTTTTTTAGCGGCGCAAACGGCAATTTCGGCCGAGCCGCGGAACTCTGGGGCGTTGCCCCAGGTACCCGCTCCGAAACTTGTTCCTGTCGCGTTGGACCCGCGTGATGGCGATCGGATCGTGCTGCTTGGCGACGGTCTCTTCGAGCGGGAGCAGCAGGACGGCTATCTGGAAACGGCGCTGACTGCCTCCTGGCCTGAGAAAAAGCTCGCGTTTCGCAACTTGGGTTGGTCCGGCGACACGCCGCTGGGGGAGGCCCGCGCGGGTTTTGGCTCGTCGGAGAACACGCGCAGTTGGCAGCCGCCACAGCAGCGCGATCCGGACTACGGATTCAAAAAGCTGCTGCAGCAGGTACGAGAAGCGAAACCGACGGTGGTGTTCGTCGCGTACGGCTCCGCCGCGGCGTACGACGAACCGGCGGACCGAGAACGATTTCCAAACAGTCTCAAGCGGCTGGCCAAGGAGTTGGCGGCCGACAAAGTTCGCCTGGTGCTGGTCACGCCGACACCCCACGAACGGCTCAACCCGGCCCAGCCCGATCCGAAGCCGCGCAACGAGCGGCTGGCCGCCGTAGCAGAGCAAATCCGCAAGATCGCGGCGGAGCAGGGGTATCCGGTGCTTGATCTCTACACCGGCTTGAGTCCCGCACCGGTCGAGCCGCTCAAAGAGCCGTCGCAGCCGCGGCCATATGCTTCGCCGCCGCTGACAGAAAACGGGATGCACTTAGGTAGCGACGGCTACCGGCGCGTGGCCTGGGCCGCTCGCGAGCAACTCGCGCTCCCCACGGGGCGCTGGAACCTTGATGTTTCAGTCGCGGAGATGAAAGTGGCTGGCCAGGACGGCACGCAATGCAAGAATATCACCAAGACGGAATACGGCGTGCAGTTCGACGTGAGCGACGAACGGCTGCCCGCGCTCGATGCGCCGGAGGCCAGCCATCGCGTGCTGCGCGTCACCAACCTGCCGCGCGGCCAGTATGCCCTGACGGTGGACGGCCAGCGCGTGGCAATGGCCGGGGCCGATCAATGGGCCACCGGCGTGGGGCTGACCAAGGGCCCTGAGTTCGCGCAGACCGAGACCCTGCGCGCGGCGATTATCGAGAAAAACCGCCTGTATTTCCAGTATTTTCGGCCGCAGAACGAGGCATACATCTTTCTGTTTCGCCGGCACGAACGGGGAGATCACGCCTCGGAAATCGCCCAATGGGCTAAGCTGGTCGAGCGCCAGGAAGAGGAGATCGCCCGGCTCCGCACGCCGCACCCGCATCATTATGAGTTGATCCGCGAGAAGGACTATCCCGAGAGCTGGGTTCCCTCCGCCGTCGCCGATACCGACCCTGAGGCGGAGCGCCGCTCGTTCACGCTCGCCGACGGCATGGAGATCAATCTGTTCGCCTCCGAGCCGATGATTTCCAACCCAATCAACATCAACTTCGACGAGCGGGGCCGGATGTGGGTGGCGACCAGCACGACGTACCCTCATCTCGAAGCGGGGATGAAGCCCAACGACGGAGGACGTGGATCACGACGGGCGGGCAGATAAATCGACGGTCTTTGCCGACGGGCTGCTGGTGCCACACTCGGTGATCCCCGGCGATGGCGGGGCGTATGTCACGCAGTCCACGCAGTTGCTGTTTCTGAAGGACACCAACGGCGACGGACGGGCCGACGCCCGCCGCGTGTTGCTCACCGGCTTTGGCAACGCGGACGTGCATCACATGATCCACACGCTGCGATGGGGGCCGGACGGCAATCTGTATTTCAATCAATCGATCTACATCAACAGCACGATCGAAACTCCGTGGGGAATCCGCCAGCTCAACGCGGCGGGGACGTGGCGGTTTCGGCCCACGTCGATGCGGCTGGAGGTGTTTAGTCGAGGGTTGGTCAATCCATGGGGACACACATTCGACGCTTGGGGGCAATCGTTCGGCACGGACGGCGCGGCGGGCGGGGGGATTTCGTACATGTTCCCGGGCTCGGCGTTTATGTCGGCGGCGGACGTGCATCGGATCATGGCGCCGCTCAATCCGGGACACACCAAGGCCTGCGGAGTGGAGGTGCTGTCGGGCCGGCACCTGAGCGAGGAGTGGCGCGACACGCTGATGACCACCAATTTCCTGGCCAATCGAGTCGTGCGGTATCGGCTTTCGGATCGAGGGAGCAGTTATGCGTCGCAGCCGCTGGCCGATTTGATGAAGTCGTCGGACCGCAGCTTTCGCCCCGTGGATGTGAAGATGGGGCCCGACGGGGCGATCTATATCGTCGACTGGTACAGCCCCGTGATCGACCACGGCGAGGTGGACTTTCATCACCCGCTACGGAACCACGAGCATGGCCGAATCTGGCGGGTGACGCAAAAGGGTCGCTCGCTGGTGACGCCGCCGAAATTGACCGGTGCGTCGACGGAAGAACTGCTCGATGCCTTGAAACTGCCGGAGGGCTGGTCGCGCGATCAGGCCCGGCGGCTGCTCAAGGAGCGCGGTGCGGAGGAGGTGATGCCGGCGCTGCGCAAGTGGCTCGCGGGGCTTTCACCTTCGGATCCAAACGTGGAGCATCAGCGCCTGGAAGCGTTGTGGGTTTGCCAATCGATGGGGATCGTTTCGCCGCGTGAACTGCGATCAGTGCTCAAATCGCCCGATGGCCGTGCGCGGGCGGCGGCGGTGCGCGTGTTGGCGGATTGGCAGACGCATATCCCCGACGCGGCCAAACTGCTCGCCGCGGCGGTGGCGGACGAATATCCACGCGTACGGCTGGAGGCGGTCACCGCGTCGCGGCAGGCGCAAACTTTGGAAGCGGCCAACCTGGCGATGCGAGTGCTCGACCAGCCGATCGACGACACGCTCGACTACGCCGCCTGGCTGGCGGCGCGAGAATTGAAGGACTTTTGGCTGGCCGAACTGCACGCCGGCCGGCCTGTTTTTGGCGGCAATTCGCAGCATCTGGCGTTTGCGCTCAATGCCGTGGGCGGGCGCGACACACTCGCTCCATTGGTCGAATTGGCGCGCGGCGGCAAGCTCGCTGGTGCAGCAAAAATTTCGACGTTGGAAACGATCGCCAAACTTGGCGGGCCGGACGATCTGGCCGTAGTCGTCGACGAAGTGGTGCGTAGCGCCGATCAGGACACGGCCGAGGCCGATCGGCTGCTCACGGCCCTGGAACGAGCGGCCGGCGCCAAAAAGCAAGCGCCGAAAAACGGAGCGTTGATCGTCGAGGTATTGACCAATGGCAAGACCAAGACCTCCACGCGGGAAATCTCCGCGCGGCTCTGCGGAGCTTGGAAGTTGGTGGCCGCCCGCGAGGCTTTGGCGAAGATGGCGGGCGATTCGAGCCGCGGTACGCCGCTAGCGACCGCCGCCGCCCTCGGTTTAGCATCACTGGGAGATGCGGAAAGCCTGGGCCGCCTGGCGGAATTGGCTGGAGGAAATGGCCCCACGCCGCTGCGCATGGCGGCGGTGGCGGCCTGGGCCGGGACGAATCCCCAGATGGCCGCGTCGCGGGCCGTGCAACTTCTCGAAAAACTTTCGGCCGAAGATGATCCAGAACCGGTCATCACTGCGTTTCTCTCACGCCGCGACGGGCCGCAAGCCCTGGCCGCGGCATTGGCCGGAAAGCGGCTTCCACCGGCGGTTTCCGATGCCGGAGTACGGCTGGTCAATTCGTCCGGGCGAGATTTAACCGCGCTGCGTGAAGCATTGTTGGCCGCGCGGGCGGAGAAGCTCGTGGGAACCCAGTTTTCCCCGGCCGATCAGAAGCAATTGTTGGCGGACGTCGCCACGCGCGGCGATGCGGCCCGAGGCGAAATGATCTTTCGGCGGGCTGACACAAGCTGCATGAAGTGCCACGCGATCGGCGGCTATGGCGGGTACGTCGGCCCCGATCTGGCCAGTCTGGGAGGCGGGGCGGAGCTGCCGCATTTGCTGCAATCGATTCTGGAGCCCAGCGCGAAGATCAAGGAGGGCTTTCAAACCGTCAACGTGTCGCTCACCGATGGCTGGATCATCACCGGCGTGGTGAAGCAGAAGACGAACTCCACGGTGATCGTGCGAGACGCCCTGGATCAGCTTCACTTTATCCCCAGTGGCGATATCGACGAACTGACGCAGAGCAATATCTCGCTGATGCCCACGGGATTGGCGAACTCGCTGAGCAAGGATGAGTTGCTGCACTTGGTGCGGTTTCTCTCCGTGCTTGGCCGCGAACCGCGTTACACCGTCTCCACGCGGCCGCTGGTTCGCTATTGGCAATGGCTGGAACCGAGCCCGGCGGCGGAGTTGTTTGCGCGGTCGATTGCCAGTGGAGGAGAGCAGGGGGCGGGCGGGAAGAGTTTGAAGTGGACGACGCGGCTGAGCACCGTCGCCGGGAGCCTTCCGTTGAGCGAACTGCCCAAGTTGGGAGGCGATTTTCAGGGGGTGAGCATTGTGCGGTTCTTCGTCGAATTGAAAGAAGCGGGGAGCGTCCCGTTCCGGGCCGTGGGAGGGGAGGGGATCCGGCTGGCTGCGCCGGACGGCCTAAAGCCGCTCTCAGCCGATTACGCCGTGTCGCTGCCCGCCGGACGGCAGGCCATCACGCTGCTGATCGACCGGCAGCAAGCGGGCAACATGCTCGAAATCGAGTTGACAGAGGCGAAGGAATCTGGCCCGCAGGCGGTGCTGGTACAGCCGTGAATTTTGTTGGCCAGGCAGAGGGGGCGAAGGACGAATCGCGAAAACACGAAAAAGCGAAAGCACGAAATAACCTATTCGAGCGGTCTGTCGCGCAGTTCCACCCACAGATTGGTTTTTCGCGTTTTCGTACTTTCGCGTTTTCGCGATAGCGTACGTCGTTTAACTCACTTTTTATCGAAAGCTGCCTTACGGCACCGGCACTGCCGCCTTATCCGCCGGCGTATCCGCCACTTTCAGCCGCTCGCGCAGTTCCTTCTCGATCTGCGTCGCGTGGATGCTACGGTTGACCACTTTGCCTTGTTGATCGACGAGCAGCATCGTCGGCAACGTCAGCACGCCCAGCTCGGTGGCCAGGCGGCTTTCGAGCCCGCCCGGTTCGTAGAGGTTGACCCAGGGGAGACGTGATTTCTGCAGGAAGTCAACGGCCAACTGACGGTCGTTGTCTAGATTGATGCCGATGATCGAGAAGCCTTGCTTGCCGAACCGCGAGACGAGATCGCGCAGCGTGTCCATATCGGCCTTGCACGGCTCGCACCAAGTGGCCCAATATTCGATCAGCACCACGCGCCCCTTATAGCGGGACAAATCGACCACGCGATTGTTGAGGTCCGTCCCACGCAGCGTGATCACCTGGCCGACCGACTCCAAACGGCGACGGGCACCCGCGGCTTTTTTGGCCACCGGCGTATCGCCGAAATTGGTGGTCACCTTGGCGTACCACTCCTTCGCTTTGTCCTCTTCGCCGGCGAACTCCTGAGCGACGCCAATCTGCAGCATCGCCTCCGGCGTGTCAGGGCTTTGCGGATAATCCTGGACGTACTTTTCCAAGCCTTTCAGCCAGGCGGCCTGCACCTTGCCGAAATCACCGCCGCTCTTTTGCATCGATTGGCTGTAGTCGGCCATTAGCGTGCGGTAGCGAACGTAGGCCAGCAGGGCCGGATTGGCGGCGTCCTTGGCCAGCTTTTCATTCAGGGCTTCCAGCCGCTTCACGCCCTCGGGATACGTGCCGGCCTGCACCGCGGCACTGATCGTGTCGGCCAATTGGTGCCCCCACGCATCGCGCTGGGGGGCGTCTTTGGTGACGGTCATGAGCTGATCGAGCACGTCGGCCCGCTTTTCGTTGAGCGCCGGCTTATCCGCGTCGCTGGCCGCTGTGATGCTCTTTTCGATGCCGTCGAGCGTGGTCAGCAGCTTTTGCGATTCCTCGTTGGCCGGATCATTCGGCACGGTGGCGGTGCCGCCGGCGGCCGCGTTACGCAGCGAAACTTGGAAGAAGTAGCCGCCGCCGGAGACTTCGGCTGTCGCCTCAGAATCCCCCGCAGGGCTGTCGATCAGCCGCCAGCTATCGCCCACGGCGATCATCGTGCCGACGTTGAGCAGCGACTGCTTGCCGTCGGTTTCGACCATGGCCGCCACGTTTTCATAAACTAGCAAATCCTTCGTCGAGCCCTGGAACCCGGCCGGTACCGTGCCCGGTTGGGCGGCGGCAAAATGGATCCACTGGCTCTTGGGGGTGATCGAGGTTGTGGGACGGGCAATGTATTGCTTGAAGCGATTCGGCGCGGCGGTGATTTTGTCCACCAGCGGCTTGGTGGTCGCGTCTCCCAGCCCCAAATCACGCAGTTCGTCACTGGTGAGCATCAGCGCCCGAAAGCGGCGTTCGTCCTTTTTGGCGATCGCTTCGACCAGTTCGGCCGAGGCCTCTTCGGCGGAAATCGCCTTCCAGGCGGTGATGCGGCCCGTTTCGCCCTGGTCCATTCCCCAGCGGCGGCCGGCGGTGTTCAGCCAGCGGTATTGGTCCGCTTTGCCGTTGAAATTGCTGTCGATGTCGCGGTATACCTCGATGCCGCCGCGGTAGTAGCACCACTGGTCGACCACATTGTCGCCGTTCGTGTCGACAAACCGCCGCAGGATTCGGCTCTGCGCATCGCGAACCACCCAGCCCGTTTTGCCGTCGATCTTTTCAGCGGCGATCGTGCATTTGGAAATTTCGGCCGCGGTGGGCTGATCGTATTCGATGTCGTCCTTCTGGATGGGCGTGAGCTTCAGCGCCGCCTCGGCAGACGGACCGGCCGCCGTAGCCATCGGGCTGGCGATGAGTCCTGCGAGCAGGCCCAGCGCCGCGACGATCGCACGCTGGCACTTGAGAACACGAACTCCGGCAATGATCGGCTTACGCCTCATGGCATCCATCCCTGGGGGTAATTAATGCGAATCCGTCCTGAGTGGCGGTTGCAAGCGGCCAACGCTCGGCCGCATGCCCACGCCCGTTGGAGGCCGTACTGTAACGATTATGCCCGGAATATGCCTACGCCGATTTGCGGCGGGCCCGATTCGGCTTGCTTGGCGCTAGCACGGTGGTTTGACAGGGCCCACGCGGCCCCTAAAATGCGGTATTCTATAGCTGTCGATTGACGCTCAGAGGGTCGAGCGTGCGGTTTGTGGTTCGGGACGAACGGGGTCAAAGCATGAAATTGGCAAGAGGGTTCGCACTGGTGGCGCTCGCGCTGCTGTGGCCGGCGCTTGCCCCGCAGGGGGGCGTGCCAGCAGCGACGGCGGCCGACAAGCCGGCGGAATCGGCGCTGGCGTTCGACACCTATTCGGGCTATTTCGTGCGGAACGACTTTCAGCCGAAGCTGCCATCGTCGTACGCCGTGATCGCCGCGGAACGGCAGTTTCCCAAGGTATTTGGGGTCGCCGCGGTGATGAACGATCAGTCGCATCGTGTGCCTCAGTTGATTTTCCACACGGCGGTGCTGCTGGTGGTGGTCAAGCGGGCTCCGGCGATTTGCACGTACCATGTTGACCGCGTGGTGGCGCAGAATGCCGTGCTGCGGATGTACTACACGACCGAGATGGGCAAGCCAGGCACCGCCACGTTTGCCTCGCCGCTGATCGTGTCGGTGCCGAAAGGGAATTACGAAGGGATCGAGTTCGTAGAGGATGGCAAGGTCGTGGCGACGCTGCGGATCAATGTGGCGTCGGAAGATCCGGTGACGAATTAGGGGCGATGCAGAAGTCGTCTTTGCGGCGGCACTAATTTGAATCGAGCGGAACTTGATTGGCATGGCTGAGCAAGAAGATGAGATTCTGCCTGCAAAGCAGATTCGACTTGCAGCAGGCCTGCTTGCGATGGCGATCTTTATTACGGGGTTCGTGGTGGAAATGCGACTTTGGAACAATGGTCCAATCAACACATTTGCACTATTTTCATTCATTGGCGTGCCAATCCTTGCCGTGGTCGCGATTTTATTGGGAGCCTATTCGAGACACTTTGTCGGCATAATTGCAGCATCACTTGCAGGAATGGCGCTCAGTGTGTCCCTCCTTTTTCTGATGATGGCGTTGATAATGCGACCGTTGAAGGGATAGTGGAATTAAAACGGGTGTATAGCTCAGTTGGTTAGAGCGCGACCCTGATAAGGTCGAGGTCTCAGGTTCGAATCCTGATACACCCACTTGCGTAGAATGACGAAGGCTAAGGTAGTGGTGCGGCATGCTTGCGGGAAATACCATGAGCGACGAACAGGCGGCCAATAAAGACCTGTCGGCAGAAAACGAGGACTTGGCCTCGATTCCCGCCGACTGGCTGGCTGAGTTTGAAGCCGCGGCGGCTCGTCCGCTCGCCACCCGGATGAAATACGCTTTCATTAAGACGTACAAGCCGGTGATGGACGACGCCGAATTTCGATCGTTCGACACCATGGTGGATTATCGCCGCTGGTGCGAGGAAAATCTGCCCGCGTGGTTAGGCTATGGCCGCGCCTGACGTACTTCTTCGTCATTCGTGCTTCGACATTCGGCATTGAGATTCCCGGGGACGTAGCTCAATTGGGAGAGCACTGCCTTTGCAAGGCAGGGGTTGAGGGTTCGAGCCCCTTCGTCTCCACTAACTTTCTTTCGGGGACTTTAATTCGGCCGGGCCTTTCCTTCGGGGAGAATCTGCCTCCGGCTCCCCGCAATGCCTTTTGACACTCGGCCGCGGCAACGTATGTTTGAGGAGTCTAGCTGGCCCTCTCCAGCCGACGCCGGCGCTGGCCGGCACCGTTTGGCCCCTGGATGGCCGCGCAGCCAAAATCGTGGCCGCGCGACCAGAAAAGCCCCTTATGCCCGGAGCCCTCACCGTTAGCGAAGTTCTCGGTTCCACGCTCATCGCCGCACTGGCGCTGGCGGGGGCCTTCCTGCTGGGCTGGTGGGTTCGCCGCTCGGTCCTGGCTCGCAGCGACACGGCCGATCCCGGTTCGGAATTGGCCCGGCTGGCGCTCAAGCAGTTGCATCACCTGGCCAGTAGCGTCCGTGCCGATGTCGATCTGCATCGCTCGCAGGTCCATGCAATCAACGAGCAGCTCAACAGCGGAGCGCCAACCGACCAGGCGGCCGTCAACAAGAGCCTGCAGGAATTGCTCGAAGCCAACGACCGCCTGCAACGGCAGCTCGCCATGACCGAGGAAAAACTGACCGACCAGGCCCGCGAGATCGAAAGACATGCCGCCCACGCCCGCACCGACTCGCTCACCGCGACGGTCAACCGGGGCGGCTTCGACAGCGAACTGGCCCGCCGGCTGGCCGAGTGGGAGCGCCGCGACCGCCCGTTCTGCCTGCTGATGCTCGACGTCGACCACTTCAAGGAATTCAACGATCGCAACGGGCATCCTGTAGGCGACCGGATTCTCAAGGAAGTCGCCGGGGCGCTGAAGGCCACGATGCGCGACATGGACGTGGTGGCCCGCTACGGTGGCGATGAATTCGCTATCATCATGCCCGACACGCTGCTGACCGAAGCCCGCATGGCCGCCGAACGGGCCCAGCGGTGCGTCGAAACGCTGGAAATCCCGGCCACCGGCAAGAAATTGCGAGTCACCGTCAGCGAGGGTTTGGCCGAAGTGATGCCCGGCGACGACGCGGTTTCGCTCATTCGCCGGGCGGACGACGCCCTGTACGCGGCCAAACAGGCGGGGCGCAACTGCGCCTTCGTTCACGACAGCCAACAGTGCCTGCCGGTGACCGACCTGCCGCTGCCGCAAATGGCCAGCAAAACGGCGGCTGGCTCGCTGGCCGAACGGCCGGAGTTTCGCTCGTCCGAACATCCAGGGCAGGCGATTTTCCTGGCCGAATTGGCCCGCCGCGTGGCGGAATGTCAGCGAACGAGGGCCGAATTGGCAGTACTGCTGCTGGATGTCAACGGTGCCGAGCAGCTTTCGTCGCAATTCGGCAGCGGGCCGGCGGGGGACATCGTCGCGGCGGTGATCGAAATGTTGCGCTCCGCGGCCCGCGAAATGGACATGGCGATGATGGTCGGCCCGCACCGCCTGGCGGTGATCCTGCCCGGCAGCTCGCCGGCGGCGGCGGAGCAAGTGGCCGCCCGCGTGCAAAACGCCGTGTTGCACTCCAATTTGCCGCTGGGAAACAGCCGATTGCGGCTGACGATCAGCGCTGGCGTGGCCTGCTATTTGCCGAACGACGACGCCACGTCGCTTTATCAGCGAGTGGCTGAGTCGATCGAAGCGGCGGTGGGCAATCGACCGGCAACAGAAGTCGCAAAGCTCCGTTGAGTGGCGCCGAGCGCCGCGACACTCGAATTCAGCCACTGGGGCTTCACTCCGCTGCGCTTCGTTCAGCCCCAGGCACCCTCGCAGCCTGCGGTGAAATTCCCTAGTTTCCCGGGCAAAAATAGGGACTTGTCAAACTCGCGGCATTGCGCTATTATTCTCCCTTAGCCGAGGGAAACGGAGTTCCGGTTCTTCCAGCTTTGCCAGTGGGCCTCACGCCCGGCGAGGTTTCGGCCACAGTTTCAATACGAAGCTGGCCGATATTGAAAGTTCTTGAAATTCCCCCTTTGACAGCACCTTGGCCAGGTGGCTATACTTTGCGGTTTGGCCAGTTCGAGCCGCGGGCTCAATCGTTCAATTCAAGCGAAGGAATGAAGCGAGCCGGCTAAGAAACGCGGAGTGGCTAGAGGCCGATTCCGAAACGTGTCGTTGGACCAGCGAACGCTGGTTCGGACGACCACTCGGAGGCGGCCTCTACCCACTAGGGTAGTTGAGATGGCGAGCGACGGTTCAAAGTCTCAGATCGTTCTTTGACAATTTGGAATTAATTGCAAGAGTGGCATCTTGTACACGAATGCCCGCGGGCCAAAGTCTATTTGCCCAGGCCATTGTCAACGTGACGCTGGCGGAAGCGAGTGGAAATGGTTCGCGAGTAATTCTTTGGCGCTTTAGACGGCGCGTGGCCTGAGAGAAGGAGTTGGCGTTGTTTCAGCAATCGTTGCTGAGGCAGCTCTGGCTTCGGCAATCAAGCTTCGCGTCGCGTCGAAAAAAGAGCGGTGAAAAGTTACTCAGTAGCGAGTAACACATGGATCCGATTGTCGAGTGGTCGTGGCGAGCGGCGGGAAACCGCTGTGAGCTGCGGCAACAAGAGCTTTGGATTTATGTGGTCAAGCTACTAAGGGCACATGGTGGATGTCTTGGCATCAGGAGGCTATAAAGGGCGTGGAAGACTGCGATATGCCCGGGGGAGTTGTCAAACGAGCGGTGATCCCGGGATACCCGATGTGCGCACACTGAATTCATAGGTGTGCGTGGCGAACGCGGCGAACTGAAACATCTCAGTAACCGCAGGAAGAGAAAGAAAACTCGATTTCCTCAGTAGCGGCGAGCGAACGGGAAAGATTGCCCAAACCGCGGAGGTTTTCCTCTGCGGGGTTGTAGGGCCTTTCACATGGGAGTTACAAAGCAATCTACTAGTAGAACGATCTGGAATGGTCGACCATAGAGGGTGACAGTCCCGTACACGACAGTGGTATTGCCTCCCGAGAGGTACCTGAGTAGGCCGAGTCACGTGGAACCTCGGCTGAATCTGCGGGGACCATCCCGCAAGGCTAAATACTACCTGATGACCGATAGTGAACTCAGTAGGGCGACTGAAAGATGAGAAGAACCCCTTCTAGGGGAGGACAGTGAACCTGAAACCATGTGCCTACAAGCGGTCGGAGCACTATGGCGAATTTATTCGCAATGTGTGACGGCGTGCCTTTTGCATAATGATCCGGCGAGTTACCGTCAGCGGCTTGGTTAAGGCCTTCCGG
>JAIOQB010000002.1 GCA_021413585.1 Planctomycetia bacterium
GTTAGTTCGGCCGACGAAGTTGGATCTCGCTCCAGTTCACTGAGCAGCGAGCCGAGCATCTGCTCTCCTTCAACGATTTCGCCGGAGGCCACCTGCGCCTTGGCCGCCGCCAGACGAAGCCGCTGCTGTGCCGATTTATCGACATCCGAAAGCGTGGCGGCGGCCTGGCGATAGGTCTCAGCTGATTCGGCCGTGTCTCCGCGGGCCTCCAGCGCATTGGCTTGTCGTATCTGATCCCGCGCGAGATCGGCCGAGAGTTGCTGTCGACCGGAACCGGCGTAGTGCCAGGCGATTACCACCACCGGCGCCAACCACCACGCGGCTATTCTGAGTCTTCGCATAAACACCTCATCCGATTTGCGGCTGCGATTGGTTGGCCGCCAGCACCGGCTTCCAGCCACTGCCCGCCAGCGCCAACGCCGGTCCCAGCAATGCCAGGACAAACGCGGCCGCCAAAATAGAAACAATGGCCAAATCGTGGTTGGACAACGAATCGCTTGTGCCGCTGATGGCGGGTGCTTTCGCGAACCACGCGATCGCCTCGCTCGGCGGCATGCGTTCGTTGGCGTCGATGTATTTTCCATTGACACGGCCGGCCAATTGCCGCAACGACCCAGCGTCTTGTCGCGAGTCGTGGCCGTCGATAAACGTGCCGCGGTCGCCGTCGCCGACGCCAATAATTAGCGCCTGGCGATAGGCCGGCACAAGCACCGGGATGTTGCCCGGCGGCAGCGTGTCGCCGTCGCTGACCACCAGCAACGTGGCGGAACTTCGCCGCCACTCGGCGGCCACCGGATTGGCCGCCTCCAGCGTGGTGAACAGGTTCGTCTTGCCACGAGCAAAAAGGTGTTCCAGCGGCAAGTCATTGAGGATGTTGGCCACCACCTCGGGATCGGCCGCGTCGACAACCACCGGCCGCGCGCTGCTGTAGAACGGAATCACCGTCACTCGGGTGCTGTGCATGTCAACGTGGGCCAGGATCGATCGTAGCACCTCGGCGGCACGGGCACTGCGTCGCTGCTCGCCGTGCGGTCCAGCATCGGCGATCTGCATGCTCGGCGAGACGTCGAGGCAGAGCACAAGATGCTGTAACGCCGGCTGGGCCGTGTTCGACATGTCCGCATTTCTGCCGTCGAACAACAGCACCAACAGCCCCCAGGCGAGCAGCCCCAGCGTGGCCACGCGAGCGACCGGCGCAATTCGCGTCCAATGTCGCGCCGCTCCCTGTGGGCCAAACGCCAAATAAGCGACCCGGCGGCAGCGCAGCATGTGCCACCACTCGGCCGCGGCCGCAACCGCAATCACCAGCAACGGTATTACTGTTGTCACCATGGCGTGAACCTCAAACCCAGCAGGCTCACCTGGTAGACCCCTAAGAGCGACAGCGCCGCAATGAGGTACGGCCGCGAGGCGTCCACCTGCCGCGGAGCGACCGGTCTTAATCGCACCGGATTCATTTGATCGATGTGCTCGAAAATGCCCTGCAGCGATTCGGGGTTGCTGGCCATGAAGACCGCTCCATTGGTCGTTCGGGCGAGATCGCTCAGTTCCGACGGCGGCGCTCCGTCGCCAACGAACACGGCATACAGCACGATCCGGTCAGCGAATAGCTCCACGCCAATCTGCTTTGCATGGCCCGAGCCCAGGTCAGGGCTTTCACCGTCGGTCATCAGCACGATCGCCCGATCCCCATCGCCACGGTGCATCAGCGTCTGGTGCGAGAACTGCACCGCTTTACCAATCTCCGTGCCGCCAAATTGCGGCGGCAGACTTTCGGGCCGCAGCCAAGGCGCCGCACTTTGGATCGCGGCCAGATCGGTCGTCAGCGGCGCCCAGCGGAGAACTTCGTCGCCGAAGATCGTCAGCCCAAAGGCATCCCCCTTGCGCCGGCTGGTGAATTGCTTGATCGCCTCCATCGCTCCGTCGTAGCGCGTCCCCTTTCCGAACGAGGAGCCCATGCTGCCCGAAACGTCCA
>JAIOQB010000003.1 GCA_021413585.1 Planctomycetia bacterium
GTAAAACGGCATGCCCGCTGCGTGCGGTGTGCGCTTGCGAGTTGCCTGTCTGTAGAGCAGCGCTGCCCCCAGGCGGAGCCCGGGGCTCTGGGGAGTGCGGGTCAAGGCGAGCCTGGCTAAGGGGCAAGTGCCCGTATGCTAGAATAGTTCGGTTGTAACTATATTTCTGCGGCAGGTTCCTAAAGCTACGCCCATGAAGCGCCTGTTCGTTATCTGTTGCGCGACTTGCTTCGCGATCTGTTGGCTCGGCGCCTTGGCGGGCACGGCTCGCGCGGTGGACTATTTTGTCAACAACGTTGGTGGCAACGATCGCTTTGACGGGCGGGCCGAAGCGGCGGCCGGCGGGCGGAGTGGGCCGTGGCGCACGCTTCAGCGGGCCATGCTGATGGTCGGCCCTGGCGACCGATTGCATCTGGCCAAGACGGCTCAGCCATATCGCGAATCGCTCCAACTCGGCGCCAAGCAAAGCGGCCAGCCGGGGATGCCGCTGACGATCATCGGCCACGGTGCGACGCTCGACGGCACGCACCCGATTCCTGGCGAAGCGTGGGAGAATTTCCACGGCGACGTTTACCGGTTTCGACCTGCCGGCTTGGGCTATCAGGCGCTGTTTCGCGATGGCCGGCCGCTGCGGCAATTTCCAGTCGACCGGCTGGCGGGCAACATTCCGCCGCTCAACCCGCTGGAGTGGTGCCTCAAGGACGGCTACATCTACTTGTGCACCGAGAAGAACAAGCACCCGATGGACTATGTGCTTAGCCACAGCTTCCAGAAAACCGGCATCACGCTGTACGGCGTGCAATACGTGATCGTCAGCGACCTGTACGTGCAGGGCTTTCGCTACGACGGCATCGCGGCGCCTGACCGTGCCCGCGACATTCGGCTGATGCAACTGACGCTGCAAGGCAACGGCCGCAGCGGGTTGAGCGTCAGCGGCGCGTCGGAAGTGACGCTCGACAGCGCGCTGGTGCGCGACAATGGCCAGGCACAAGTGCGCGTCGAAGCGCCGGGCCGCCTGAGCGTCGATCATTGCGAGCTGTCCAAGACTTCCGCCCCGCCGTATGAAGTCCTCGGCGGCGCGAAGCTGCTGGTGGACAATGTGCCGGTGAAGGTGAGCGTGTCGGAGAAGGTGGGGCGGTAAAACTCACTGTTTTAATGACCAATCACCAAATTCCAATCTCCAAGAAGCGCTCGCACGGGTTCTATTGGTGATTGGAATTTGGTCATTAGACATTCGCCTTTAGCGTCTCGTCCGCCCCAGCCTCCTGCAACTGCTGCGCTTCCTGCATCACTTCCTTCACCTCGCGGCGGCCGCCGAGGTAAAAGCCGACCCCTACCAGCGCCACCAACAGCGTCATCACGCGGCTGCACAACGCCACCACCAGCCCCAATTGGGAATCCATCGGGATGCCACCCGCGGCAGTGATTGGCGCGACCGCTTGGTACAGCTTGTTGAGGATCAATTCAAACGGCCCCAGGGCGGCGAATGGCAGCGGAATCGCACCGGCCAACAGTCCCAGCGGCACGATCAGGAAATGGCTGGCCAAGTCGGGCGCCAGCCCCGGCAACCCTCGGGCGATGCAGTAATACGAAAACACATTGATCACATGCACGACCAGCGTGATCCCCAGCGCGCCCCACACCACGCCGTGATGCGTGCGATACATGCCGGCGGCCAGCCACAGCTTTTGCACGATGTGGCCGATGCGGGGAATCTTCGCCAACTGCTCCGGCAGCGATCCGAAGATGCGGGCCGGCGCCATGATGACGACAAAGATCGACGTCATCACGCCGGTGCCGATTAACGTGAACGTGGAAAGAAAATCGATCATCGGACTGCGGCGCCCTAACTGGCCGCTGACCACCACCAGGCTGCCGATCAGAAACAAGCCATACAGCCCCAGCAGCCGGTCCAGAAAGATCGTCGAGATCGATTCGGCGCGCCGGCCGCGATGCTCGTGGGCCAGGAACACCGCCTTGAACATGTCGCCGCCGACCGCCCCGAGCGACACCTGGCTAAACATGAAGCCCAAAAAGCCCAGCCGCAGGGCATCGCGAAATCGAAACGGCAGCCCGACCGCCCGGACCAAAAAATACCACCGTACGAAGGTGAGAATGGCCGAGGTGAAAAAGCACCCCCACGACGCCAGCAGCAGCCACCAGTTTTTCGGCTCGGTGCGCAGCCGCTCGATCATCTCGGCCCGTTTGGGATCGGAAAATACGCGCCACAGCAAATAGCCGATCACGGCCAGCGAGACCACGATTTTGGCCAGAGTAATAAGCGTTTTCTTCTTCAAGCGGAGTCTCGGGGAAGGGGGCTTTGGCTGGCCGAGCGGCCGTTTCGGCACCGCCGCGCGGCGATCGCGGTTCCACCGCGCCGCTATCACTGCCCGCGGATCGGTCCGGTTGACACTTTTCGCCCCCCGTGATAGGTTTTCTAGCTTGCCACGGCAAGACCGGTTGGGGCAAAACTCGCGGTTTCGGCCGCGAGGCGGCGGCTGTTTGTCGCCGGATTTGCCGCAGCCATTGGAGCCGTATCCAATGGAAATGGGGGATTAGCTCAGTTGGGAGAGCGTCAGGCTGGCAGTCTGAAGGTCACCGGTTCGAGCCCGGTATCCTCCACATAATCACCGCAAGAGCCCTTGGAAAACCATGTTTTCCCTGGGCTCTGGTTGTTTACCCCGAGCATGCACAAGCTCGGGCCGTTTTGGTGCCTGGGGCAAAGCGCAGCGATGCTCCAGAGTCAGCCGCTGGGGCTTCATTTCGCTGCGCTGCGTTCAGACCCAGGCACCCGCGCGGCATACCGGCGGATCTTGGCGGCTGCACTGCCAAAAAAGGAGCATCCCCATGAAGATCACGGTGATCGGCGGCAACGGGTTGATTGGTACCAAGCTGGTAGCGCTGCTCCGTCAGCGTGGCCGCGAGGTGCTGGCGGCGTCACGTTCAACCGGCGTCAACACGCTCACGGGCGAAGGACTCGCCGCCGCGTTTGACGGCACTCAGGTTGTCTACGACGTGGCCAACTCGCCCTCGTTCGAGGATGGCCCGGTGATGGAGTTTTTTGAGACCGCCGGGCGGAACATCACGGCCGCGGAAGCAGCGGCGGGCGTGAAGCATCACATCGCGCTCTCCGTGGTCGGCGCCGATCGCATGCTGGCCAGCGGCTACTTCCGGGCCAAGATGGCGCAGGAAAACATCATCAAGACGGCCAAGACGCCGTATACCATCGTGCGCGCGACGCAGTTCTTTGAGTTCGTCGGCAGCATCGCCCAGTCGGGCGCCGAAGGTCAGACCGTGCGACTTCCTCCGTTCCTCTTCCAGCCGATCGTGTCCGACGACGTGGCCGCCGCGCTGGCCGACATCGTCAACGACCCACCGCTCAACGGCATGATGGAACTCGCAGGACCGGAACGGATCGGCCTCGATCAAATCGTCCGGCAATTCCTGGCCGCCACCGGCGACCCACGTCAGGTCATCACCGACCCCAACGCAACCTATTTCGGCACAGTGGTGAACGATCAAAGCCTGACGCCCGGCGAGAACCCCCGAATTGGCCCGACGCGGTTTGGCGATTGGCTGAGCCGCACCGTGCCCATATCCCCGGGCTCCGCCCGGGGGTGAACCCGCCAGACCAATCTCTAGCTCGGGAGATCACGTCCATTGGCGGGCCTCGATTCCACCACACTCTTGTACGAAGCGCAGAATCGCAAGCGAGGGATTGAGGGTGAATCCCTCTCGCTTGCACTTCGGGCTAGTGACCCAATTTCAAAAGCCAGGCTGCTGGTTAGTGCAACCCCCGGGCGGAGCCCGGGGCTATGGGCCGGTGGCGCGGACTGGCCGCGAACTGTTCGCTTGCCATGTGGGTGTCTGCTACACTCAAAACCCGGTCGCGATGCACGTTCGAGTCGCCAATGCCGCGCCGAACCCCTTTTCGCCTGCTATCGATGGCAACAGAACGGACAAGGGATGCCCCGATGACCCAGCGGACCGCCGTGATCATCGGGGCCGGTCCGGCGGGACTGACGGCGGCGTACGAGTTGCTGACTCGCACCGATTTCAAAGTCGTTGTGCTCGAAAGCACCGACATGCTGGGCGGGCTGGCGCGCACGGTCAACTATCGCGGCAATCGGATCGACATCGGCGGCCACCGGTTTTTCTCCAAGTCGGACCGCGTCATGCGCTGGTGGGCCGAGATGCTCCCCGTGCAACAGGCCAGCGGCCAGGGCGTGCCGCTCAAGTATCGAGTGGAGCAGCGACACTTGGACGCCGTGGCCACGGGGGTCGAACCAGACAAGACAGACCCGGACAAGACGGATCAGGTGATGCTGGTCCGGTCACGCAAAAGCAGAATCTACTTCCTGCGCCGGCTGTTCGATTATCCGTTGACCCTGTCGCTCGGCACGATTCGCAAGCTGGGCCTGCTGCGCACCGCACAGATCGGGGCGAGCTATCTGAAGTCCAGGCTGTTTCCGGTCCGCGCGGAACAGAACCTGGAGGAGTTTTTCATCAACCGATTCGGCAAACGGCTGTACGAGACATTCTTTAAATCGTACACCGAAAAGGTATGGGGAGTTCCCTGCCGCGGGATCAGCGCCAAGTGGGGCGCCCAGCGGATCAAGGGCCTCTCCGTCACCAAAGCTGTGCTGCACGCCCTGAAGAAGCCGTTTCAGAAGCGGGCCGATATCGCGCAAAAGCAGACCGAGACCTCGCTGATCGAGCAGTTTCTCTATCCCAAATTTGGGCCGGGGCAAATGTGGGAAACCTGCGCCGAAAAAATCGTTCGGCTGGGGGGCGAGATTATCATGAAACTTAGCGTGGAACGAATCGTTGTCGAGGACAATCAAGTCACGACGGTCGTTGCCCACCACCAGGAAACCGGCGCGCAGCAAACCTTCCAGGCGGACTATTGTTTTTCGACCATGCCGATCAAGGATTTGATCCGCGGCATGTCCGCCGCGGCGCCGGAGAACGTGCGCGAAGTGAGCGAGGGGCTGTTATACCGCGACTTCATCACGGTCGGCCTGCTGCTCGACGAAATGCGCATCAGCGATGCGACGGAAAACGGCCGGAGAATTCTCAAGGATAACTGGATCTATATTCAGGAGCCGGACGTGCTCGTGGGGCGTCTGCAAATTTTCAACAACTGGAGTCCGTACCTGGTCGCGGACCCGACAAAAGTATGGTTGGGCATGGAGTACTTTTGCTACGAGACAGATCCGCTGTGGACGAAGTCGGACGATGAAATGGCGGACCTGGCGGTGGAAGAGCTGGCCCGGATCGGCATCATTGAAAAGTCCAAGGTGCTCGACCGCACCGTGATCCGCATGCCGAAGGCCTATCCCGCCTATTTTGGCAGCTACGACCGCTTTGAGGAGATCCGGCGATTTGTCATCGGCATTGAAAACCTGTTCCTGATCGGCCGCAACGGCATGCACCGCTACAACAATCAGGACCATTCCATGCTCGCCGCCATGACCGCCGTGGACAACATCGTTGCTGGGATCAAAGACAGCTCCAACGTCTGGGCAGTGAATACGGAGCGGGAATATATTGAAAGCGGCAAAACAACCAAGGATTGAGCCCGCCCCTGCGCCGTACTTCGATCGGCGGCGGTCGGAGGCCGGCGCGCCGTGGACGATGCGGCTGCTCGAATCGCGCTGGATGATCGTGGCCATTCTGGCCGTGGCGGCGGGGCTGTGCGTGCTGCGCATCGGCGCCTGGAGCCTGTGGCAGGACGAGGAAACCAGCATTTACTTCTCGCAACATTGCGACAAGCTGTTTCCGCGCTGCTCGCCGATCTACTTCTCTGCGCTGCACGGACTATTTCAGATCACTGGCGTTTCGGTGGTGGCGGGACGCCTGCTCGCGTCGTTCTTTGGGCTGCTGTCGATTTGGCTGACGTATCTGTTCCTGCGGCGTTATGTCTCGCGGCCGGCGGGACTCGTCGCCGCGATATTGCTGGCCGCGTGTCTGGACCAATTGTTCTGGTCCCAGTCGATTCGCTACTACACGATGGTCGCCTGCTTTCAACTCGCCGCGCTGCTGATGCTGTACGAAGGTTTTGAGGAGTCTCGCCCTGGAAAGCTGGTTTTGGCAGGCATCTTGTTTAACATTGCCTTGTTTACGAATTTTACCGCCGTGCTGCTGCTGCCCGTGGTGGTGGTTTATCTGCTGCTGGTGGCGATATTTCGCCAGCGGAGTGCTGGGTATTCCTGGCGGAACATGCTGGCCCTTGGCGTCCCCGCGCTGCTGGGGATCCTCGCCGTGATACCGCGACTGCTTGAATTGCGGGGATCCGGCGTCCTGGGGGGGCCACCTCCGGTGCAATATCCCGGACCGATTATCGTGCGGATCGTTTGCTACTACGGCGTACCCATCATTGGCCTGGCGATCGCGGCGCCGCTGCTCGTCCGGCGGATTTCGCGCCCCTACTTGCTCATGTTCTGCTGGGCACTGCTACCAGTGCTGGAGTTGTTTACGCTGGGATGGCTGCGGCTGGCCAATGTAACGTGGAACCATGGGCAGATGGCCATGTATGGCTGTGCCGCCCTGGCCGGCGCCGGTCTGACGGAGTGTTGGAAAGCCGGCCTGCGACGCACCGCGATCGCCCTGGCCGCGATCAGCCTGATCTACTACGGCGCATTCGCCGTGCAGTATTACACTGCCATGCAAGGGAATCGTCCGCCATGGCGGGCAGGGGCGGAGTTCGTCCGCGGCGCGGCCGCCGTGCATTCCAAGTCAGCGAACAATCCGCCGATCTATTGCACCGTGCCAGAGGTCCTGGCCTTCTACCTCGACGTCCCCCCTGGCGAAACTCACCAGCAAGAACTGGTAAAGCAGATGCCCGAGCATCCGCTGCTCGCAGCGCCGCGCCGGGCGGAGTGGTACGTCGTGACCAGGAGAAACGTCACCCCGGAGTACGACGCCTGGTTCGCGCAAAACTGCCAATTGAAAGCCACGTTTCCCGCCTGGACCGGACCCGTCGATCACAGCGTGGTCGTGTACGTGCGGCCCGCGGAGGCGGAGCGGCGCTAAGCCGCCGCTGGATCGCAGTTCCGGAGTAATGTAAACTGGTTGGTGAGTGCATGGGGCGCGCTGGTACCTGCGCCGGTCGGTTCGCCGACCGCGGTTTTCGTCGGCCCTGGCGGCGTTACGTTTCCTACCTTCGGGCTTGCGCCCAGCGGCATTGAGCGGCCCTCCTTTTTCATAACACGGCCAGGTTGCGGTGAAAGTATTCCACGACGTGGCGTGTACGGTGTGCGGGTGCGTCTGCGACGATTTGCAGATCACGGTGCGGCAGGGACGGATCACCGAGGCCGTGGGCTCCTGCCATCTCTCGCGGCAGTGGTTTCTCGATCAGGATAAATTTTCAGCACCGGGCGCGGCTCCGCCTGCCGTGGCTGAGATCGGCGGCCGGAGCGTGTCGCTCGACGCGGCGGTCGAGCGGGCGGCGCAGATTCTCAGCCAGGCCCGCTATCCGCTGGTGTATGGTCTGTCGCGCAGCAGCACGCCCGGGCAGCGGGCGGCGGTGCGGCTGGCCGACGCGTTTCGCGCGAACATCGACACCACCGCCTCCCTCTGCCACGCGTCGTCGATCATGGCGATCCAGGAAGTCGGCGAATCGACCTGCTCGCTGGGCGAGATCAAGAACCGGGCCGACCTCGTGATCTTCTGGGGGGTCGATCCGGTCGAGTCGCACCCTCGGCATTTTGAGCGCTATTCGGGCGATCCCGTGGGCATGCTTGTGCCGCGCGGGCGGGCCGATCGCACCGTCGTGGTGATCGACTCGCAGCGGACGGCAAGCAGCGAATTGGCTGACCTTTTTGTTCAAGTTGACGAAGGACGCGACTTCGAGGCGATTTGGGCATTGCGCGGATTGGTGCAGGGGATCGGACTCGACGAGAGTTCGCCGCAGGGAACGTCCTGGCCGGAGTTGCGCGATCTGGCCGAGCGCATGAAAGGTTGCCGCTACGGAGTGTTCTTCTTTGGCCTGGGCCTGGCCAGAGCGAAGTTGGGGCATCGCAATGTCGAGGCCTTGCTGCAACTCGTGCGAGATCTAAATGCCCACACGCGGTTTTGCGCCCGGCGGATGCGCATTCCCGGCGACGTGACCGGGGCCGACAGTGTCTTGTGCTGGCAGACCGGTTATCCGTTCAGCGTCAACCTTTGCCGGGGCTATCCGCGTTATAATCCCGGCGAGTTTTCGGCCAACGACATGCTGGAGCGCGGCGAAGTGGACGCCTGCCTGCTGCTGGGGAGCGAAGGAGTGGAGCAGATGTCGCCGGCGGCCGTGGCTCATCTGTCGCGGATACCCACGATAGCGCTCGATCATCCAACGATTGAATCGACCATCGCCCCAACCGTGCGATTCACCACCGCGGTGTACGGCATCCACCTGCCCGGAACCGCGTATCGGATGGACGAAGTGCCAATCCCGCTAACCGCCATGCTCCCGGCCAGCTACCCGAGCGATGAGGAAGTGTTGGATAAGCTATCGGCTATCGGCTATCAGCCAAAAAGCTGACAGCCGACAGCCGCGTCTCTGTGGTTCAAACCTTTTTCCCGCCTCCAATCAGCGTCTCAAACTCCTGCTCGCTGATCACTGCCACGCCCAGCTTCTTTGCCTTGTCCAGCTTGCTCCCCGCTTTTTCGCCGGCGATGACGTAGTCGGTTTTCTTCGAGACGCTCGACGCGGCGTGGCCGCCGTTGAGGGTGATGAGGTCTTGAATCTCGTCGCGGGTAAACTGCGTCAACGTGCCGGTGACGACCAGTGTCTTGCCCGCCAAGGGGCCGGTACCGGTCGCCACCGTCCGGCTGATCTGGTCGGCGGTCATGTTCACGTCGTGCGCCGCCAGGTCGGCCACCGTTTCTTGGCCGAAGTCGCTGTGCAGGAACTCGAACACGCTTTGGGCGATCACTTCCCCCACGTCTTCCACCTGGCTGAGTTCGTCGAGGCTCGCCGCTTGCAGCTTGTCCATCGAGCCAAAATGCCCCGCCAGCGCCTGCGCCACCGTCCGGCCGACGTGGCGGATCGACAGGGCATTGAGCAGCCGGGCCAAGCCTCGCGATTTGCTTTCGGCAATCGCGGCCACCAGATTCTCCGCGGATTTTGTCCCCATCCGCTCCAAGTCGGCCAGTTGCTTCACGCTCAGCCGGTATAGGTCGCCATAGTCCTTCACCAGCTTTTCGCTGACCAGTTGGTCGACTAGCTTGTCGCCGAGCCCTTCAATGTCCATCGCGTTGCGGGTGGCGTAGTACCGCAGCCGCTCCTTCACCTGGGCCCCGCAGCGGCGGTTCGGGCAGCGGATGTAGACGCCGTCCTCGTCCTTGACCAGCTTGTGGCCGCACTCGGGGCACTCGGTGGGAAAGTGAAACTTGCGGAGCGGCTTTTCGCGCAGATGCTTTTCGACGCGCACGATGTGCGGGATGATCTTGCCCGCTTTCTCCACCACCACCACGTCGCCGATGCGGATGTCCTTGCGTTCGATCTCCTCGGCGTTGTGCAGGCTGGCGCGGCTGACGGTGGTGCCGGCGAGTTGCAGCGGCTCGAGGTCGGCCACCGGAGTAATCGTGCCGCTCTTGCCGATCTGCACGCGGATGTCGCTTAGCCGGGTGGTCCCCTCGTATTTCTCGAACTTGTAGGCGATCACCCAGCGGGGGCTTTTGGCGGTGGTGCCCAGCCGCTGCCGCTGGTCGAACCGGTTGACCTTGAGCACCAGGCCGTCGACTTCAAAGTCCAGTTCGTGCAGCCGCTCGATCAATTGCTCGCAATGTTCCACCGCCGCGTCAAAGCTGGGAAAGCATTCCACTTGCGGCGTCGGCGAGAGCCCCCACGCGGCGAGTTGCGCCAACAGTTCCATGTGCGTCGTGGCCTGCAGGCCTTCAGCATAACCCAGCCCGTGGCAGAACATCCGCAACCGGCGGGCCGCGCAGATTTTGGGATCGAGCAGCCGGATGCTGCCGGCCGCCACGTTGCGCGTGTTGGCGTACGCCGCCTCTCCTTTCTTCTCCTGCTCTTCGTTGAGCTTCACCAGGTCGGAGTTGGTCATGTAGACTTCGCCGCGGACCTCGACGAGCGCGGGCACATGACCGCCGTGTAATTGGTGCGGCACGTCGCGCAGCGTGCGCAGGTTGTGGGTGATATCATCCCCCACCTGGCCGTTGCCGCGAGTGGCCCCCAACGCGAGCTGTCCTTTCTCGTACGTCACTGCGCACGCCACGCCATCGATCTTTAATTCGACGACCCATTCGACCGGCTCGCCGGGAAGCAGCTTCGCCACGCGGGCACCGTAAGCACGCAACTCCTCGACGCTGTAGGTGTTGTCGATCGACAGCATCGGCACGCGATGCGCCACGCTGTGCAGCGAGTCGACCGGCGCCCCGCCGACACGCTGCGTCGGGCTGTCGGCCGGCACCGATTCGCCTAATTCTTCTTCAAGTTCCTTGAGCCGCGCGAGTAGGCGATCGTACTCCAGATCGCTGATTTCCGGCTGCGCGCGATCGTAGTACAGCCGATCGTGGTGACGGATCGTGTCGCGGAGCGATGCGATTTCGGCGGCGAGTTTGGGGCGCGTCATGACAGAACCACAGGCGGCAAGGTTTTATGTTATTGCCCCGTCACCGCGCACTCCGGCGCCATCGTCACCGGCGTACCGGCCGGGATGTGCGGCACGATGCACAGGAACTTCAGCGCCGCGGCACCGGTGTTCTTGAATTGATGCAGTTCGTCTGGCGCCACGTAGACGCAGTCCCCCGCCTTGAGCGGCCGTTCGCCGCCGCCGCCGATCAGCGTCCCCTCCCCTTCCAGCACGTAGACTTCGTGCTCGTAGGGATGGCTGTGGTGCGGGGTGTGTCCGGCCGGCTCGACTTCGAACTGCCGCATGGCGAAGTTCGGAGCGCCGTCCTTGTCGTCGACCAGCCAGCGGACCGTGCACCCGGTGGCTCCCTGCATCGTTACTTTTTGCGCCGTCACTTCGGCCGCCTGACAATGTTTCATTGGGTTACTCCCTTATCGGCTGGTTGTATGTTGTCAGCAAATGTAGTGGTCGATGATGACGGCGAGTTGGGTAATTGAGAAGCGGTCTTTTGCTGTTCTACTTTTGACTGCCAATAGCTGTCGGTGCCGATCGCGCCGATGGTCAACACGCCGACCAACAGCACTTCGCCGCCGAGGATCCATATTCCGTGGCGGTCGAGAATGCCCATCAGGCTGGTATCGCTCGTCGCCAGGGCCTGCGAATCGGGCCGCGCCTGGCGAAACGCCATCACGCCATACGCGCAAGCCGTGATGGCGAACACCACGCCGGCGATCACCAGCAGCGCATAAAACGGATTGGTCCCGCCACGGAGCTTGAGCATGGGGGAATTATAGCAAGGGGGCGGGGAGGGGGGGAGGCTGTCAGCTGTCAGCTATCGGCTGTCGGCTTTACTATTGTTCACCACAGAGACACGGAGGCGCCGAGGCGAAAATCCCAATGGCCAAATTCCAACCTCCTGTATAGGAGCTACGCACTTCTTATTGGAGATTGGAATTTGGTTATTGGCCATCGATGGTTATTGGTCATCGTCCGGGTCTGGCCGTCGCTGATTGCCCGAACATAATCGCTCGATTTGCCCTCGCCAACATCCTGGCCCGCTTCCTCCCTCCGCGATATGATGATGGATTGGATTGTTGCCGACTGGGCCCGCTGGGGCGGACAGGAGCATTGGCGTGATCGGAGCGTCGGGTCGCACCATTTCGTTGCGGGGAGTGGAGGTCCATAACCTCAAGCAGGTGGACCTCGATTTGCCGCATCGGAAACTCATTGTCTTCTGCGGCCTCTCGGGCAGCGGCAAGACCAGCCTGGCGGTCGACACGCTCTACGCCGAAGGGCAGCGGCGGTACATCGAGAGCTTTTCGGCCTACACGCGGCAGTTTCTCGAACGGCTGGAAAAGCCGGCCGCCGAGCGGATCGACGGCATCCCGCCCGCGGTGGCGGTCACCCGCAAGCACGCCAGCCAATCGAGCCGGGCGACCGTGGCCACCGCCACCGAGATCGCCGACTACCTGCGCCTGCTCTACGCCCGCATCGGCCAGGTAATCTGCCTCGACTGCGGCCACCGAGTGGAGCGCGACTCGTCCCAAAGCGCCGCCGCCCGGTTGATGGAACTGCCCGCCGGGACGCGCTTTCTGGTGACATTTGAGTTGCCCGCAGCGGCCAAGGTGTCGCGCGACGAGCAGTTGGTGCGGCTGAAGGAAGCAGGATTTGTCCGACTGATCGACAACGGGCGAATAGTCAATCTAACAGACGTTACGCACCCACCTCTGCTTGCGTCCGACCTCCGACCTCCGACCTCACTCTGCGCGTCGTCGTCGATCGCCTCACCGCCGGCAGCGTCGTCGAAGGCCGGCTGCGCGATTCGCTGGAGACGGCGTTCACGCGCGGCGACGGGCGTTGCGGCGTGCTGATTGACGCTGCATCGAACGAGGCTGCGTCGAACGACGGTGCCATCGGTCGACCGTTCTTATTGGACGGCCAGCCGTGGCGGCTGGTGAACTTCAGCGCTTCGATGGCCTGTGCCAATTGCGGCCGGCAGTACATCGTGCCCGAGCCCAAGCTATTCAGCTTTAACAGCCCGCTGGGGGCCTGCCCTGAGTGCGAGGGTTTTGGCAACGTCATTGATATCGATTTGGACCTGGTCGTCCCCGACCGGAACAAGAGCCTGCGCGACGGGGCGATTGCGCCATGGAATACGCCCGCTTATCGGCACGAGTTGGAGGAACTGCTCGCACTGGCGGCCGACTACAAGTTGCCGGTCGATGTGCCGTTTCGAGACTTAACAGAAGAGCAGCTAAGGTTAATTCGCCACGGCGTGCCGGAGCGGAAGTTCGGCGGGCTCAATGGCTTCATCCGCTGGCTGGAGCGGCGCAAGTACAAGATGCACCTGCGGGTGTTCCTCAGCCGCTGGCGCAGTTATCGCCCCTGCCCTGCCTGCCGCGGCGCCCGCCTGCGGCCCGAGGCACTGGCTACCCGCGTCGGCGGCGTGAACATCGCCGAATGGCTGGCGATGAAGGTCGGCCAGGCGCGGCAGTTTGTCGGCAAATTGGAACTAACCGAGTGGGAGCAGAGCGTCGGCCGAATGATGCTCGACGAGATCGGCTCCCGGCTCGGCTATTTGGAAACCGTGGGGCTCGACTATCTCACGCTCGACCGGACGCTGCGCACGCTCTCCGGCGGCGAAGCGCAGCGCGTGGCGCTGACCGGGGCGCTGGGATCGAGCCTGGTCAATCTATTGTACGTGCTGGACGAGCCGTCGGTGGGTTTGCACCCTCGCGATATCGACCGGCTGATGGTGGCGATCCGCTCGCTGCGCGATCGGGGGAATACTGTTGTTGTGGTCGAACACGAAGAGGCGATCCTCCGCGGCGCCGATCAGATTGTCGAAGTCGGCCCCGGCGCTGGTGAGCAGGGGGGCCGGATCGTGTTCCAAGGCACGCCGGCCGAAATGCTGGAAGACCCTCGCAGCCTCACGGGCGACTATCTCACCGGCCGGCGTGGGTTGTCCGCCGCCCCGAGGCGGCGCGTCCCCGAGCATGGCTGGATCCGCTTGGCCGGCGCGCGGGGGAACAATCTCAAAAACATCACGGTTGAGTTTCCGCTGGGCGTGCTGTGCGTGGTCACTGGCGTCAGCGGGGCCGGCAAGAGCACGCTGGTGCAAGACACGCTCTATCCGGCCCTCTATCGCCGGATGCACAAGGAGGGCCCGTTTCCGCTGGCCTGCGACGACGTGTTTGGCGACGGCCAGATCGACGACTGCGTGCTGGTGGATCAAAGCCCTATCGGCCGCTCGCCGCGCTCCAATCCGGTGACGTACCTTAAAGCATTCGACGAAATCCGCAGCGTGTTCGCCGAAACCATCGAAGCCCGCACGAACAACTACACGGCCGGCCATTTCAGCTTCAACGTTGACGGCGGCCGCTGCACGCGGTGCGAAGGGGACGGCCATATCCAGATCGACATGCAGTTTCTGGCCGATGTGTATATGCGCTGCCCGCAGTGCGACGGCACTCGCTATCGGCCGGAGATTCTAGAGATCAAGTATCGTGGTCGGAGCATCGCCGACGTACTCGATCTGACGGTGCGCGAGGCGTTTAGTTTCTTCCGCGGCCGGCCCAAGGTGCAGGCCCGGCTGAAACGGCTGATCGACGTCGGCCTGGACTACCTGCGATTGGGCCAGCCGGCCAACACACTCTCCGGCGGCGAAGCGCAGCGGCTGAAGCTGGCGGCCTACATTTCGTCTCACCGCCGCGGGCTGACGCTGTTCTTGCTCGACGAGCCGACCACCGGCCTGCACTTCTCCGACGTGGTGCAACTGCTCGATTGCTTTGACGCCCTGCTGGCCGTGGGACATTCGCTGATCGTCGTCGAGCATAATCTGCAGGTGATGCGGGCAGCCGATTACGTGATCGACCTCGGCCCCGGTGCGGCCGAAGACGGAGGTCGATTGGGCACCTGCGGCACGCCAGAAGAAGTCGCCCGCGATCAGCAGTCGATCACCGGGCAGTTTTTGGCGGAGGCGTTGAGGGCGTGCGTCGTGGAGGAGGTGGAGGATTGAGGGGAGATTTCAGATTTCAGATTGAGGATTTCCCAGCTCACAATTCCTAGCTGACAGCCGATAGCCGACAGCCTCCCCGCCCTCATGCCCAACATCGAACTCATCTGTGCCGAACTCAGCAGCATCGAAGCTCGCGTCGTGGCGAGTTTGCTGCGTCCCGACGCGCGCGATTGGCGGCTGGTGGGCGAGATTCGTGGGCCGCAGTGTAAGTTCGCCAAGACACTGGCGGCGACGATTCGATTTCATGTAACTAGCGATGCGGCGAATATTTCAGCATCCGCCACCGTGCCCGACCCTTGCTTCTGGACCCCCGAAGTGCCGATGTTGTATCACGCGCGGCTGGACCTGACCTGCGAAGGTAAAGTGGTGCAAACGCTCGAGCGGCCGCTGGCTTTGCGACCGCTTACCGCGCGCGGGAGTGACTTGTTCTACGCCGGCCGTCGCTGGGTGCTACGCGGCGTGTCGCGCGGCACGTCGCCGGATGCGCCGTTGGAAGATTGGCGTGCCGCCGGCGCGGCGATGTTGATCGACGAACTGGACAAGGCGACCGCTTCGGCCGCCGCCGAACTCGGTGTGCTGCTGGTAGTGCGTGTCGGTGAGCAAGCGCCGGATCAAATCGCCGCCGAACTGAGGCGGCTGGCCCGCATGCCAGCCGTGGCCATAGTGGCCCTTCAAGTCGGGGCTGTATTACCTCGCGACGTTCGTGCCGCGGTGCCGAACTTGCGTATTGCCGCCGAATGTCGCCCTGATATTGATGAGAGCCAACTGCCCGGCTGGGCCGACTTGCTGTTGTGCGATTGCGCCGAGCCGCAAGGAATAGCCTCGCTGGCAGGCCGCTGTGGCCGGCCGATTGTGGCCTTGCGGTCCGAGGGCCAATCGGCAGATGTGGCCACGGGACGCGCAGCGTGCGACGAGCTGCAACGCGACCTGGCGCCGCAGGCGGATCTGGCAGGGTATATTGTGTAGATAAGAAACTCTCCTCCCATTCAGGGAGGGGGGTCCTCACGCGATGCACACTTCTTTGAATGTGCCTAATTTTTCCACATCCAAAATCCGAACTTCTAAATCCCTGGCTCAATGTCTGACACCCCACAACAACCTGACTCACTCGCCCGCTATGCTCGCCAGATGCGCTACGCGCCTTTGGGCGAAGCCGGTCAGCGGCGGCTGCTGGCGGGCCGGGCGCTGGTTTGCGGCTGCGGGGCATTGGGCTCGGTGTCGGCCAATCTGCTCGCCCGGGCTGGCGTGGGGCACTTGCGGATTGTCGACCGCGACTTTGTCGAGCTGACGAATTTGCAGCGGCAGGTGTTGTACGACGAGGCCGACGTGGCGGCCGGCATGCCCAAGGCGGTTGCGGCGGCCGAAAAGCTCCGCGCGGTCAACTCACAAATCGAGATTGAGCCGATCGTGGCCGACGTCGACCACACAAACATCCGCGCGCTGTGCGAGGGCGTCGACGTGATTGTCGACGGCACCGACAATTTTGAAACGCGAATGCTCATCAACGACGCGGCCGCCACGCTCGGCATTCCCTGGGTGTACGGCGGATCGATCGGCGCCGAGGGGCAGACGATGACCATCCTGCCGGGCGAAACTGCCTGCCTGCGGTGCCTGATGCAAGAGCCGCCGCCGGCCGGGACCACGCCCACCTGTGACACGGCCGGCGTGCTCGGCGGCGCGGTGAGCGTGATCGCGTCGATCCAGGCGGTCGAGGCGTTGAAGATCCTCAGTGGGCATCGCAAGGCTGTCAGCCGCGTGCTCACGGTGATCGACCTGTGGGACAACCGCGTCCGGCAGGTGAAGCTCGAATCGCTCGGCGCTGCCGGCAATTGCCCTACCTGCATGGGGCGCGAGTTCCCCTGGCTCGATGGCTCGCGCGGCAGCCACACAGCGGTGCTCTGCGGCCGCAATGCCGTGCAGCTTAGCCCGCCCGCGGCCGGCGGCGTCTCGCTCGATACGTTAGAAACGAAGTTGACCGGCGTCGGCCGGATGACACGCAATCGATTTCTGCTGCGGCTGGAAGTGGATGGTTTTCAACTCACCGTGTTTCCCGACGGCCGGGCAATCGTCGGCGGCACGGACGACGTAGCGGTCGCCCGCAGCGTGCATGCGAAATACATCGGGGCGTAGGCAAAGTACCTCTCACGCTCCGCGTGAGGCACCGTTGCGTTCACCGTCCGCTGCACGTACCCTACAGTCTCCTACCTCAAGCCTTCAGCCTCCCCTCGGAGCTTCTCGGCCATGGCGAAGAATGATCGGCGGCAGTTTTTCAAGCAGTCGGCGGCCGGCCTCGCAGCAGCCAGCGGATTAACCGCCGGCAGCCCAGCCGCGGCGGCCGACGCCGCGCCTCAAGTCTCGCCAGCGCCAGTCGCGCAGCAACAATCTTACAGCCAAAAAACACTCACCGCCGACGACCAGATCCCGCCGCATCGCGTGCTGCCGTTGCCGGGTATTCACGCCTACGCGGAAAAGAGCATCGCGGCGGGGGAGACAATCCATTTCCGCGTCAGCAGCGACGTGCCGTATCGGATGGAAGTCTGCCGCTTGGCCGGCGACGTGGACGATTCTAAGGCGGACGTCGTGCTCTCAACAGTGAAATCCAGCGAGCCAGCGCAGCAGCCGATCCACCCGGGCTCCTATATATATGTCGAGCGTGGCCTGCCGCACGACGCACCGCTGAACGGCCTGACGCTGGAATGCTGGGTCCGTCCGTGGAAGCTCAACGCCACGCAGGGGATCGTCACGCAACAAGACGCCCCCAACGCGGCTGGCGTTGGCCTGATGCTCTCCGATCAGGGCTGCCCGCGATTCTGTCTGGACAGTGGCGCGCCAATCGATGCTCCAGCCGGAGGCTCATTCGTAATCTTGTCCGGCCCGAGCTTGAAGCTCCGCCGCTGGAGCCACTTGGCCGCCACGTTCGATGGCCGCGAAGCAACGCTGTGGGTCAACGGCCGTAAGGTGGCCAGTGCCGAAGTCAAACACGAAGTCCGCCCAGCCGCGGTGCCGCTCCGGTTGGGAGCGTGCAGCAATCGGGGCGTGGCCGATTATTTTCTGGAAGGGGACATCGCCATGCCGGCGGTGCATGGTCGCGCGCTCACTGCCGATGAGATTCGCCAGCACATCGACAATCGCGGGCTCACGCCCCCTGACACAAAAGACTTGCTCGCCTGCTGGCCACTTACTGAAGAACGAGGCGACACGCTGGCCGACGTCAGCTCGCACGAGCGCCACGGCCGGATCATCAATCACGCCACCTGGATGATCGGCGGCCCCAGCTTCAAAGGAGACGAGGTCGGCCGTTTTGACGCTGCCTATGATCCGGCCAAAGACCCGCAGCGAGGGCATGGCCTCCGCTTCGCCTCCGACGATCTGTTCGATTGCCGCTGGAACGTCTCTCACAAGTTCGACGTGCCGGCCGACGCGAAGAGTGGCGTGTACGCCGCGCGGTTTCACTACGAGGCGAAAGGCAAGCCGCTCACGTATCACACGACTTTCGTCGTCCGCCGCGCCGCGAGCAGGCCCAAGACGCCGATCCTCGTGCTGACCAGCACCAGCACCTGGCTGGCGTACGGCGCCACGCCGTTTGCCCTGTACGCGCCGCGGCACGCCAACTGGCCCACCGGCGGATTGTCGAACTCGCCGGCCGGCGCTCCGGCGTACTGCTGCTACCGCGATCACGCGGCGGGGCAGCCGACGTATTATTTGGGGCTCAAAATGCCCTGGCCTTCCGCCGGGCCCGACGTTCTCTACAGCCAGCCGCAGGTGGGTTACAGCCACTTGATGCGCGGCGAACTCTTCGCGCACCGCTGGCTCGACGGCCACTACGGCGATCACGCCGGCTACGACTACGACGTGGCGACGGATATTGATATCGATCGCGATCCGCATTTGCTCGACGGCTATAAAACGTTGGTGATCAACGGCCACAGCGAGTATTGGTCCACACCCGCGATGCAGGCACTGAAGAAATTCTACGAGCGGGGCGGCACCGCGGTGGTTCTCTCGGGCAACACGATGTTCTGGCGCACGGCGTTCAACCAGGACCACAGCGTGATGGAGTGCCGCAAGTTCGACGCGCGGATCGGCGGTCGGGGAGGAGCCACCATCGGCGAGCTGTATTACAGCCAGGATCAAAAGCGCGGCAGCCTGATGCGGGAGTGCGGCATGCCCGCCTGGGAATATATTGGCCTCGATTGCATCGGCTGGATCGGCACTGCCCGCGATGACTTTCGCCCCTACGAGGTGACGGAGCCCAAGCACTTCTTGTTTGAGAAGCCAGAAAACGTAGGGCTCGCCAAGGACGAAACTTTCGGCCACGGGCCGCGGGGAGCGTTGCCGCGGGCCGTGGGGCACGAGTGGGACGTGCGACTTTCGACGCTTAAGCGCGCTACCCGGGCGGTCCCCGAGGGCGCCGCGCCGTTGCCGGACGATCCGCCCGGCATCACCACGCTGGCCGTGGGTCGGCAGGCCAAGGGGGGAGCGCTCGACTATTTCACCGCGCCGATCAGCGAAAAGAACGGCGTGTGCGTGGAAGTGATCTACTGGGAGCGTCCCGACAGTGGAAAAGTGTTCAACGCCGGCTCGATCGCCGCCGGCTGGGTCCTCTCCAACGATCCCAAGATGCGCACGCTGCTGCGCAACGTGCTGGCCCATTTTGGCGTGCTCGCAAGGCCCGTCAAAACATGAGAGGCGCGCCGCTTTTGAAATCCTTGGGCATTGCCGTGGCCGCCGCCGGGCAGCTTGTCGGGGAGCCGCCGTTTCGCTAACTTAAAGGGGACGCGGCCCTTGCCTGGATCGCCCGCTGGCCGACTCCCGCACCACATCTTTCGCGTCACCGCTTTTCCACGCGTCCCCGTAGCTCAATTGGATAGAGCGTTGGCCTCCGAAGCCAAAGGTTAGTGGTTCGAATCCACTCGGGGATATTTTAGCGGCTTGCCGGGCGTTTTAGCTCGCTGGTTGGTTGACGGCCGGCGTGCGGGCGGTGGTGTGCGGAGTGTGGGGGGAGCGAACATGCCTCGCCGAGCGCGGTCGATCATCGGGGGATATGCGTACCATATCCTCAATCGGGCCAATGGGCGGCTGCGGCTGTTCAAGAAGGACGCCGATTTCGCCGCCTTCGAGCAGGTGCTCTCCGAGGCCCACCAGCGCGTGCCGCTGCGGATCCTGGGTTACGTGCTGATGAGCAACCACTGGCACTTTGTGGTTTGGCCCCGCCAGCGGCAGCACGAACAGGTGTCGGAGTTCTTTCGTTGGCTGAGCGTAACGCATTCCCAGCGGTGGCACGCCCATCATGGCACCTCGGGCATGGGGCATGTGTATCAAGGGCGGTTCAAGTCGTTTCCCGTCGCCAGCGATGAGCACCTGCTGACTGTGTTGAGATACGTAGAGCGCAATCCGTTGCGGGCCGGCATTGTCCGCAGCGCGGAGTTGTGGAAATGGGGGAGCCTCTATCGGCGAACACAGGGATCGCCCGAGGAGCGAGCGCTGCTCACCGATCCGCCGGTTCAACTTGGCCGCACCTGGCCCGAGCATGTCAATCAGCCGGAAAGCGAAGCGGAGTTGGCGGCGCTGCGCGAAAGCGTGGCCCGCGGCCGTCCCTACGGCGGGCCGCGGTGGCGCGACAAGGTAGTTCGGCAGCTCGGGTTGGAGCACACCATGCGCCCGCGTGGCCGGCCGAAGAAAGAATCGCCGGCAGGAGCCCCGCCGCCGGCCGAGGCCGAGAAATGACTCCCGTCCCCTTTATTTACTCCATATGGTCATCCTCCCTGAAGGTATGTTGCCTCGATCCATGAGGCTGGAGGGATTGTTGCGCGCCGGTGGCCTAACTGTCAATCCTTCGGTATTTGGCCGCTAATCGCCCATTCCCGTAATGTCCTTCCCTCCCCACGCGTCGCAACGCTCTAATACTGGATGGACGCCGACTCCAGAGGTTCAAATCCTGTTGCCTCGACACATGGAAAATGGTGGAAATATTCATTAACGGAAAACCACGTTAGCGGCGACTGGAACCAAAGCTATGATTCTGCCGAAAGATTGGGAACTTATAGGGGTGTTCGAGGCTGAACCCTCAATTCTCGATCCGCGTGTTCCCTGGGCTTACAATAAGCTTACGTTTGAGACAACGCGGGGCGATGACAAAATCCGGTGCGAGATTGAACCCGGATACGATCAATTCAAGCTGGTATGGTGGCGAAATTCCTTTGAAATTGTGAACGTGGACTTGCGACGCGTAATTGGTTTGTCGGTGTGCATGAAGGACGGTAACGAATCAATCAGCCTAAAATTTGATTCTATATCAGTCGGCCCGCTCATTCTGCAACTTAAGCCAACCGTGCGCCTCACATTCGCGACGCATAACCCGTTATAAGCGGGGCAATTGGCGTGACTCATGCCACGCACCAGATGTCATTCGGAAGTCCCCAAGCTAGCTGGCTAAAAAGTTCTAACCGTGTCCTGTTGCCCCGACACAGCTATAACAAGAGTATGCCCCAGGCCGACGCGCGCACTCCCGACAAGCCGCCCAAATCCAGACGCCGCTGGTTTCAATTCAGCCTGCGGACGCTGTTGATACTGACGACGGTAAGTGCGGTGGGATTCGCCTGGCTTGGCTGGTGGTCGCACAAGGCCCGGCAGCAACGCGCGGCCGTGGCGGCATTCATTCAGGCCGGGGGTAGCGTTGGTTACGATATTTCATCTGACCGCTTCAAGCAGCCGGTGTACTGGCCAGTCTGGCTGATCCAAGATCGGAGTATAGATTATTTCGTCAGCGTGAACCTTGTCGAACTTCGCAATGCGAAAGTTACCGACTCCGGCCTGGAGCACCTAAAGGGCCTCACAGGCCTGCGACGGCTCGATCTAGACGGAACGCAGATTACCGACAACGGCCTGGAACACCTCAAGGGCCTCAAGGCCTTACAGACACTCTGGCTCAACGAAACGCAAGTTACCGACAACGGCCTGGAACACCTCAGGGGTCTCACCACACTGCAGTGGCTCAGACTCGACGGTACGAAAGTTACCGACGCCGGTGTGGCCCGGCTGCAAAAGGCACTGCCGAATTGCGAGATCGAGCACTGACGGCCTGCTGCCTTGACCATCGCCTGTCAGACAACCCCTTGCAAATCGTTGTAACTCGTTTAAAACGGTGTAAATCGTAGACGAGTTAGAACGGTTCGCGAAGCCGTCGCAAGTCATGACCCGACGCGGCCTTGCCGCATTCAACGAACCCTTCTTTGGCGCCGCCTCCGAAGCCAAAGGTTAGTGGTTCGAATCCACTCGACCTTGTGGTCTGGCCCCGCCAGCGGCAGCACGAGCAAGTGTCGGAGTTCTTCCGCTGGCTGAGCGTCACGCACTCGCAGCGCTGGCACGCCCATCATGCCA
>JAIOQB010000004.1 GCA_021413585.1 Planctomycetia bacterium
CGTTGACCGCCGATGCCCGCAAGTTCATGCTCGAGCGGCAACTGGTCGATCTGCTTCCACCAACCTGGCAGCAGATCTGGTATCAATACCTCCCAGCGGGCGAAGTGAACCTCCGCTTCTCGCTGGACTTCGACGGCCAACGCTGGACCCCCAAGCTCGACGCCCAATGTGTCGACGTTTCGTTCAGCCATCACAAGTTTCCATATCGGCTCGAACGAGCCAGCGGCAATCTGGCATTCGCCGACAACAAGCTGGCCCTGCGGTTGCGGGCATTCGGCGACGGGCGCCCCGTGGACATTGACGGGCAAATCGAACATCCCGGCCCAGCCAGCACCGGCGTCGTGACGATCAACACCACGGAGCTGCCGGTCTCGTCGCGGCTGATGGATGCGCTGCCGGGCAAATCGCAAACCGTGGTCCGTTCACTCGCGCCGCAGGGGACCATCAACGCCCAGGTGCGCGTCTCGCGCCAGGTGGCCACCGACAAATGGCATCAACAGATTGCCGTGGACCTGAACCGTATCGCCATTCGCTACGAGAAGTTTGCGTATCCGCTGAAGGACGTGCGTGGGCGGCTGGAAGGGGTCGACGGTCAATGGACATTTCGCGACCTGGTGGGCACAAACGACACGGGCTACGTCACTTGTTCCGGTCAGTTTGTCCCCTCGCCCGGCGGCGGCGAGCTGACGCTCCGCTTCGACGGCACCGACGTGCCATTGGGTGAAGAACTTCGCGGAGCATTATCGCCGCGGTTGCAAGATTTCTGGCTGCGGCTCAAACCGCGCGGCTCGGTGAACCTCACCAGCCAACTCCGCTACGCCTCGCCGGCCAAGACGCTCGACGTGACCGTCCATATCGAGCCGTGCAACGACAGCGTCAGTCTGGAACCCGACTTTTTCCCCTATCAATTGGCCAAGCTCAGTGGAGCGATCGACTACCACAATGGCCTGGTCGAGCTGCACCGCGTGGGGGCCGAACATGGCCGCACGCAAGTGGTCACCGATGGGCATTGCCGCGTCGGGCCCGATGGGGGCTGGGACCTGCGGCTGGAGAATTTTACGGTTGACCGCCTGTTGCCCGAGCGCGAGTTGCTGGCTGCGCTGCCCCCCCGGCTGCGCAAGGGAATCGCCGAGTTGAACTTCGACGGCCCGCTGAACCTGCGGGGCAATTGGGCGCTGTCCCGCGGCGGCCGGCCCGAAGACCCGCTGTTGTCGCAATGGGACGTGGAGTTCAGCACGCTGCAGGGCCGGCTGCACGCCGGCATCGAATTGAAGAACCTGGCGGGCGGGGTGCGCCTGATCGGACAGTTCGACGGCACCAAGCAGCAGATGCGCGGCTGGCTCGACATCGATTCGGCCATGTATGGCGACTATCAACTCACGCACATCCGCGGGCCGATGTGGCTGAGCGACGATCAATTCCTGCTCGGCGCCTGGGCCGAGCCGTCGAACCCGGGGACGGCTCCCAATCGGCTGACCGCACAAGCCTACGGGGGAGTCATCGCCGCGGATATCCGCGTGACACTTGGCGGCACACCACAATTCAACGTCGTGGCCGAAGCGGAACGAGTCGATTTGGCGCGACTGATCACTGAAACCACGCGCAACGGCACCCGGCTGCAAGGCAACGTCGCCGCCAACATCGAACTCTCCGGCACCGCGGCCGGCACGCACCGACTAAGCGGTTCGGGTGGGATACGCTTGCAAAATGGCGACATTTATGAATTGCCGCTATTGGTCTCGCTGCTGAAAATCCTCAGCGTCCGTCCCCCGGACAAAAAAGCATTCTCGTCCAGCGAAATGAACTTCCGGATTCGGGCGGACCATATCTACTTCGACAAAATCAATTTCTACGGCGACGCGATCAGCATGTTGGGCAAAGGAGAAATGGACTTCGACCGCAACGTCCACATGAAGTTCCACGCCATGGTGGGCTCGGACCAGATGCACATTCCCATCCTCCGACCTGTGCTGGGTCTGGCCAGTCAGCAGTTGATGCAAGTTTACGTGGAAGGGCCGTTGGATCACCCCCACACCTCGCGCGAGGCGCTGCCCGGCGTGCGCCGCGTGCTGGAAGAGTTCCAAGGCGAAATCGAAGACCCGCACGGAGTCGCTCCGTTGATGCGAGTTGGAGAAGGAGGGCTGACTCCGGCTGCCACGCCCCGTGCGACCGGCCCATAGTCCGCTGAACTCTCAATTGCCTACGGCCGCTCGCTTTCCTAAAATGACCCGGCAGCCCATTTGATTCCGCACCCCGACACTCCCGCGAGCGACGAGCCGATCATGCGATTTACGAAGATGCAAGGCGCCGGCAATGACTATGTCTATCTGGACTGCGTGAACCAGCCCGCGCCGACCGATCCGCCGCAACTGGCGCGTGAGATTTCGGACCGGCATTTTGGCGTCGGCAGCGATGGGTTGATCCTGATTCATCCTTCCACGCGGGCCGACGTGCGAATGCAGATGCTCAACGCCGATGGCTCCGAGGCCCAGATGTGCGGCAACGGCATTCGCTGTGTTGCCAAGTACACGTATGACCATGGACTGGCGCGAAAAGAACGCCTGGCAATTGAAACGAAAGCCGGCGTGCTCTCCGTCGATCTCAGCATCGCGAAAGACGTCGTAGAGCAAGTCACCGTGGCGATGGGGGGTCCGATCCTCGAAGCGGCGCGGGTACCCGTGCTTCTGCCAGGTGGCGCCGCTACGGCCGACGTCATCGATGCGTCGCTGACACAATACATACCGCTCGGTGAGCAGGCCCGCTGGATGGAAGATTGCCAACTCGACCCGCGCATGACGTGCGTGTCGATGGGCAACCCGCATGTGGTGATTTACTGCGGTTCGGTCGCGGCCGTGCCGCTGGAAACGATCGGCCCTATATTGGAACTGCAGCCGATCTTTCCCGAGCGAATCAATGTCCACTTCGTCGAAGTCCGCTCGCCGGAAGAAGTAGTCATGCGCACCTGGGAGCGCGGCAGCGGCGTCACGCTGGCCTGCGGCACCGGGGCGTGCGCCGTATGCGTGGCCGGCGTGCTGACCGGCCGAACCGCACGGCGGCTGCTCGCGCATCTGCCCGGCGGCGATCTGACGCTCCATTGGGACGAGGCAACGAACCAGGTAATGATGACCGGCCCGGCTGTCGAGGTTTTTTCCGGCGAATGGCCGGAGGCGAAAGCCGAAAGTGGAAAGCGGAAAGCGGAAGTTGTACAGTCGGCGTAAAATCGCGCCATACATGTTTAGCCGCGCCCCGCACGGAAGCGCGTTCGTATTATCTCAGTCAAAACACGTCGGTAGGGAAGCCCTATTATGAAGTTTCGCAGCCCCCTGCTCATTAATCTGGCCGGCATTTCGCTCACCGCCGTGATCCGCACCTGGATGCGGTCGCTCGACTACAAAGTCGTGTTCTACGATCCGGCCGTCGATCCGTGCCATCCGGATTGCCGGGAGTATGGGCTGTACGTCTTTTGGCACGAGAACATCCTGATTCCGCTCTTCATGCGCGGGCGTTGCAACCTGGCGATGCTGATGAGCCGCCATCGCGACGCCGACCTGCTCACCCGGCTGTCGCTCCATTTTGGCTTCCAATTCGTGCGTGGCTCGACTGCCCGCGGCGGCGAAAAGGCGTTGCGGGAACTGGTGCGACTCTCGCACACCACGCACCTGACAATCACCCCCGATGGCCCGCGCGGCCCGCGCCGCCGCATGGCCGCGGGGCCGATCTATCTCGCCTCGCGCACTGGCCTGCCGCTGGTGCTAATGGGCCTGGGCTACGATCGCCCGTGGCGGATGCCCACGTGGGACCAGTTCGCCGTGCCACGCCCCGGCTCGCGTGCCCGCGTCGTGATGAGCCCGCCGATCCGCCTGCCCGCCAATCTCGATCGCGACGGAGTGGAGCACTATCGCCAGCAAATGGAAACGCTGCTCAATCGCCTCTCGGATGAAGCCGAAGCCTGGGCAGTCGCCGGCACCAGCAAGCAAGGCGAACTAACGCCCCAACCCGGCCCGCCGACGGAGGACGCCACGCTTTCAGCGCTAGAAGCATGGTGGCAGGGCGAGCAATCGCCGCCGCAGCTTGCGTTGCCGCGGACGTGGCGCCAGGCGGCATGAGGTGTAATTGAGGATCGGGAATTGAGGATTGAGAATTGTGGGAAGGTTAATGGAACGCAATCTTCAATTCTCAATTCCCGATTCCAAATCCTCAATTCTTCACACATCGAGCGCCTGCTG
>JAIOQB010000005.1 GCA_021413585.1 Planctomycetia bacterium
GTCGAGCCCGAACTGCTCGACCGCAAGCAGCAGGTGGTCCGGGACTTTGAGCGCAAGCGCGACGAAGCCGAATACGCCGCCGCCTACGACCGCTGGCAGGTGAAGGATTATGCCGGCTGCCGCGAGGGGCTGAATTCGCTCTTGAAACGCAATCCAAAACACGCCGACGGGCAAAAATTGCTCGCGCGTCTGGAAAAGGAACAGACCGATTCGCCGGTTGCAACTGCGCCGGATAACAGCACTTCAAAAAGCAATGTCAAAACCGCTTCGGCGCAGGAATCGGCCGCGGAGGCCGATCTGGTCGAGGCCGATCTGAACGAGGCCCAACTGGCTGCGATGGAGCGGAAGGATCTGGCTGGCGCGAAGCGATTTTCGATGGCCGCGAAGGAGAAGAAGCTGGCGGAGGATTCGGATGGGGAATTCGCGGCGGCGGCGGAGCCGGCCAGCGACTCGGGCGTTGGCTTGTCCGGCCAGCGTCGGCCGGATGCAGCATCGAAAACGCCGCTGCTGCCCGCGGCGATTTCGGCCGCGCCTCCCCAGCCAGCCATTGCCGACTCACAGCCGCCGATCATGCCAATAAGTTCCGCGCCAAGATCCTCCGTCCCGGATTCAAACCTGGTCGATCAGCCCGAAGCGCTGCCGATCAACGGCGCCCGTTTCCCCGCGCCGCTGGCCGATGTGTCCAGTGCTAGCAGTCCGTCGAAACCTAGCATGCCGGTTGCGAAGGCGGCCGACGAGCCGCGTGCCGATCCGCCGCAGTATGCCCGGGCGACCGACTGGCGTTTAGAAACGGCCCGCCCTGCCCCTCCTGATCCGAACGTCAGGAAACCGACCCCGCCGCGCGAGCTGGCCAACTACGATGGCGGCGCGCAGACGCCGGCCGCTCGCGAGCACGTCCAGAAGGCCGTCACGGCTCTGCTGGCCCGCGATCCTGCGCAGGCTGCCCGCGAGTACGAAGCGGCCGCCGCGGCCGAGCCGGCGAACCCACGCATCCTCACGGCGGCCGTGGCGATGTCGATACGACACGCACAATCGGGTCTATCGCTGCAACTGGCGAAGTCGGCTGTATCGCAATATCCGGACGATGCCAGCGCTTTTCGGGCGTTAGGGACCGCCTGCTACCGGCACGGCGACTATCAGGCCGCCCGGGGGGCCCTGCAAAAAGCGATATCTTTGGACAATGCCCACCCTCTGTCCTATTTTTTAATGGGTTCGACGCTAGCAAGGCTTGGGGATACTGAAGGAGCCGCCTGGAATTTCAAGCAGGCTCGACAGTTGGATCCCAAGTACGCCGAGTGGCGGTAGCTGGCTAGCGTTTGCCGTTTGGCTGAAGAACCTCGCGATCTTCGCGACACGCGCCTCCCCTGTGGTGCATGCGCCGATTCCCTAGGGAACGGCGTGTGAAGCCACAGCGCGCCGCAGAGACCGACGCAACCGCTGCGTTTGACACTCCCTGCGTTTGAAACCGCGCGCCCCGCCCGTCTGCCTACCCTGACATGAACCAACTCAAGATCAACATCCTGCTGGCCACCGCGGCCATCGCCCCATCGGCGGCGCTAATCGTCGCCTGGCTGGGAGACCGTTGGCTGCCGTCATCGTGGCTGATGCGCATCAGCGTCATCACCATTGTGATGGTTGTGGCGGGGGTGTGCGCCTCGCTGATCATGGCGCGGCTGGCCCGCAGCCAGATCGTTGCCCAGCGGTATTTGAGCCGCCTGTGCGCGATGGACGACAACGACCTGATCCACAACCTGGGCAAGTACGAAGTCGAGCTGGGCATGGGCAGCCCCTGGAAGAGAGTGTTTCAGGAACTGCGCAACCGCCTGCTGCGGCACGGCGAGCAGATTTCCAATACCGAGATCAACCGCGCCGCTACTGAAATCCGCGTCCGGCGCAGCGCCGCCGCGCAGCAGCGGGTGACCGCGATCCTGGCCGGCCTGGACGAGCCAGTGCTGGCGATCGACGAATACAACGACCTGGTGCTGGCCAACTCCAGTGCCGAGTCGCTGTTCGACTTTCACCTGCAAAGCGGCGAGAAGCGGGCCCTGGCTGACTTGGTGCGCTGCGAAGAGCTGCTCACGCTGCTCGACAACACGCAAAGCCGCAAGGCGGCCGTGCAGAAGACCCGCGAGATTGAAATCGTCAATTCCGCTGGAAAGAGCCGCTGGTACAGCGTCACCGCTCGCACGATGGAAGCGACGAACGAGCACGCCGGCGAAAGCTCGTCCGCCAAAGGGGCGGTGGCCGTGCTGCGCGACATCAGCGACCAAAAAGAGATTCAGAAGCGCAACGCGGAGTTCGTCTCGTCGGTCAGCCACGAGATGAAAACTCCGCTGGCCGGCATCAAGGCTTACGTGGAACTGTTGGCCGACGGCGACGCCGAGGACGACGCCACCCGCGAAGAGTTCTTGGGCGTAATCAACGGCCAGGCCGACCGGCTGCAGCGATTGATCGACAATTTGCTCAATTTGTCTCGCATCGAAGCGGGCGTGGTCAAGGTGAGCAAGCAAAGCCAGCCGCTCAATGATCTGCTGCAAGAGGCGTATAACGTCGTCCAGCCCGGGGCACAGCAAAAGAACATCGACCTGACGCTGGACTTAAGCCCGCTGTACCTCGGCGTGCTGGTCGATCGCGACATGCTGCTGAAAGCGGCGATCAACCTGCTCTCCAACGCAATCAAGTACACACCGGCCGGCGGCCGCGTGACGCTCCGCAGCCGGCTGCGCGGGGCGGACGTGCAATTCGAAGTGGAAGACCAAGCAGCGCGTGTTCGAGAAGTTCTATCGCGTCAAGAAAGACCAGAACATGGCGCCGGGCACCGGGCTGGGGCTGCCGCTGGCCAAGCATATCGTCGAGGACGTACACGGCGGACAGTTGACCGTGGAGAGCCAGTTGGGAGTCGGCAGCAAGTTCTGCGTGCAATTGCCCGGAGCGGGACAGATGGGGTGAGAGGGTGGGGACTGTCCCCCTGCTTAGGAAAGAACAAACGGACTACGAGCTTCACACAAGGAAATCGGCCATGACCAAGCGAATCCTGCTCTGCGACGACGAAGTGCATATCCTCAAGGCGGCGGAAATCAAGTTCCGCCGCGCGGGGTTTGACGTCCGTTCCGCCGCCGACGGCGAAGAGGCGTGGCAGGTGATGCTCGAATGGACTCCCGACGTCCTGGTCACCGACTGCCAGATGCCGCGGCTCAATGGCTTGCAGCTCTGTGCGCGGTGCCGCGAACACGAGTTCACCAAGACGCTGCCGATTGTGATGCTCACCGCCAAGGGATACGAAATTTCGCAAGCCAATTTGACCGCCACGTACGGCGTGATCGCCGTGATGGCCAAGCCGTTCAGCCCGCGCGAGCTGGTGCATCACGTCGAGCAGATTTTGGAAACCGGCACGTGCGTGGTGCGTGCCGGCTGCGTGTGAGTGGCGTTGCGTGCGAGCTGTGCCGCCTTTGAGCGGCGATGCAGGATGAGCAAAGCTGCGTGAAAGGATGCCCGGATGAACCTACCCACCGAAGTCTTTGGCAATGTCGTGGTGGTGCACGCCCCGGAGGATCTGGGTCGCGAGCACGCCGAGCAGTTCGAGTCGTTTGTGGCGCGGCTGGAGCGCCACAACGTGGTGCTCGACCTGGACAGCGCCGAATCGATCGACAGCCGCGGCCTGGAGGCCCTGCTGCGCAGCCAGACCTGGCTCCGCGAGCAACCGGGCGATCTGAAGATCGCCACCACCAACCATGTGAACCGCAAGATTCTGGAAATTACCCGGCTGGATGAACGGCTGGAAGTGTTTGAGAGCGTGGTCGATGCGGTGAAGAGTTTTTGTTGAGAGGAACTCCCCTCTCTTTTAGGGAGGGGTTGGGGGAGGGTAACGCGTGGCTTGACCCCCTACGATTGGAATTGCTGGTGGCTCACTAGCCCGAAGCGCAAGCGAGGGGGCGGAGGTTTCCGTCCCTCGCTAGCGCTTCGGGCTAGTGAGTGAAGCTGTAACGCACTGCAACCCCCGGGCGGAGCCCGGGGCTATTTAACGCTTGCGACTGATGTCCTGCCATGAAACCCAAAACCATCGCCCCCCGCCGGCTGGGAAACCTGCTGGTCGAAAAAGGTTATTTAACCGTTGACCAGCTGGAGTCCGGCCTGACGCAACAGCGGCACGCCGACCACCAGGGAAGCCTGTTGGGCGAGGTGCTCGTCGGGCTTGGGTTTTGCACGGAAGACCAGGTGGTCGAATGCCTGGCCGAGGAATACGGCCTGCCGTTCGCCAAGCTCGATCAGCGGTTGATGGACCCCAGCATCATCGACATGCTGCCGCGGCCGTACATCGAAGAAAACCTGGTCCTGCCGCTGTTCTGCGTGGAAGAGAAGCTGACGGTGGCGGTGACCGAGCCGGCCAATCTGTTTCTCATCGATGAGATCGCCAACCTCACGAACATGGCGGTGCAGGTGGTGGTCACCACGACCAAAGACGCCCGGCGGATGCTCACCAATCTGCCGAACTCGAAGGTGTTCGTCATCGACGACATCATCGAGGATCACGATGCCGACGTCACGCTCATCGAAGAGGCGATCGAGGACATCGGCGACGTCGAAGAGATCGCCGGGCAATCCCCCGTCATCCGGCTGGTCAACTACATTATTTTCAACGCCGTGAAGGAAGGGGCGAGCGACATCCACATCGAGGCGGCCGAACGCTGCATGCGCATCCGGTACCGCATCGACGGAAAGCTGTACAAGTCGCTAGAGGTGCCGTCGCACCTGCTGCCGGCGGTCACCAGCCGTATCAAGATCATGGCCGGGCTGGATATCAGCGAACGTCGGCTGCCGCAGGATGGCCGCGTCAACGTGATGCTCAACCGCCGCAAGATCGACTTGCGCGTCAGCACGTTTCCCGGCAATCGGGGCGAAAAGACCGTCATCCGCGTTTTGGACACGAACAGCGTGTCGCTGATCCTGGAAGACCTGGGCTTTGCCGAAGACGTGCTGGAGGGATTCTTGACCGGCATCCGGGCGCCCAACGGCATCGTGCTGGTGACGGGGCCGACGGGGAGCGGCAAGTCCACCACGCTCTACGCGGCGCTCAACAGCATCAGCACCATGGAGAACAACGTCTGCACGGTGGAAGACCCGATCGAATACCACCTGCCGCTGATCAACCAGTTTCAGGTGCAGGAAAAGATCGGCCTGAGCTTCTCGGTGGCGCTGCGAACGCTGCTTCGGCAAGATCCCGACGTGGTGATGCTGGGCGAAATCCGTGATGAAGAGACCGGCCGCACGGCGATTCAGGCAGCGCTCACCGGCCACCTGGTGTTCAGCACGCTGCACACCAACGACGCCTGCGCGGCGGTCACGCGGCTCGTGAACATGGGTGTGGAGTCGTACCTGATCGGCGCGGCGCTGAACATGGTGCTGGCGCAGCGGCTGGTGCGCAAGGTGTGCATGAAGTGCCGGCAGACGTACGAGCCGCCGCGGGCGATCCGCAAAACCGTCGAGCAATTGGGCTACGACATGCAAGAATTCTTCCGCGGCGTTGGCTGCCGGCGCTGCCGCAACACGGGCTACAGCGGGCGAATTGGGATTCATGAGCTGCTGCTGATCGACGACGCCCTGCGCGACGCGATCACCGCCGACGCCCCGGTGAGCACAATCCGGCAGATCGCCCATCAGAACGGCATGGTCACGCTGCGGCACGACGGCTTCCGCAAAGTGCGCGAGGGAATCACCACGATCGAGGAAATCCTGCACGTGGCGGGCGAAAGCCTGGAAGCGGGTGCCGTCCGCATCGGAGACGCGGTGAAAGTATCGGCCCGGCCGGAGAACGCGGCGGGGTTTAAAACATGACCTTTCAATTCAAAGTTCGCGACCCGCTCGGCAATGTGCACAACGGCACAGTCGAAGCACTCTCCGCCGATGAGGCCACGCAGCAACTGCGCCGCGAAGGCTTTCACGTCCTGCAGTTGGACGAGGACGAGCAGGGCTTGACGCTATTTGCCCGCGGCGTGAGCCGCAGCGAAATCGTCTACGCCACGACGCAACTGGCGGTGATGGTGGAGACCGGCATCACGATCTCCACCGCCCTGGAAACGATTCTGGCCCAGGAGCAGAACCCCACGTTCAAAGCGGTGCTGGTGGATCTGAAGAACACGGTGGAAGCGGGCGAGAACTTCTCCGCGGCCCTGGCGCGGCATCCCAAGCACTTTGACCAGACGTACGTCTCGCTGGTCAAGGCGAGCGAAGCGACCGGCACGCTGGCGGAAATGCTGGAGCGGATATCCGTGTATCTACGGAAGGAGATGGACACCCGCAGCAAGGTGCGCTCGGCGATGGCCTATCCGGCGGTGATGCTGGCGTTGGCCGTGGCGGTGACGATCTTTTTGCTCACATACATCCTGCCGAAGTTCGAGCCGCTGTTCACGCGCCGCGGGACGAAATTGCCCAAGCCGACGATCATCATGATGGCGATGTCCAAGGCCCTGATGGGTTATTGGTATCTGTGGCTGATCCTGGCGGTGGCGCTGGTGGCGGGGTTCTTTTACGCCAAGCGCACCACGGCCGGCAGGCGGGCGATCGACTGGCTGAAGATCAACGTGCCGATTCTCGGCCCGCTGTTTCGCAAAGTCGCGATCAGCCGCAGCATCCGCACGCTGGGGACGATGATCCACAGCGGCGTCTCGGTGCTGTCGGCCCTGGACCTGACGGCGGACGTCGCCGGCAACGAGTATTACCGCGAATTGTGGCTGGGGGTGCGCGATAAAGTGACCGCCGGCAAGCCGATTCACGAATGCCTGCAAGGCAACTCACTGCTGCCGCCGATGCTGGTGCAGATGATCAGCTCGGGCGAGAACACCGGCAAGCTCGACATGGTGCTGGAGCGCGTGAGCATGCACTTTGACTCCGAGGTCGACACGTCGATCAAAACCGCTACCAGCCTGATCGAGCCGCTGATGATCACCGCGATGGGCTTCGTCGTCGGCGGCATCGGCATGTCCCTGCTGCTGCCGATCTTCTCGCTGAGCAAGCCGCCAGGCCACTAGGCAGGCTTGAGGCTGGAGGCAGGAGGCGGGAGGTTTCGTGGGCCGCAAGGCGCTAGCCGCGGGTTCTGGTGCCGGCCGCCAACTGGGACCGGTGGCTCTTGCCATGCCATTCCGCTCACTAGCCCGACGCGCAACAACATTATGCAAGTGCTAGTAGGGGTACAAACGCCGCATTTTTCGAGTGCTTTTGAAAACGGATGCCGCTTCTAGGGGGCAGGTTTCGGACGTTTGGAAACAAACCGTCGCGCCGGTTTCGCAGAGCGCAGTATTCGTTGGCGAATTCCGTGATAGCAGATGCATAATGTTGTATCATGGAGAGAAGTTCCCTTTTGTCGCGCGGCCAAACGCTTGCGTCCGACCTACAGCCTCAAGCCTTCAGTCTCCAGCCTGACTACCGAATCGCCGTCTGATTCGCCGACGGCGCACTCGACAGCAACGTGATCGAGCGGACCGGCGCGGTGAACATGCGATGTTCGGTGGCCAGGTCGCCATCGCCGATTTCCATCCGCATGCCGACGCGGATCTGGTGCATCAGCACGAGCGACAACCCATCGCCGCCCGCTTCGCGGCCGTGCGAGGCGCCCAGCAGCCACATGCGGTGCTCGTCGGGGGTCGCGCCGCCGGGAATTGAATAGGTCCCCTGGCACTCGCCGGTCGACGGATCGACCAAGTTGCCTTGGAACACTTGATCACCCGTGACAATCTGGAACGCTTGTCCGGGTTGTAGTTGTTGGTAAGAGACCGCTTGAACCGGATGTTCCATCACGGGCGAGGCGGACAGCGCAGCGGCCAAAACCAATCCGACAGGAATTACCATGGGTGCGAACTCCAGGATGAGATAGTCGAATCTTGTTCTGCGAATGCAGGTGCTTGAAAGGCAACTGAACTGTAGGTCGAGTTCACCCTAGGGTCAAGCAAAGCGATCCGGCGAGCGTTAAAGAGTACTGGCTGCGTTGCCATAAACCATTCTGAAGGTCCCGAGGCATGCGCGTCAAGCTGCCGAACGAAGGGATGGAATACCGAGCACATGTAAAGTGATGCGCGTGGCAAGGGTCGTAGCGATACCGCTTTGCCATCGCTCGCCCGCCATGCTGCTGGCAATGCCGCCACTGATTCAACCCGCGCAATCGGCAAGGTCGGGTTAAACACCACAGAGCGCCGCGAATCCTCATCCCGCCGCTCGCGTGCGCCTTAAGCGGGGACTGTCCCTGCTTCTTGTGAGCCGCAAGGCGCTAGCCGCGGGTTCTTCCACTGCCAGCCTGTAACTGGGGACCGGTGGCTAGCGCCCAATGGCACTTACTTTACGTTTGAATGAAGCCCAATGTGAAATTGCTAGCTGAAAATTCCCCAAGAATCCGCAGCTAGCATTTCGTGAAACTAGGTGATTTTTCCACAAAGTAAGTGCCATTGGGCTAGCGCCAGTCCGCTCACAACTGTCGGTGCCGGATGCAAAGTGACATTGCCTCACCTCGCAGAATGCGATATAGCATCGCGCGTTTCGCCAGCGGGCGGCAAGACGCATCTCGACCCCCACACGGTTGGCCCTCGTATTGAAATTGCGCGGCCGGGGAAAAGCGGACGTATGCTTTTGATTGCATTGGATGGTCATACTCACAGCGGTTTCGTCGTAAATTGCCCGATCGTCAAGGTTTGACACGCGATTGACGAAACCGACGCGAACTCGAAGCTTGGCAAGGAGTTCCGCCTCGAAATCTTGCGATTTCACTTGAAACTTGGCCACTACGGTGGAATAATCCCGATGGACAGAAAGAGGCATCTAAGGGCAGCAGGCACGGCGGCGGCGATCGCTGTAAAATTTCGTCCTGCGCATCTGCGCGGTCGCGAACGTGCCTGTTTCCAGGGATGTCTCCAATTCACAGGACTGGTCGGGGAGTAGGCAACCCTGGGCCACGTGCCTCAAAGAAAAGGAGAAGCTCATGGACGCGTTATGGGAATCTGCTGACGACACTGCGCAACCGAAGCAAGTTGAGTTGCCCAAGCCGATGCGCGGCACGCCCGCTCGGTTCAAGAAAACAGCGCCTCGCAATGCCCCGCGAATCGGCGGCATGCACCAGCGGCGCGACAAGCGATTCCCGTTTGCGAATCGCTCTCTTGCGGATCTGCCCCCCTCGAGCCTACCGGGTTCCGCCTCGGCCACCGCTCCGCTGGCCGCCGATCCGCTGATGCCGTGGAAAGAAGCGGTGATGCTCTGGCTGAGCTGGAACAGCACCTACGAAAAGCTCACGGCCAAAATGTGCAAGCCGGGACAAGACCAGGCCAAGCTCGAAATCCTGATGGATGAGATGGACCAACTCCGTAAGCGGGCGATTGAGCTGTCGGAGAAGTTGATTGGTTGAGGAAGTAGGCTTGAGGCTGTAGGCGTGAGGCTAGAGGAAGATCGGGGTGCGTGATCGGCCCGAGCGACCGAAAAGCTCCCTGGCCCGAAGTGCAAGCGAGGGACGGAAAAGCACGTCCACCACTTCACTTAGACGCCAACGAACATTGCGACCCGGTTTTCCCCCTGGAAACGCCGGGTCGCTTTTTTTATCCCCTTGATTGCCAACCGGTTTGCCTTGGCTACACTGTGGGTCGCGGCGCTCGCCGTGTGGGGAGCGTCGTCCATTCATTCTTAATACTTTGGGCCATACTTTTTCTGTGGGGCAGACACATGATCAGATTGTCGTTGTTGTTCCTGTTGATCGGCGCCGGGTTCATGGCTTTTGGTTATTCCGAATATCGTTTGTCGAGGAAGGTCAAGGACCAGCCGCAATCCATGACGCTGGCTCAATTGGCGTCCAACGGTCCCGGCGACAATGCCAACATCCTATTGACCAACTTTCGCTGGGGCGGCGCCTACATTTACCAAGAAGACAAGAAGTCGCGCACCAATGAGTGGACAAAAGTGTGGATTCCAATCGTCGCGGACGATGCAGCTACGGATGCGACATTCAATGTAATCTTCATGTCCACCCACGCCGGCTCAGAAGCCGATTTGCACGGCCTGGAAAAAACTTCGCCGCTGCCGGGGGTGGTGATCAACGAGGTCGATTCGCTGGGGGAAAAGGAAAAAACGCTGCTCCGCGAAAGCTATCCGCAGGTCAACCTGGACAAGTGCTGGATCTTCGAGCATCGCCGAGAAACGACCGGCATCGCAAAATCGCTCGTATCGTTCATCGGCGGCTTGTGCTTTTTTTTGATCGGCGGGGGAACGCTTTTGACCATGGGAAAGAAGTCGGAGTAGGGCTGGAGGCTGGAGGCTGGAGGCTGGAGACCTGAGGCTTGAGGCCGGGGCCATGGTTGCCATCCCCTTCCCCTGTCGGGATAATGGAACGCGTGCCGCTTGACCTGCCTTCCCGCGATCCTGCTCGGTCCCAACCCTTGGGGCCATCATCATGACCGACAGCTTTGATCCCTATCACAAGTGGCTGGGCATCAAGCCGAAGGACCAGCCGGCCAACCACTATCGGTTGCTGGGGGTCGAGCTGTTTGAGACCGATCAGGAAGTGATTCAAAACGCCGCCGACCAGCGGATGCGGCATGTCCGCTCGCTCCAGGCGGGGGCCAATGCGGAGTTGTCGCAGCGCCTGCTCAATGAAATCTCCGCCGCGCGGGCATGCCTGAGCGATCCACAACGGCAGCAGCAATACGACCAGCAATTGAAGTTCTCCGGCGCGCCTCCCGCCGCGCCTCCAAGCCATGCGCCGCCCGCTCACCCGCCGCCAGCACACGCTCCCCCGGCCTCGCCTCCCACGCTCCCCCCTGCTCCGCCGCCGCGCTCGGCGGTGGTGCATGCCGCCGCGCCGGCGCCGATCAGAAGGCCGCCGGCCGAGCAACCGGCGGTCGCTCGCACGCCGCGCACGGCTGTCGCCAAGAAGCAGTCGCTGCCGCTGCTGATCTGGATTGTCGTCGGGGCGGTGGCGGTCTGTATGGCGGGCGTGCTGATGGTGGTGTTTCGCGGCCAGCGCGACGTCCCCACGGTGGCCGCGGGCGATCCGGCTGTTGGCGACGCCGGCCAAACGACAGCCGGCTCAACCACTCCGCTCCCCGTCCCGCTGCCGCGTCCCAAGAAGACCCCCAAATCGAAGAAGCCGGCTCGCCCCGCGCCGACCGGCGAGTTGAAGCTGTACCCGATCGACACGATCACGCTCAAGCCGGGTGAGCAAGTCCACGTGCAATTGAAAGTACACGACCCGGAGCAGTGGAAGGATTTTGCCTGGTACTCGCTGGGGCCGGAGATTCCCAACGACACGCGGATCGACCCGGAGTCGGGCGAGCTGCACTGGACGCCGCCTGCCAACGCGATCAAGTCTTACCAGTTCAGCGTCGAGGCCCGCTACAATCAGTCCGTCGATTCGGCCCGGTTCCGCGTCGAGCTGCCCTGGGCACGCGGCAACCTGGTGTTCGACGGCATCGGCGGTCAAACGACGACGCTCAATCAAGAATTAGTCGTGCCGCTGAAACTGCACGATGATCTCGGGGACGCCCGCGGCGTGAAGTTCCAGGTTTCCGGCGAGAAGGTAACCGGCGCGACCGTGGACGCGGAGCGGAAATTCCACTGGCGTCCCAGCAATGAAGAAGACGCAGGCCAGACGCGCTACGTGACCATCTACGCCACCGACGACCGCGGCGCCACCGCCAGCCAATCGCTGAGCATCAAGGTGGAGGGGAAGCCGGCTGGCGAAGGGGAGAAGAAGGAGGACGCGAAGAATGATGGTGCGAAGAGCAGCGACAGCAACAGTGGCGAGCGGGTGAAGTAGGCGTGCTGCACTACCAATACGCTCGCCCCTGGTTTTCGCGCTGTCCGTGTGCCACTGGCTTTGCCAGTGCGAGCAGTACCAATACACTCGCCACATCGCAGCCAAGCGTTGGTCAATGTTGCGGGAAAGTATTCAGTCACAATAGCGTAGTGAGCGGGTTGGCAGTGCCGGCACTGGCATAGCCAGTGGCACACGAGAAAGGCGAAAACCAGGGACGATGTTGTTGGTGCTGCGTCGTTGGACTTGCTGCGATGCCCGAGGCCAAACATCCTCGCCCCTTGACCATCCCTTCTCGGCGAGCCTATAAGGGCGGCTGCAATTCTTCCTTCGTTCCTGCCTCAACGCTGACCCGTGCCGGTCAGTCGCCGTGCCTCATGTGGCGACTACTACGACAGTTTATTCTGCGAAACGTCAGCGCGCGCAACTTCAGCCCGCTTAAGCGGCCCGTTCGCCGGCGGGTGGCTGCCGCCGCGGCGCTGTTTTACCTCGTGGCCTGGATCGGCTTTCCGCTGCCGCAGTTGCGGGAGATCGCGGCCGGCGACGTCGAATCGTCCGAGCCGTTTCCGTGCCAGCACCACCATTGCGGCTGCGTCAGCGCCGAGCAGTGCTGGCGAAATTGCTGCTGCATGACGATGCCCCAGCGGCTGGCTTGGGCCAAGGCGAATGGGGTGACGCCGCCGGCTTGGGTGACGGCGCTGGCGGGGGAGCAGGCTAAGGCGTCGCAAGCGGTGGCCGCGAGCAAGGGGGACAGTCCCTTAGTTTTGCTGCGCGACAGTAATAATGGTTCGCTACGCGAACGTGGGACAGTCCCCGCCTGCACGCCGGCGAAGAAAAAACCGTGCTGCTCGCACTGTTGTGTGGATCAACACGAAGAGAATCACGACCAGCCGCTTCGTGAGCAGCCGCCCAAATCGTCGGCGATCGGCTGGGTCAGTCTGATCGAGGCGCAGCGCTGCTCGGGTGGCTCGGTTGAATGGCTGGCCAGTGGCGCCGTGTTGCCGCCGATTCGGCCCATCGAAGTCGAGCGCGACATAACGCCGGGGGGCGAATTGCCCGAACAAATCTTTTTGGCGTGCCACACGTCCTTCATTCCCCCCGTGCCGCCGCCCCGGGGCTAGGCGACGATCTAAAGCCTGAGGCAGCGCTTGCGCTCGCTGTGAGCGGAATGGCGCTAGCCACCGGTCTAACCGGTTGGCCACGCGTTTCGTGTTACCCGCGGCTAGCGCCTTGCGGCTCACGCGTGAGTCCGTGCGCCATTGCATAACTTATTTAACACACATTTAACACACACCAACTCCCAGGGGGATATTCTCTATGAAACGTCGACCCGGCTTTACGCTGGTCGAGCTGTTGATCGTCGTGGCGATCATTGGAGTGCTGATGGCGCTCCTGATGCCCGCGATTCAGGCGGCTCGGCAGGCGGCCAATCGGACGTCGTGTTCCAACCGGCTGCGGCAGATCGCGCTGGCGATGAACATGTACACCGACGGCCACGAAGGACGCTTTCCGCAAACCGGCCACGCCGGATTTCAGCAGTCGTGGATCTACACGCTCGCTCCGCACATGGAGCAGATGGACGTGATCCGCGTCTGCCCGAACGACTCGCAGGCGGAAGCCCGTGGGAAGAATCGGACCACCAGTTACGTGATCAACGGCTACATCGCCTTAAGCCATCCGCCCGACAGCGTGTCGGAGGTGCGGCAGTTGAAGTCGCTCAGCCGCACGATCGTGATCCTCGAAGGGGCCAACTCGCGCGACCCGACGAACCCCGATTCCGACCACTGCCACGGCTGGACCTGGTTCTCCGCCGCCAACATTGCGGCCGGCCCGGCCGCCGTATGGGCCAAGGCGATCACGGAGATCCAGCCCAATCAGCACATGGGGGACACGGCCAACTACGCCTACGCCGACGCCCACGTGGAAACGATCGCCACGGGCATCACGCAAAGCCGGATCCAGGCGCTGGAAAATTTTGCGCTGCCGGATAAGGGAGGGATTGGGCAGTAAACAGCGCGACGCTATTCGTTGCCGCCTTAACCCCGGGCGACCCGCCCGGGGTTAAGGCGCGAGTAGGTTCCGCCTGCCGGGCGGTACCTGGAACGGCACGCGAATCTGCATGTCGTATAGGCACCGTTCCAGTTTCGCGCCGACATCGAATCGAGTAATCGTGGCCGTGCGAGCAGGTTCAGGTACCATCCGGCAGATGGAACCTACTGGGGGACAAGTTGTCACCGACTTCCCTTCGGCTCCCGCGGCGGCATTTCCAACAGCCAGTCGTCCCCCGCCGGCTCGTCGTTATACCCTCGCCCCCCTTCGTCCTCGCCATTGGACCCGACGCTGTAAATGCGGAACCCGTCCTTCGTGCGCTCGTAACGAAACTCGGCATCGGTAAACGCGTCGCGCGGCAGCTTGCTGAGATAGCCGGGCACTAGCTGGTCGAGCCGCTGCGGGTATTCGTTGTGGTCGGTCCGGTACGCGCCCAGGGCGAGCAGGATTTCGGTCCGCCGGAAAAACGTCGTGTCGCGATCCTCAGCCGAGAGCGCCACCGTGAGGCCCGGCATCAATAGCGAGATGGTGAGCCCCGACATGTAGCGACTGAATAACTCGCGGCCTGGCTTGCCTGTAAGCGGCAAAAAGACGGCTGTAGGCGCAGTTGTTCGGACGCACTCACTGAGTTGCTTAATACGCGCATCGGTACTTGCCAGGGCTGCTTTTCGCGCCTTGGAGTCTTTGATGCGCGCCGCGGCGATCATTTGATCGAAAAACCGATTATTGGCGATAAGAACCAGATTCCAGTCGGTTGCGATATTGACGGCTGAACCGACGCTGCTGCCTGCCGCTTGGAAGGGATTGTAGCCTAGACCGTCCAATGGAGAGGTCGAGCCAAAAGTTCCAGCCCGCGTCAGGTCGCAAACGCTGTCGAGCATCATCAACCGCTCCGAATTGTCCAGCCGCCCGGTGAAATCGAGCGCGGGTTCTGCGGCGGCCAATTGTCGCCGGAACCGCTTCGATTGCTCGAGCGTGAGGTTACCATAGTGGACCAGGCTGGTCTCACCGTTACTCGCCAGAGTGTCCAGCGCGATGGCCACCAGGCCGTCGATCAACCACGTCCCCTTGCCGACTAATCGTGCCAGCCGCCGGGTGGCGAGCAGATCGGCCCAGGCACCTTCAACGTCGTGGTGGCCAAGTCGCAACATCGCCCGGACGCACAACGCCCTGCCAATCATTCGCGATGCCTGCGCGGAGGGCAGAAAAGCAGCGATCATTCGAAAGGACTTCGCATTGGTGACCTGCGGCTCGTAATAGCGGGGGCGCTCGATCAGCTGCGTCGCCAGGTTGAGCGGCCGTTCGCTGGCGGCAAGCCAACTGGCCAGCAGCGGAAATTGCTTCTCACGCCAGGGACGGCTATATCCATCGGTCTCTTGGTCGATCAGTTCGGAGTATTTGATATTGTTTCCGAGCTGTTGGGATTTCACGTAGTCGTCGAAGTCAAGGAGATAATTCCCCTTCTCCGGCGGCACCGCGACGCCCAGGCGGTGGAAATACTCGGCGCGGACCGTAGCCGGAACTTCCTTTGGCCCGACAACTCGCCACAGCAGCACCACCGCATTGTTCTGCGGCGTGACGCCCTGGGAGAGTTGCCGATTAAGATATTCAACGTAGTCCGGATAGCCCTCCGCCGTCAGCGGCTCGGTGATCCGGGTGGTTTCTTTGGAGAGGGTGACGTTGACGGGAGGCTTTGCGGCGGCGGCCGGGTTGGTCGGCGGCTGCGGCTCGGCGGCATGGATCCGACCGGCGGTAGCGATGAGCAGGATGGTGGGCGCAAGAAATAGGTAGCGCAGAGTTCGCGATGATGCTGCCACGACATCGGGCCCCTGGAATGCGGTGGGTGAGAAATTGGTACCGGTTATAGTACCAGCGGGGGGAGTGGGGGGCAAAAGCTTCCTCCAGCCTACAACGCGCAAACAGAGCTAGGCGCGAATCAGATTGGAATGTTCAAGCGTCCCTCCGGGACGCATTGTATCGAGGTGGATCACGAACCCAGCGATAAATCGCTGGGCTATTTTCAATGGTCCCTACACGGGACCTGAGATCCGACTTACCCCGCAGCTCACTGCTCAAAGCTCAATGCCTTCCTCAAGCCTACAGTCTCAAGCCTCAAGCCTATTTCCCCACCAACTCCGCCTTCCGCCGGCCCGCGCGGCGGCGGTCCGCTTCGCTCAGCAGAATCTTGCGCAGGCGAAGCTGCGTGGGCGTGATCTCCACCAGCTCGTCCTCGGCGATGTATTCGAGCGCCATTTCCAGCGACATTTCGCGGGGCGGCTTGAGCAAAATGTTGCGGTCGCTGCCGGAGGCGCGCATGTTGGTGAGCTTTTTTTCCTTGGTGGGATTCACGTCCATGTCGCCGGTGCGGCTGTTTTCGCCGACAATCATCCCTTCGTAAACTTCGTCGCCGGGGCCGACGAACATGTCGGCCCGGTCTTGCAGGCCGTCGAGGCCGAAGGCCACCGCCTTGCCCGCGACGAGCGACACCAGCACGCCGTTGGCCCGGCCGGCGATGTCACCTTCCATCGGCCGATATGCTTCGAATCGGTGGTGGATCACGGCGGTGCCTTGCGTGGCGTTGAGCATTCGCGTGCGCAGTCCGATCAGCCCGCGAGCGGGAATCGAGAACGTCAGGTGCGACAGGGCACCGCGGCTGGCCATCTCGACCATCTTGCCGCGCCGCGCGCCGACCAACTCCATGATCGGCCCCAGCCGATCCGGCGGCACTTCGACGCTGAGCGTTTCAAACGGCTCTTCGGTCACGCCGTCGTTGTCGCGCATGATGACGCGCGGCTTGCCGACGGAGAGTTCATACCCTTCGCGGCGCATCGTCTCGATCAAGATCGACAGGTGCAAAATGCCGCGGCCCGCCACGGCCAGAGCGTCGCTGTTTTCAATCGGATTGACGCGCAGGGCGACGTTCTTTTCGAGTTCTCGCTCCAGCCGCTCGCGCACATGCCGCGTGGTAACGAATTTTCCTTCGCGCCCGGCCAGCGGCGAGCTGTTGATGGTAAACACCATCTCCAGCGTCGGCTCGTCGACTTCGAGTCGGGGCAGCGGGCGGACGTCCTGCGGGTCGCACACCGTGTCGCCGATTTCGATTTGCTCCAGGCCGACCAGCGCGCAAATGTCGCCGGCGGTCGCTTCTTCCACGTCGCCGCGACCCAGCTTGTCGAACAACTGCACGCTGACGATCTGGGCCTGCGTGAGCGTGTCGTCCGATTGGGCGAGCGTTACCTTTTGCCCTGGGCGGACCTTGCCCGACTGGATGCGGCCAATGGCGATCCGGCCGACGTATTCCGAGTGGTCGAGCGTGGTCACGAGCATCTGCAGCGGCGCGTCGACGTCGACCAGCGGCCCCGGCACTTTTTCAACTACCATGTCGAGCAGCGGCACCATCGAGTCGCCGGGATTTTCCGGGTCGTGCGTGGCAAAGCCCTGCCGAGAGCTGGCAAACAGATACGGAAACTCCGCGGCCGAGTCGTCGGCGCCGAGTTCCAAAAACAGGTCGAATGTTTCGTCGAGCACCACGCGGCTGCGGGCGTCGGGGCGGTCGATCTTGTTGATTACCACGATCGGCTGCAACCCACATTCCAGCGCCTTGCGAAGGACGAAGCGGGTTTGCGGCATCGGCCCTTCGGCCGCGTCGATTAGCACCAGCGCGCCGTCGGCCATGCGCAGCACGCGCTCCACCTCGCCGCCGAAGTCGGCGTGGCCGGGCGTGTCGATGATGTTGATCTTCCGCCCCTTGTATTCCAGGGCGATGTTCTTGGCCAGAATCGTAATGCCCCGCTCGCGCTCCAGGTCGTTGGAGTCGAGGATCCGCTCGCCGGAAAGCTGGCTGGCGCGGTATTGGCCGCTTTGGCGCAGCAGGCAGTCGACCAGCGTGGTTTTAGGCAGTCGACCAGCGTGGTTTTACCGTGGTCGACGTGGGCAATAATGGCGATATTTCGTATGTCGTCTCGGCGCATGGCAGCGGGGGGGAAATGAAGCGGGCAGCCGGCTCACGTCACAACGTCCGGGCGAAAATGGCACCGGCGGGCCGCCCTGGTGGGCAATCACAGTAAGGTAATCCATCAATCCTACCGGGAAACCGGGCTGGGGGATAGTGCAGTTCGTGTGCCAAATCGGGCGAAGGGTGCATTCCCCACTTTGCGAATTGGCGTGAGGTGATTATGACAGGGCTTGGATTTTCTGGGGGTGGTGGTTCAAACCTGGGAAGCAATGGAGGATTGGGCAATGGATTGCCGGATAAAAGCACGGATGCAGGCGTTTG
>JAIOQB010000047.1 GCA_021413585.1 Planctomycetia bacterium
CTAGGCGGCTATGGCAATCTGATCTTGTCGCGGTGGAAGCTGAGCGAGAAGCATCATCTGTCGTTGCAGATGCGCAATAAGAAGGCGCGCGGCGCGCAGTTGGTGGTGGTCGACACGCCCGAGGGTCCGCTGCGGCTGGTCAACTGGCACCTGGGTCTGGCCGAGCGCGAGCGGCACTGGTAGACGGAGCGGCTGCTGACGCACGAATTGTATCGGCAGAGCGAAGAACTGCCGACGCTGATTGCCGGCGACACGAACGACTGGCGCAACACGCTGCACCGCACCCGCTTTGCCGACCGGGGCTTCGAGCACCTCACCGCCCCCATCTCCCGCCACCGCACCTTCCCCGCCTGGCTCCCCGTCGGCTCGCTCGACAAGGTGTACGTCCGCGGGGCGCTCGATATTCGGCAAGTCCGCGTGGTACGCACGCCGCTGGCCCGCCGGGCGTCAGACCACCTGCCGTTGGTGGTGGACTTTCATTTGAAGTCCGATTAGTGCGAAGATATTTTACGGCAACCACAAGATCTAGATAGTACGAACACAATGCAACTCTCGTGTGAGCTGCGTTCAAGTCACTGTGGATTAACCACGTTCTTAGGGCTGATCGACCAATTGCGCAAGCAATGAGCGCGATTCCGTGTATACCAATATTCGCTTCTTTTCTACAAAAATGTTGAAATGGGGATGCTCTTCGCCGGCCGCCGTCTTCAGGTACCCCCAAGCATCGCAGATATCGACCGAATAGTCGACTTGAAATGATGAAATAGCGTTGTGAACTAAGTTCACCAATTCCCTACCAAGCATTCGTTCATTTTCGATCTCAATACACAAGAGGCGTGTCGGCGCCCAATCGTCGTGCATACAGAAGTCGCCGTCGCCCGCACTATGCAGCCACCGATTTGAAACCACTTTCTCTACCTCTGAATACACTTCTTGCCATTCTTGGATAAAAGCCTCCTGGTCGCTGTTGGCAGGAGGGTTATTATAGCCTTCATTGAGGTAAGCATCCCTCTCCCGCTCCCCAATTTCGATACATTTCACGGCGAGTACGTTTTTCATGCTCTCTCTCCGCCTGCCACCCATTTGGCGTTCAAACAAATGCGGCATAAAAAATACTCTGAATTACCCATTCATGCCTCATCAATGCCATAACGATTACGCGGGGTAATTTCTGGCATGTCAAATATGCTCTTCCAAAGCGCTTTAAAGTAGGCCCCAATCCCCGAAGCCGGCGTTCGTTGCCCCGCATTTGGACCTTGCACGTAAACTTTTTGGGTGCCCATGTAAATGCAACCAGAGTACCACGAAACGTCATAGCGATATGTCCCACCTTCGTCTTCCCAGTAGTATGGAACCCACAGAATATTATCACCTCTAGCTACGTGGAAACCATCTCGGACCGTTTCGATCGTTCCAACCACATTTACGGCGGCCAGGGCAACTCCTCCAGCGGACCCGGCAACTTTTCCGACCTTACCCGACAAAGGGATATCCGGGGCTGTGCCGCTGATGCCCACAGGCTCGCCCAACTCCGGCCTTGCAAAGTTCTTGCCGACCGTCTGATACCAGTTCTTGACGGCTGTCTTTCCTCCTGTTTGCACAGCCTCGTTAAATCCGCCAATGAATGTGTCGTTAGGCATCCCCGACACCGTATCGAGGAAATATTCGGTAAACACTCGCTGTTGTTTCAAGGTAAGCTGGCCGTTCTCTCCAAAATTCTTAATGAAGGCTGCAAGCTCAGCGCGCTGAAGTGCTTTTACCTGCGCGTTATATCCAGTTTTAACTCCATGTGCGAACTGTCCATGACCTGCTCCGTCCGGTTGAAACACGCGGGCTCTAGCACTGTCAAACAATGAATATACTGACGGATCAAAATTCGTTTCGGCCCAGTTTGCAACGGGGTTAAGATGATGGCCATTGATATCAGTCCGCACTTTGTAGCCATTGATAGTGCGCTCTGCGAGTCCATCGGGATCGGTCGCATCTGTCGGTCCGTTGCCGCAGTAGCGATAGAAATTTGCGTCTCCACCAGCCAGCCCAATGGGGTCTTCTTGCAGGAAGCGTCCAATAACTGGATCGTACATCGCTTTGCTCCTCAGGAATGGCTGGTTGAGAAACGCGTATGATTGCCCGAGTGAAATTCGCGGATTAGCATCTGATTTGTTCGCGCAATTTTGCGGTCGCGGATGTACGCAAGTCTTTGCAAATCTTCGCGGACCAAAGGGGCCGCCCATCGTTCGAAAAATTCGTTGCCGTCGGGAACTTCGACGCGCCGCAGGTCCAGTTCGGCATAATTTTCCAACCCACCGGATTTCTTCGCCGCTTCCAGTGCATTGGCCATCACGGTTGCCTTCGACCATAACCCGCGAACATCTTGGTCCTCAAGCGCGAGCTTGCCCGCCAAACAGCACGACTGCAACGCCTCGGCCGGTCGAAGGTTCTCCATCAAGCAGACGGCCCGGCTGCACAGAGCAGCCGCTAGCTCTTCCCGAGGGCGAAGGTTCGTCAGATAGCAACCCGATTCGATCTCTGTTGTGTTAAGCGGCCGAGGCCGGCTGTGGAAATACTCATCCGACGGCGCGCGGAATCCAGGCGATGTGCATTCGATATTGAATCGTTCGCCGCCCGGCTCATCCCAGCGGGCGAAATAATGCTCTTTGGCGTGGACGAGGAACAAAGGATACGCCAGCCGCCGTCCGATGGCGATGTAAAGAACGGGAAGCGACACGCATGTTCCACCGTGGCCCGTCAGGATTCCATGCAGGAAGTGATTCCTGGAATCAGTGCCGTCGTAATCCCCTTCGCTGAATGACAGGTTGTAATGAACGTCAAGGCGCTTTTGTAGGAACGTGACCATCGCCATCATGCGAAACTGGCCCGGCGAATTGGCAAATTGCTCCGGCGAGCGTTCAAACAGATTCCAGCGGTCTTGCGTGTAGACGCGAACCTGGGCTGCCCAAGAATTGAGCTTTTGAACTCCATCGTGAATCTTGACGCGCTCGGCGCCTGGCAGTTCTAAGGCCGCCAGCAAATTCAACGCGCCGATATCCAGTGTGCGCAGCCTTTCATCGGACAGCGCGGCATAGTTCGCCATCGCCTGAAACCAAAGACCATAGTCCTTGGCCCGGAGAGCGATTGCCGTTTGATGGCGGCCGAATTTGGCGATAATCGCAGCAGTATCCATCCTGCCCCCATAGCTTCCAGGTGGAGCGGCTCCCCTCTATCGAGGAGTCCGGCTCCCGCCATGATACCGGGGGAAGAGCTGCGGTCAATAACTTTCCCGCAGAAAATAATCAGAGGAAATCGGGAAGACGATTCGCGCATTGCATTTAGCGCGCACGCCACCCTTCATGTCCCTCTCCTATGATATCTGGGGCGTTGCCCCAGGCACCCGACGTGTTGGCTCGCGATAGCGCGAAGCTTAGCGCGGATGCCACGGCCCCGCTGGCCCATAGGTGCGCGACAGGGCCAGTTGCACCGCCCCCGTCAGATCCAGCCGGCTCACTGGCTTGGCCAGCACGGAGAACACGTGGGCTGCCTCCGCCTCGCGGCGCAGCGCTTCGTCGAGTTGCGCGGAGAGCAGGATGCACGGCAGCAGGGCGTTGAAATTTTTGACTTGCCGCAGAGCTTCCAGGCCGGTCAGCCAGGGCATGTGCATGTCGAATAGCGCGAGATGCACTTCTTCCCGCCGCACCAGGTCGACCGCTTCCGAGCCGCTGCCGGCCAGCAGCGTGCGGTAGCCAAACGGCTCGAGCACGCCGCGAACTGTCTCGCGAAACAGACGATCGTCGTCCGCGATCAGAATTATCGGCGCTGGGATAGTGACGCTCTCGACCACCATGCGACCCTCTGCGATCCGCTTGCCTGCGCTTCGCCCCCCTCCCTTGGGAGGTTTAGGAGACGACCGGTCATTTCCGGCCGGAATGCCTGTACTATCTTAGTTCCGCAATTGGAATGCCAAAATGTATTATTTCGACTGCCGAATAACCCTGCTGCGTTAGCCTAAAGGCATTATATGACTTAGCTTAAGTCACTGCGGCAGGACACGGATTGGACAAGCCAGGCTCTATTCCAGTCGCCAGACGTTGCCTACAGGCCACCACGACCTGCCGAAATTGCAGGCGATGGGCGAATTTCGGATTGGACTCCAGCGGCCCAATTGGCCGGAGAATGCGAATCCACCAGCAATCCGCCGGCTCGCAGCCGCGCCCGCTCGCCCGGTCCCCCTTTCTCTCCCCCGTCCGCTTCCTATACTACTTCAGGGACTGATCCGAAATGCACGTTGCCGCACCATGGCATTGAGCCTGCGAATCGGCGACACCGAGCCTGCGGATCGGCCCCATACCCACGAAGCCCCACCTGCCGAATGGATTGGCGGGCAGAGCAGTGACCATTCCAGCCGGGCGGACCATCGATCCGCCGTTTGACGTGACCAGCGCAGAGCAGCACCAGCCGGCCAAATCCGCCGATTCGTTCCTTGTCCGGCATGATTTCCTGCTGCGGCGACTACACTCGCTCAGCGGCTTGATCCCCGTGGGCGCCTACATGGTGGTCCACCTGCTGACCAACGCCACCGTGCTGGAAAGTGCCGCCAAGTTTCAGGACAACGTCTACACCATCCACAGCCTCGGCCGGGCGCTGCCCGTGGTGGAATGGGTGTTCATCTTCATTCCGCTGTTGTTTCATGCCCTGTTCGGTATGGTGATTATCGCCAGCGGTTCGGCGAACACGTCGCAATATCCGCTGCGGAACAACATCCGCTACACGTTGCAGCGGGCCACCGGGATGATCGCCTTCGCGTTCATCATGTGGCATGTGTTCCAGATGCGGGGCTGGATTCACGAGTCGTGGTGGGTGGAGCATGTTACGCGACCTTTGGGCGGCGGCCAGTTTCGTCCCTACAACGCCGCCAGCACCGCCGGCGAGGCGATGCAAGGGTTTGTGGTCAACCTCGTGTACTCCGTCGGCATCCTCTCCTGCGTCTATCACCTGGCCAATGGCCTGTGGACGATGGGCATCACCTGGGGCGTGTGGACCACTCCGGCCGCCCAGCGGCGCGCCGACGTGATCTGCGGGCTGTTTGGATTGTTTGTGGCGGTGGTTGGTCTGTCGGCCCAGTTCGGCATGTGGTCGATCGGTCGCGAGCCGCGTCGCAGCGAGGCCGTTCACCAGGAGGATAAAATGTGGAATGGCCGCATCCAGACGGGCCAGATCGAAGCCAGCCCGGAAAACAAGGAAAAGCGATCCAGCCCGAGCGCAGCGGGGACGGCCACCAGTCGCGAGGCATCACCCGCGCCTGCTGAAAAATCGGCTGAGAATAAATAGAGGATAATCAACGGATGGCAAAACATCGCGTCATCATGGTCGGCGGCGGGCTGGCGGGTTTGTCCGCGGCCATGAAGCTGGCCGAATTGGGCATGGACGTCGACATGATGAGCCTCACGCCGGTGAAGCGCTCGCATAGCGTCTGCGCGCAAGGAGGCATCAACAGCGTCAGCGACCTGACGCGCCAGGATGGCGATAGCGAGTGGGAGCATCTGATCGACACCGTCTACGGTGGCGACTTTCTCCAGCATCAGCCCCCCGTTAAGGAAATGTGCTACTGGGCGCCGCGGGTGATCGATCTCTTGGATCGGCTCGGCGTGACGTTCAACCGCACCAGCGAAGGATTTCTGGACCGCCGCCGCTTTGGCGGTACGCTCTACAAGCGCACCGCGTTCGCCGGCGCCACCACCGGCCAGCAGTTACTGTATTCACTCGACGAGCAGGTGCGCCGCTGGGAAAGCGAAGGCAAGATCCGCAAGTTCGAGTTCTGGGACTTCTTGGGCCCCATTCTCGATGACAACGGCCGCTGCCGGGGGGCCGTTGCGCAGGATCTGGTGTCGATGGAGATCCGCGCGTTTCCGGCCGATGCGGTGATTATCGGCTCGGGCGGGCCAGGGTTGATATTCGGCCGTTCCACGATGTCGATGGCCTGCAACGGCAGCGCGGCCAGCCGTTGCTTTCGCGTCGGCGCCAAGTATGCCAACGGCGAGTTCATTCAGGTGCATCCCACGGCCGTGCCGGGGGCCGACAAGCTGCGGCTGATGAGCGAATCGGCCCGCGGCGAAGGGGGCCGCGTCTGGGTGCCGCGCAAGCCGCAAGACCCACGCGATCCCAAGAGCATTCCCGAGGCGGAGCGCTATTACTTCCTCGAAGAGCGCTATCCGAAATATGGCAACCTCGTGCCGCGCGATATCGCCACCCGCGAGATTTTCAACGTCTGCACGCAGGAAGGTTTGAGCGTCGAGCGCGACCGATTGGGCGTGTACCTCGACCTGACCCACCTGCCGCGCGAGGTGCTCGACCGCAAGCTCAGCGGCATTTTGGAAATCTACGAGAAGTTCCAGGGCGTCGATCCGCGCGAAGTGCCGATGAAGATTTTCCCCGCCGTGCATTATTCCATGGGGGGCCTGTGGGTTGACTACGAGCGCACCGCCGACGGGGGCTTGAAGCTCGGCAGCCCTCGCAACCAGCAGACCAACATTCCGAATCTATACGCCATTGGCGAATGCGACTATCAATATCACGGCGCAAACCGGCTCGGGGCCAACTCGCTCTTGAGCTGCATCTTCAGCGGCCTGATCGTGGCCCCCGGCATCGTGTCGCTGTTGAAGAATCAAAAAGGCCCAGCGGCTGCCGAAGAGCCGGCCAAGTTGTTTGAGACCGCGAAGCAGGAGCATCAGGCGACGCACGACCGGATGCTCAAGCGCCGCGGCGGCGAGAACCCGTATTTGCTCCATCAGGAACTGGGTCTGGTGATGACGAAGTCGGCCACGGTGGTGCGGTACAACGACGTGCTGCGAGCGGCCATCGGTACGGTCGAGGAGATTACCGAGCGGGCCAAGAAGTGTTCCCTCTCCGACACGGGCACCTGGACCAATCAAAACATCGTGTTCACCAAGGCGATGCAAGACATGCTGCCGCTGGCCCGCACGATCCTCGACGGGGCGCTGGCCCGCGACGAAAGCCGCGGCGCCCACTACAAGCCTGAGTTCACGATGCCCGGCCTGCCGGAGGGTACGCCCGCCGAGCAGCGTGCCGCGGCCGAAGTGTGGTGCGACCGGTTCGAGGAGAACACGGCCAAATGGCTCAAGAGCACGATCGCCGAGTGCAGCCCCGCCGGTCAGATCAAGCTCAGCTATGAAGCGGTCGATACCACGCTGATCCCGCCCAAGCCGCGGATGTATGGTCTGGTCGGCGCGGAGATGATCGAACAAGCGTGGAAAGAGCGACAAGCGGCCCGCGCGAAATCCGCGCCGCAGGAATCGAACGGCGGCGAGGCGAAGGCCGCGCGGCCGGCGGCCGTGGCGGCGAAGTGAAAAACCGTAGGGTACGCGGAGCGTACCTCATTCACCCCCTCTCCCCTTGGGGAGAGGAAAGACGGCGCAGCCGTCAGGTGAGGGGTAAGGTTGACGCGGCGAAAACGCTCAGCACAAACCGAACAGGGTAAAAGAAGGCAAGACAACATGGCGGTTTCGACCCGTTACCCTCCCCCAGCCCCTCCCTGAAAGGGAGGGGAGTTCCTCAGGGTGCGGTTCGCCCTGTGCAAATCATCAATCTGAAATCACAAATCATCAATCTGAAATCCCCATGAGCGATTCCCACGGCGACGACGCACCACAATTCTTCGACGTCCGCGTTCTCCGGCAGGACGCGCCGGGGGAGCGGAGTTATTGGGAGCGGTTTCGCGTCGAGCGCGAGCCGGACATGAACGTGATCAGCGTGCTGCAGCGGATCGCCGCGAAACCGCACACGGTCGACGGCCGCGACGTCGCCCCGGTGGCCTGGGATTGCAACTGCCTGGAAGAAGTGTGCGGTGCCTGCACGATGGTCATCAACGGCCAGGTGCGGCAGTCGTGCTCCGCCCTGGTTCACAAGCTGCTGGCCGACAATCCGGAAGAGATCGAGCTACGGCCGATGACCCGCTTTCCGGTTGTCCGCGACCTGATGGTCGATCGGGCACGCCTCTTCCGTGGCCTGAAAAAAGTCAAAGCCTGGGTGCCGGTCGACGGCTACTACGACCTGGGCCCCGGCCCGCGGCTATCCCCTGTGGCGCAAGAAGTCGCGTATCCGTTCAGCCAGTGCATGAGCTGCGGCTGCTGCCTGGACGCTTGCCCGCAGTACACCAAGGTGGAGCTGATGCGCGAGGAGGCGGAAACCGACGAGCAATTCCGCCAGCGCGAAGCGGCCGAGTTCGACAAGTCGTTTGTCGGCGCCAACGCCATCGGCCAGGTGATGATGTTCAACGCCCACCCCACGGGCAGCATGATCGCCAACGAACGGCTGGATGCTCTCATGGAACCGGGCGGCATCCAAGACTGCGGCAACGCCCAGAACTGCGTGGCGGTATGCCCCAAGCTGATCCCCCTGACCACGGCAATTGGCCAAATGGGCCGGGCTACGACAGTGCGCGCGATTCAGAAGTGGTTTGACCGGTAAGGCGATGACAGAATCGTCGCCATCGGCAAATCACTGCGCCACGCGCCCCAGCGCCGGCGGCGGGCTGACTGGGGCTTCGTCCAGGGCATACAGGTACATGATCGCCATCGCGTCGATCGACTGACTCGTGGGATTGTCGTAGTCGGCGATCAGTTGGTAGCGGTGGCCGCGGTGCAGTGGCACTCCTGCGCGGCTGCTGATTTCGGAGATTGACTCCACTCCCAATCGGTCGCGAAAGCTGCGGGCTTCGATTTCAAACACCGTCTTGCCCGATTCCATGTCGACCAGTTTGAGCGACTTGCCGTAGGGATGCAGGTGCCCCGTCACATAGTGGGCGGTGGTGTCGAACGGGAGGTCCAACTGTTGGGTCACCTCGCTTTGGTAGCGATGGCTGCCGGGCGGGACCATCCAATGCACTGTGTTCTCCTGGCCGAACTGGGCCATGATCCCTTCCACCGTCGCATTCTCGACGCAGCAACTGGCCCCAGGGTGCGTATCGAGCCCCTGCCTGGTCCGAGCCAGAAACGTGCTCGCCTGCCGCCCTCGCTGGTCGGTTCGACAAGCCTCGCCGCACAATTCTCCCTGGTGAGGAGCGGCAGCCGACGCCGGCGCGACCTTGCCCGCGACCGGCGTGTGCTGCTGATAGACATAGATCCCACGGCGGAACAGCGGCCGCACTGGCGGCTGCGTGCTGTCGTTCTGCCGATACCAGATTCGCGTTTTCACTTGAACGGTGCGCTCTGGCTGGCCCGGATTCTGATTGAGCGTCATCGTGAAATTGTCCAGCAGCGTGCCGCTCTTGATCGGCACGCCGAAACCGGGGGGCAAGTGTACGCTCGTGCGGCCGGGCACCAGCGTGAACAGCCGCCAGTTGGCATGCGTCGGCGCGGCGAACGAGCGATTGTGCTTTTCGGGCGTGGTCGTCACTGGATTGAGCGTCAGGTTGGCGTGGCAGAAGAACTCGCGCGACACGGCCGATAGGTTGCCGGCGTCCACCACGTCGACATCCACGCCGGTCAGCCAGAGTGTTTTTTCTACCCCGGCTTTTTCCGCCGCTACAGCCGGCGCGAGTTCGATGCGCGGTTGATTGCTCCGCGGACCTCGCATCGAGAGGTAAATTCGATCCAGCTTGTAAGGAGCGGACAATAGATCCACCGACCGCTCGCCGCCCGCGTGCGTGTCGCGAGCCAACACCCTCGCGCCATCCCCTTCCAGAATGATCCCCGTCGCCACCGCGACCAGCCCCACGGCGACCAAGGCATAAAGGGCATAGCGAACGCGCTTCATGGAAACCTCAACGGAGCGGGGCCGGTTGGCACTGCCTGATCCAGCATGGCGGCCGAAAGCCGATTTCAGAATCTCCTATTTATTATAATCAACC
>JAIOQB010000048.1 GCA_021413585.1 Planctomycetia bacterium
CTGCTCGTGCCGGGGATCGTGGGACTGCTGCTGGCCGGCGTGGCGGGCTTTGCTTCGTGGCGGTTGGTTGGCGCGCGGGAAGCGGGATCCCCGTGAGCAGTTGCTCATCCGATACGTGCCGAATGAAAAAGCCAACGATCGGACTCTATTGCACGGCATACGCTCGTTGGCGTGAAGCCGGAGCACTACGCGAGCTGCATAAGAATTACATGGCGTCACGCCCGCTGCTCGACAGCGCCTGACAGTCGGCGACGAAACAATATCGCCAGACGATCAGCCGTGGTGGGAATCGGCCACTAAAAGGATATGGCATCGCGTATGAGAAGCGACGTATCTTGCAATGTGGCAGCGACTTTTGCAGCCGGGCAACACCAGCATCTGTGACTTGTGTATCGCCGACTCCGAGATTTTCCAGGGCAGTGAGGTTTTTGAGGGATTCAAGTCCGGCGTCGGTGACCGTGGTATTGTCAAGGTAAAGCGTTTGCAGCGACCTAAGTTCTTTGAGATGTTCCAGGCCAGCGTCGGTGACCCCCGAGTTCTGAAGATCGAGATATCGGAGCGCAGTCAGATTCTTAATGTGCTCCACTCCGGCGTCAGTGACTCGCTTGCCACTCACGTACATCGTCCCATTCAGGGTGGTCACGTCCACCCTGGAAAAATAATCGACTCCAACTCTGTCCATCGCCCACTCGGGCCATTTTGGCGGGGCTTTCATCCCGCCGGTCCAAGGCAGCGTGGTGTCATACTCGACTCTGGCCCCAATCAACCTCAATGCCGCCACCGCATCCCGTTGCTGCCGTGCCTTGTACGACCACCAGCCGAGCCAGATGGCAATGATCGTGGTGGCGGCCAGCAGCGTCCGCAGGCGGAACTGGAACCAGCGGCGTTTGGGTTTGAATGGTGAGTCGATCATGGGTTGCAGGGCGGTCAGCGTTCGATGGTGCAAGTCGGCAGCGACTTTTTCAGACGCGCCACGCCGGCGTCGGTGACTTTTGTATCCCTGAGATCGAGCCAATACAGGGCAGTCATGTTCTTGAGGTGTTCAAGGCCCGCATCGGTGACCTGCGTCCAGCGGAGATCGAGTTGCTCAAGTGCGGTCAGGCCTTTTAGGTGCTGCACGCCAGCATCGGTAATGTTGTTGTTGACGACTAGGTGCTCTAGATGTCTCAAACGCTTGAGATGTTCCAAGCCAGCATCGGTGAAATCGGTGTGGTGCAGATCGAGCGATCTTAGAGAGCCTAAATCTCCGAGGACTTCAATGTCGGAATTTGTGATCTCCTGGCCTTCGCTTTTGCTTAAGTAAAAAACGACTTGCCAGACGTTGTCGAAGTAATCCACAACCATCGACTCGACTAAATGAGCAGGCTGATGTGGAGGCCGGATGATCATATTATGACACTCAACATCGTACCAAACGTCGGCTCCAATCTTCCTCAATTTTGCCACCGCCACCCGTTGCTGCCGTGCCTTGTACGACCACCAGCCGAGCCAGATGGCAATGATCGCGGTGACGATTAGCAGCGCCCGCAGGCTGAACTGAAACCTGCGGCGTCGGGGTGTGGGAGATGGGGCGGTCATTGGGGCCATGCAGTATATCAGACACGATTTTTGGCCGTCTTCCTGAGCGGTTTCGGACCAAAGCTCCCAATAGGAATCGTTGATTGAATGCGCTGATTTCGGGCCATGAAACGGCCGGGGATATGATGCCGTTACACTGCCCATCAATGCTTCATTGCCTCCTGGGACAGAAGGACGAGTCGGCATGTCTCGCTCCGTTGCGTGCTGTCAGTGAACATCTGTTCCGACAGTTTCGCCGCCCCGAATTGGTGCCCCAGCGGCCGATGGATTCACGCCGTCCGGTCGCTTCGTCGAGTTCGCCTTGGCACGTGGTGGCGGTTGTGATACTCTTTTGGAAGGAGGCCCGACCGATGAATCCGCAGCAGAAACAGGCACTCTCCGTTCACATTCGCTGGATGATCCGCCGCGACATGCCGGAAGTGCTCGAGATCGAACGGACCGCCTTCGAATTCCCCTGGTTCGAAGAGGATTTTGTGCGCTGCCTGCGCCAGCGGAACTGCATCGGCATGGTGGCCGAGCACGACGAGCGGGTCGTGGGCTTCATGATCTACGAGTTGCACAAGACGCGGCTGCACATTCTCAACCTGGCCGTGGCTCCCACGTTTCGCCGCCATTGCATCGGCGGCCAGATGGTGGCCAAGCTGTTGAGCAAGCTTTCGCACCAGCGCCGCAATCGCGTGGTGCTCGAGGTGCGCGAGACCAATCTCGCCGCCCAGCTTTTCTTCCGCCAAAGCGGCTTTCGAGCCGTCAGCGTCCTGCGGTCGTACTACGAAGACACGCCGGAAGACGCCTACGTCATGCAGTACGTGCATGAAGAAGAAGCGGCCGACATCCTGCCGATCAACCGGATCACGCGGCTGGCGGGTTAGCAAACGCTTCACTAGCCCGAAGCGGCGTCACTAGCCCGACGCGCAAGCGAGGGGGCCGAACGAAAACCGCTGCCCCCTCGCTTGCGCGTCGGGCTAGTGAAATTTTCCGGCTTCCCTCTACAGGCTGATCGACGTCACGCTCAGCCCCGGCAACTCCACAATCGCCATCGAATGCGGATTGGCGCGATAGAGCGCGCCGGGATTGAGCACCAGCACCTCGCCGCGCCGCTCGCAACGGGCCATGTGCGTGTGGCCGTGGCACACCAGATCGAACTGGCCGCCGGCAATCGTCTCTTCCAGCCGCCGGCCATCGTCGCCGTGGATGATTGCGATGCGCTTGCCGCCCCGCTCCAGCGCGGCAAATCGCCCGTGCAGCGTGTGCCCTGCCGCTTCCATTGCGGCACGCAACTCCGGCACGTCCTCGTCGTCGTCGCAATTGCCGAGCACGTAATGCGTAGGCCATTCCGCCAGCATCCGCACGATGGCCGTGGAGCCGATGTCGCCGCAGTGCAGCACCTCATCCACCTCAAACTCGGCCAGCATTGCCACCGCTCCGCGGAGAAACTCCACATGCCCGTGGGTGTCGCTGATAATCCCTAGCAGCATCTGAAAACTCCAACGCGTGTGTCTTGCTCGGCTAAAAACTCAACGATTTCTGCCCCCAAGTCTCATTCGCCCCCCACCGGTGTGCGGCAACCACTTGACAGTCTCGCGCCGCCCAACCACATTCGGGCTGACGATTTGCGGCGGGATCCATCAAAGCTGGTCGAACCATCAGGGGAATCTTCGGGTGTGGGAGCGCGAGAAACTGATTGCACTGGTGGTACTTGTCGGTTTTGCGCTGGCCCTGGCGGCCTGGATCGTCGTGCAGTTGCGTCGCAGCCCGTACACGCCGCTGCAATCGGCCTTATACTTCGTCAACGTGCTGATGACCAGGGTGCTGTGGCGGTGCTCGATCGTGGGGCACCTCAACGTGCCGCCGAACACCGGCGCGGTGATCGTCTGCAACCACCGCAGTTCGGTCGATCCCTGCTTCATTCAGCTTCTGGCGGGGCGCGTGGTGCATTGGATGGTGGCCGCCGAGTATTTCCCGCTGCCGGTGGTCGGCAACGTGCTGCGGTTCACTGGCAGCATCGCCGCCCGCCGCGGCGGCATCGACACCGCGTCCACCCGGCAGGCGATTCGCTACGCCCGGCAGGGGGAACTCGTGGGCATGTTGCCCGAGGGGCGTATCAACGAAACTCCCGTGCTGATGCTGCCGGGGCGACCGGGTGCGGTGCTGGTGGCGCTCAAGGCCCGCGTGCCGATCATTCCCTGTTATTTGCACGGCGCCCGCTACGCCGGCACGTTTTGGAGCAGCATGGTGATGCCGGCCAAAGTGCGGCTGACCATCGGCCCGCCGCTCGACCTGTCGGAGTATTTTGACCAGGAGCCGACGGGCGACCTGCTGGGGCTGCTGACTCGGCGCATGATGTCGGAAATCGCCAAGCTGGCCGGTCACCCCGACTTCGAGCCGCAATTGGCCGGCCGCCACTGGAAGCCGAAACCGGAAAGCACCGACATCGTGCCGGGCAAAAACGATCGCTTTGCCGGCGTAGCCCGCTGTCGGCAAAACAGTCGGCGCGGCCAATCGTCCGTCGCGACACGCCTCCACATGCAATCCAATCGCCGAAAACCCTAGCGTTCGTTCCAGCACTTCCACCGACGCCGGAAAACGCGGATTCACTTCGATGGGGTGAATGATCTCGCCCGCGACCATTGCATCGACCCCGAACAGCCCCATTAGCCCGAAGTCAGCCGCCAATCTCTCGCCGATCCGCTCAAAGCCCCGGCGCACCGTATCCGACAAATCCAGCGGCCCGATCGATCCGGCATAGTGAAACTCAGCGGCGCCGGTCCATGAAGTGCCTACCAATTGTCCCGTAACACCCAGCAGCACGGCCCCGCTGCCGGCCACCACATACACCGCGGCGCACGATCGCCCCGCGACGCGTCGCTGATAGTAGCACGTGCGAGGTTCAACCTCCCCGGCCTGCTCGTCCCACAGCACGATATTCCGGCCGCCCCCGCCACGAAACGGCTTGCGCAGCCAAGTCCCGTCGCGCGGCAGATCTTCCAGCGAACGTGCCACCTCGGGCGGCGAGACCCCGGGCATTCGCAGCGCTTCGGCCACTCGAAACGGATCGCGCACGCGGCGCAGCACTTCGCCGGAATTTCCCCACAGTGTTCGCCGCAGAGCCAACGCATCAACCAGCCGGGGATAATTTTCCAGCGCGCCGGTGTAGATCCAGGGCATTGGCGGAAACGATAACGCCGCC
>JAIOQB010000049.1 GCA_021413585.1 Planctomycetia bacterium
GCGCAAGTGGCCCTGCAGCATCCGGACGTACTTGCCTCCCAGAATCTGCTCCGGCCAATCAGGCAACGAGTTGTCCTGTGCATGCGTCTCCATTCCCGCAATATGCACAAGATGCGCCGAGGGCGCAAGTGGGCTTTCTGGAAATCCCGCGAGACTTTTTTCCCCAAGAAAATCCCGGACACTATTGGGGCAAGCCAGCAGTGGCACCTGGCGGGGCCATTTCTGGGAGCTTTTTATGCCCTTGGAGTTCCAATAACCTCTACTTCGCATCCGTCGGCGTAGTATAATCCGGACTCTTGAGGGCAGTTTTTTCCGACCGCGTTCTCACTCGCGGCCATCGCCACGTGCAGTTCGCAGCTTCATCGCAATAAGGGGGCCGTCATGCAGTGCCATCGCCGCGCGTTGTCCATGGTGGATGTCGTGGTCGTGCTGGCTATCGTGGGCCTGCTGCTTTCATTGGCTCTGCCTGCCATGCAGGGAGACCGGGAAAAAGAACGTCGCGAGTCCTGCGCCATCCGGATGAAAAACCTGGCGACGGCGTTTCATATCTATCACGACAATATGAACCGGTTTCCCTCGTCCGCGTTCTATGGAGATGGGCAGAATCTGGGAGACAAAAAGATCGCGCTGAAGAAGGTGGTGCCAGGGGAGGGGGGGACCGCCGCCACGCGGGCTCCGTACAGCTTCGTGGTGAAGCTGTTGCCGTACATTGAGCAAGGCTATCTCTTCGACCAGATCTCCTTCAAAGATCACAATGCATTCGACGCTGGGAATGAAAAAGTGGCAGCGACGGCGATCAAGGTGCTCAATTGCCCTTCGTTCGAGGCGGATCAGCACAGCACCTCCACAGACTACGACAAGTTCGCCGCCGGCGGGCCGAAGCCCGCCTTGTCGCAATACAAAGCAGTGGGGGCCACCACGCTGGCCGTGCTGCAAAATGCCGAGGCCACAACCGCGGCCGACGGCGATGGCGGCGTGCTGAACCCTTACACGACGCGATCGCTCAATTCGTTGCGCGCTCCGACCGAAACGATCCTGCTGTGCGAAACCCGCGAGCCCCGGTATGCCGCCTGGTTCGACGGCACCACGGCGGCCATTCCCGGCTTCGATCCGAATGTCGACCGGGGCATGAAGGCCACTCGGCCGGCGCTCTGGACCGACGAGCCGAAGCAACCCTTTCTCCACGCCGGTTCCTTCGGCGGCACGCAGGACATGCAGTGGGGGCCCAGCAGCGCGCATCCCGGCATCGTCCTGCATGCCATGGGAGGGACGGAGGTGCGGTCGATCAAAATCGATATCGAGCCCAGGGTCTATGCTGCCATGATCACCTTGCGGGTGACGGATGACAAAGCGCTCGACCAGCCCGCGCCGGAGACGCCAGCGGACGACAAACCGGCCAAGGCGCCGGCAGACGTTCCGAAGGATGAGAAAGCCCCCTCGCCGACGCCTGACAGGAAAAAATCGGCCAAGCACCCTGCGCACGCTGCCGATGACCCGGACGCCAAGCCTGCGGCGCCGAAAGCCCGGCTGTGGTACGACGCTTCAGGGACGCATTCCGTGAAAGCGGCGCTGGTGAAGATCGACGAAGACAACGTCATCCTGCGTCGCGCCGACACGGGCAAAGAAATCACGATGCCGATCAGCAAGTTGTCCGGTGCGGATCAGAAATACCTGGCGCGGGCAAAAGCAAAAGAAGCGGCGGCCAAATCGACTGCCGCCGCCGTCAAAGATCCCGATTCGCCCACGGAGAAAGAAAGCGTTGCCGTGGCGCCAGACAAGCAGGAAATTAAGCCCGATCCGCCGGCGGCCACCAGGGGATTAAAGTTCGCCGTCAAAGACCTGCCCAAGGGTTATGAAAAAAGATCCGAGTTCGGAAAGGCCCATCAAGGAGAGACGATCGAATTCACCGGATTGGTGTTTACCTTCAGCATCAACGAAACTGCGAATGGCAAAATATCGAGCGCGGTGCTCTGTTCGCTGGTCGATGATAAACGGCCCTTTGGCGGATTGAACGTGGACACGGGCTCGTTCGCGTATTGCTTTTTTGCCAAAGGACCGAAGGACTTCGTAGCGCAGTACAGGGATCGCGCCCTGATCGTGCATGGGCGAGTCGTCGGATTTGATAAAGGAGAACACGACAGCTACGCCTATTTTCAACACGATGCCAAGGCTTCCATCGTCCTGGGCCGCGGAATCTCCGAGCATCCATTCAAGACGCTCAAGGTGGGAGATGAAATCGCCGTGTTTTCACCACTGACGGTGTTTTCAGGAGCCGATGAAAAATTGGATCTGCTGTTGGGGGATACTTACCTCATCGATCTTGATTCGATTAAAACGTCCGGCCGCTAGTGCGGCTGCCCCACAATACCCCCTAACGAACTCGTCTCACGGCAACCCGCGCAAGAAGTTCTTCAAATCCGCGTTCTCGCCGGCTGGGCCGGCGGATTCACTTGGGCCGGCGGTTTCGTTCGGCGG
>JAIOQB010000050.1 GCA_021413585.1 Planctomycetia bacterium
CTTGGCGTTTTGAGCGTCGCGGTCGAAGCGGGGGAGGAAGTCGGCGTTTTCGTCGGGCGTGCGCAGCGTCGTCGGGCCCGACACGCTGGCGGTCAGACAGACCAGAATGCACACCGCGCTAATCGTCAGCAGCAGCCAGGATATACCCGAGGCGATCGATTGGCGAAACGTATCGCGCACCAGCAGGCTAACGGCATGGCACCAGTTGGGAGTTCTCATGTGGTTGATCCGACGTAGATCGGCTCCAGGGCGTCCTGCAAATCTTCCGAGGAAATCTCGGGATCCGTTTCTCGGTGGTCACTATTTCGGTATTCACTGTCTCGGTCTTCGTTATGTCGGTGGACGCCGTCGGCATGGTGGTCGACCAATTGGGCCGGCGTGCCGTCGAACTTCAGTTCCCCCTCGCGGAGCACGGCCACATGGTCGCACAGCTTCCAGACGTCGGACAGACTGTGCGAGACCAGCAGCACGGTCTTGCCGCCGCGGCGGTGCCGGTCGACTAAGCACCAGCAATTCCGGATCGCACACCAGCGCCTGAGCCAACGCCAGCCGCTGGACCATCCCTTTGCTATAAGTGGAGATCGGTTCGTGGGCCCGGTCCGCCAGGTTCACCTGATCGAGCAGCATCGGCACGCGCCGCTTCAGATCGTGGGCGGGCGTGAACGACAGGCCGCCGTAGTAATACAAGAGCGACTCGGCGGTGAGGTATTGCGGAAACGACTGGGCCTCATGCACGTAGCCGACGCGGGCGAGCGTGCTGCGGTCGTCGGCCGGGCGTTCGAGCCGGACGATCCGGCCGCTGGTCGGTTGGCAGAGCGACAGCAGCGCTTTGACCAGCGTCGTCTTGCCGGCCAGGTTGGGTCCGATGACGCCAAACACCGAGCCGCGGGGAATCGAGAGCGTCACGTTCTTCAGCGCTTCGATTCGCTTCCGCCACACGAGCCCGGTGTGGAAGGTCTTGTTAACGGCGTGAAATTCTACGATCGGGCGGGACATGATATTCTGGCGGGGGGTTTTAGGTGGGGGTAGGAATCGGCGGGACGAAATCAGACTACGGACGAACGCTATCGCGAAAACGCGAACGTGCGAAAACGCGAAACTATTGAATCAACGAAACTTGCACTCCGTCTTGCAGGATCTTTTCGACTGCGATCTGCAGGTTGCTCACAATTGTGGCGTCGTTGCCGTCGATGATCTTGTAGCTGGGCATGTTGTCGTCCACGTTGCCGATCGTTTGCATCTGCCGCAGCGTCGGCAACCCGGTCGATACGCCGGGGCCGAAGGCGATGCAGTGAATCAGCAGCGGCTTCGAACTGGTGCTGAATCCCCCCGCCGAATCCTGCGCCGCCAGTTGCGTGCAGAGCGAGTAGATCTGCGTCGTTACCGTCGAGGCGTTGTCGCTGTAGCCCGTCACGCCGGTGGGATACTCGCTCCCCCCGGGGTTGGCGGAGTTGTAGCGGACCGAGTAATACGACTGGTACGCGCCAGTGTTGTTAAACGACGCCGAAGCGTTGGTGTTCGGCGCGCCGTCGGTCTCGAAGATGATGATCTTCTGGGCCCCTTTGCGGCCGTTGCCGCCGGCGTCGCCGGTGACTCCGCCGGTGTTGTACGTCCGCAGCCCGGAGTTGCCGCTGAACTGGTTGTACGCCAGCATCAGTCCGATGCTGTAGCACGTGCCCCCCATGGCGCGAGGCACTTCCAGGTTGTTCGCGTCATACGGGCGCACCGTGGCCGTGGAGTTGCCCAGCGTGGCGGGAGGGTACCACAGCGATTCCGTGAGGTTCGTGTAGTTCTGTCCCAGCGGCACGCGGACGCGATTGAACCGCGCGGCGCTGGTGTCGGTGGAGCTGGTCTTGGGCGTGCTGAACATGATCATCGAGAGCATGTCGCTGGGATGATTGGTCTTGATGTCGTTCAGGGCCGCCTGGATCCCCAGCTTGCAGGCATACAGCGGCGCCTCGTGGCACGTGCCCGGCCACCAACAGAACCGCGAGCAGTCCGGATTGACCGTGTACCACAGATTGTAGTTGCCCAGGAAGTCGACCATGGAGAGCGGGCCGAACCAGAAATGCATCTTGGGCCGCTTGGGATTGTCGGCGTAGTGCATGTACGGCTTGGGGCTGCCGGTCAGTGTGCTGTTGGCGGTGATCTTCACCGTCCCCCAGGTGTAGTCCACGCCATAGCCCATCTGGCCGGTGCTGCCATCGCAAATCACCTGATACGTGGAGGTGCCCGTTTGCATTACGCCCAGCACATAGTCGATGTAATCCTTCCAGAACCGCTGATTCATATCGGTCGGCGGCCAGACGCTGGTGTCGATGGTCGTCGGAATCGCGTCGTAGTACAAAATCCGCCCCGACTGCAGTTTGGCTGGGAACGGATTCGGTCCCACGTTTTTGATGAAATTCAGGATGGCGGTGTAGTTGATGGAATAGAAGCCGCTGCTGGGCGCCTTCCAGTTGCCGGAACTGTCCCATAGCTTCGAGTTGTCGTCCATCGCGGTGCTGGTGCCGTAATAGGTGAAGTACAGCTTGCGCCAGTCGTTGGCCGCGCGCGGATCGGGGGGCCAGATGAAGAACGTCTTGCCCCAGTAGCCCGGGCCCTGCGTGTATTTGCTGAACGACGTGTTCATGCTGTACGACTGGTACCCGCTGGTCTCAAACGTGGCATCGCGGCTGGAGTTGGTGGGCGATGCGATGTTGAGCACCTGGCCCACGGTTTGAGCATAGGTGGAAGTGGTGTCTTTGCTGGTCGTGAGGAAGTTGTCGCCGCCGGGGGTGGTCCCCAGGCTGCTGGCGGCGGCGCTAAACGCCGCCGTGCCGGTGGCGTTGGTGTAAAAGTCCTGGACGATCGGCGCCCGGCCGTCGCTGGTGGTGGCCGTGATGTTGGCGTCGTCGTATGGGGCGCTGGGAATCGCACCCTGCAGGGCAGCGCTGCTGCTGGAGTAGTGGCCGAACACCGGGTAGATCGTATCGCGGTTGTTTGAAACCCGCGTGGTCGTGGATTGATCCATCCCCACCAGGCTGCCGAACCGCATCGAGCCGGAGTAGTCGAGGATCATGGCGATGTCGCGGGGCCGATGCACGGCCGTGGCCACCGCCTGCATGTTGGAAAGCGAGAAATTGAACAACTTCGAGAACGCCAGACTGCTGATGTTGGCCGTGATGGTGGCCCGGCACATGTTCCAGTTGGTGCCCGAGGTGCCGGGGAATTGCCCCTCGAATTGCTGGGCGCTGGTGTTGTAGACGTAGCGGCCGATGTCGACGCTGAGTTGCGAGTTGGTGAGCGTCGATTGCAGCATCTTGGCGTTCGAGAGCACCTTTTGCGCATTGGGGAGCACGTTGGAATAGTTGTTGTTATTGGCCGAGTCGCCGTTGAGCGTTCGCCCGCCGGCCAAGGCGCAAGCGTCGGCCGCGTCGCGGAGCTGAGTTTGCGCCACGGTGACCATGCCCAGGTCGACCGCCAGCGCCACGCAGCCAATCAGTGGAATCAAGCAGACCAGAAACAGCGCCAGGGCCGTGCCGCGACGGCGGCCTGTCTTGCGCGTCCGTACGGGTTGCTTCAGGTGATTTTTGCTGGGCCTAAGCATGGCTAGTTTCCTTCACTTCGTCTGGCCGATTGAAACGACAGCGTCGTGCTCGCCGGCAGCCCCAACAACGCGGGCACGATGAATTGATAAGTGCCGCTGATCTGCACGCACACATATTTTCCCGCTTCCGTTCCACTCCAGGCGCCGGTATTGGTGCCTGTGCTGCTGGAGTTAAACACGGTGATCGACTGGCCGGTGAGCGAGCGCCCCACGAGATATTGGTTCACGACGTTGGTGACGTCCGAGGTGGCGCTGCCATACGTGGTGCCCGAAATGACGATCGGGCTGGAGTGCTTGGCGGCATACGCCGCGCCGACGTTGGCCGCGTTGGTGAACAAGTGGACCGTCATGTAGTAGCGGCCGTACTCGAACGTCCCGAGAATAAAAATCAACAGGATCGGCAGCACCAACGCCGCCTCCACGGTCACGGCGCCGCTGCGCCGCAGCAGGCTGCGGCGGCGGGTGATCGCACGGTCAGTCGTGTTCTTGTGGAGGTTCATGTTCGGAATTGCTTCAAGCGCTAATTCTTCGGCCGGCAGTGCTTCAATACGGCAATTGGCTGCTGAGTGTCACGTTGGAATCGTTGGCCGACATCCACCGTGCCGATGCGGACAACTGCGTGATGCCGGTGAACGCGGTGGAGATGAATTTCAGGCTGTTGAACGCCGTGCCGGACGGAATCACCACCTTGACGGTGATCTCATCCAACGGTTGGGCGTCGGTCGGATCGGTCCAGCTATTGCCGCTGTTGTTGGTGACGGTCACCTGACAGCCGCTCACGGCCGCGGCCGGCACGCCCGCCATCGTCATGTAGTCCTTCACCGCCTGTTGCACCATGGAGACCGTTACGGCGGTGTTGTTGTTGGTGCCGCCGGCGGCCATCCGCGCACCCTCGCGGGCGGCGTCTTCCAAAATCCGCGACATCTGCAAGAGGCGTCCCGCCTCCCACATCCCCATCACCAGCACCACCAGCACGGTCATCACGATGGCCGCTTCGACGGCCACTGCGCCGCGGCGGGCGCGGGGCGCAGCCTGGGCCGGAGTGGCCGCCTCGGGCGTCACTTGATTAGTCTGCATGGTGCCCGCGTCGTTCGTCGGGCAATCCGCAAGTGCGCGCATCGTGTGAGTGTCCTGCCGCTGAGTGCCTTGCCACTGAGTGTAGTGCCACAGTGGCTTGCATGGTCCAATCGACAACGTGCGGAAGGAATTTGTCCCCCTCCCCACGCGCCTATGATGGTCCCACGCAAAGCTAGCTTTTTTTCCACCCGCGTGCGGCCGCGACGGTATCCCGCGGGTGTGCCGAACATTTGGCCGGGTTGGATTGTGCCGATTGTGCGGAGGCCGGGTTCGCCGATATATTTGCGACAACCGTAGGTTCCGCCTGCCCCCTGGAAAACTCATGCCACTCGATCTTGCCCCTGACGACCACGACGCCTGGCGTGCGGTTCGTGCCTATTGGTCGCTCCGCCCGGACACCACGTATCTCAACCACGGCTCGTTCGGCCCACCGCCGCTGGCGGTTCGCCAGGCGCGCCGGCAGTGGCAGGATCAACTCGATGAGCAGCCGATGGACTTCTTTATCCGCCGGTTCGAGCCCGCCTGGCACGAGGCGCGGCAAGCGCTGGCCCGGTTCGTCGGCACGCGGCCGGAGAACCTGGTGTTCGTCGACAACGCCACCGTGGGCATGAACATCGTGGCCGATTCGTTTCCGCTCTCCGCCGGCGACAAAGTGTTGATGAACGACCACGAATACGGCGCGGTAAAGCGGATCTGGCAGCGGGCGTGCGACGGTGCAGGTGCTTCGCTGGTGACCGTCGAACTGCCGCTGCCGTTTCGCACGGCGGAGGAAACGGTCGACGCCCTGCTGGCCGCCGCGACCGAGCGGACGCGGTTGATCGTCGTCAGTCATATCACGTCCCCCACTGCGGTGACGCTACCGGTGGCCGAGATTTGCCGCCGGGCGCGGCAACGTGGTATTGCCGTGGCGATCGACGGCCCGCACGCGGTGGCGCAGTTGCCGGTGAACACAGACGCGATCGATTGCGACTTTTATACCGCCAGTTGCCACAAGTGGCTTAGCGCGCCGTTCGGCACAGGGTATCTCTATGTGGCGCCCCGGCGGCAGGCGTCGATCCGGCCACCGGTGCTCAGTTGGGGCCGCGTGCCACCGACGCCGCTGACCACCTGGGCCGACGAGTTTGTCTGGTCCGGCACCTGCGATCCGTCCGCCTGGCTGGCGATCCCGGCGGCGATCGAGTTTCTGGAGACCACGATCGGCCTGACGGCGTTTCGTACCCGTTCGCATTGGCTGGCCCAGTACGCGCGGCGAAAGCTGATGACCTTGGGAGGCCAAACGCCGCTCGTGCCGGATGACGCCGCGTGGTACACCAGCATGGCGCACGTCCCCTTGCCGCCGGCCAACGGTGCCGCTCTGTCCGCGCAGGCCCGTGAGTTTCCCGGCGACGGGACGAACGACGCCACACAGGCCCGCGCGTTGCAGGCCGCGTTATGGCGCGAGCTGCAGATTGAAGTGCCGATCATCGAGTTCCGCGGGGAGCGTTACGTGCGCGTGTCGTGCCATCTCTACAACGACACGGGCCAGATCGACACGCTGTACGCCGGCCTGGCCGACCTGCTGCGGCAGGGTTGGTAATCTCATGCCCAGGCTCGGCCGCCTCCCAACCCCAACGGGGTTGTATCTCAAAGCCTAGGGTGGCGCGGCTACGCCGCTAACCTTGGGCTTTGGGATCAAACCCCATTGGGGTTTTGCGATTAAACCCGCGGCTAGCGCCTGGCAACTCACTTGTTGAGCCCGCCCCGCCCATACCCTACACTAGCGACTTGCCCGCAAGGGCAAATCCCTCGATTCCAGGCAATGGGCCCAGGCAAAAGGCAAATTCAGGCGATGCTAGTCTCCGGAGCCGAAGCACTGTTGACGATGCTTGCCGACGCCGGCGTGCGGCATCTGTTCGGCAACCCTGGCACCACCGAGCTGCCGCTGACCGACGCCCTGGCGGCCGGCTCGCCGATTCAATACATCCTCGGCCTGCACGAGATTCCCGTCGTCGCGATGGCCGACGGCTACGCCATGGCGGGCAAGCGGCTGGGAGTGTGCAACGTGCACATCAGTTGCGGCCTGGGAAACGCGATGGGCATGCTCTACAACGCCTATCGCGAAGGGACGCCGCTGCTCGTCACCGCCGGCCAGCAAGACAACCGGCTGGCGTTTGAAGAGCCGATCCTCGGCGGCGACATGGTGAGCGTCGCCCGCCCCTGGACCAAGTGGGCGGTGGAAGTCCCCCGCATTCAGGATTTGCCCAGCGCAGTCCGCCGCGCGATCCAGGTGGCGATGACGCCGCCCACCGGCCCGGTGTTCATGTCGCTGCCGATGGACGTGCAGATGGAACGGGCCGAGCTGGACCTGTCGCCCGCCGCGCCGCTGAGCCGCGCGGTGCGGCCGCCGCTCGACGCACTGCGCCGCGCAGCCGAGCTGCTGCTGGCCGCCAAACGGCCCGCCATCCTGTGCGGCAGCCGCGTGCTGGAAGCGGACGCGGTAGGGGAACTGACCAGCGTCGCCGAGCGGATCGGCGCCCCCGTGATCATCGAGTCGGGCACCACGCACGGCCGGCTTGGGTTCTCGCCCAATCATCCGCACTACGCCGGCGGCCTACCGCTGTGGTCGCCCGAGATTCGCGAGCGGCTCAAGGATTATGACGTGCTCTTGGTTTGCGGCATGGACCTGCTGCGGCAATATGTCTATCACGAACCGGCCCGCGCGATCCCTGAGCACATTCGGCTGATTCATCTGGACGAAGACCCGCGGCAACTCGGGAAGAACTATCCGCTGGCGGTCGGCTTGCAAGGAGACACGAAGTCCGGGTTGGCCGAACTGGAACAAATTCTGGTCAAGCAAATCTCGCGCGAGCAGGCGGCGGCCGTCGAGCGCCGCCGAGCCGGACTGGCGGCCGAACATGCCGCCGCGCTGAAGGCGTGCCGGCAGGCGGCCGAGCAGCAGCGCACGGCTCGCCCGATGACGCCGCTGACGCTGATGTCGAGCCTCGCCCGCGTGCTGCCGGAGAACGTGGCGATCGTCGAAGAAGCCGTGACGACCACGAACACCGTGCTGGAGCGGCTCGGCGCGATCCGGCGGCCCGATTCCTACTTTGGCCATCGAGGCTGGGCCTTAGGCTGGGGGCTTGGCTGTGCGCTGGGCGTGCGGCTGGCGTGGCCCGAGCGGCCGACGCTGGCGATCCTCGGCGACGGGGCGGCCATGTTCGGCATCCAGGCCCTGTGGACCGCTGCTCACTACAAGATTCCGGTGACCGTGGTGATCTGCAACAACGCGCAGTATCAGATTCTCAAAGTGGGGGCCCGCGGCATGGGTTTGCCCCAAGCTCAAGCGGGTAAGTTTCTCGGGCTCGACATCACCTCGCCCGAGATCGATTTCGTTGGTTTAAGCCGCAGCCTGGGCGTCGATGCGGTGCGGATCACCGAACCCGACGCGCTGAGCGACGCCGTGGGCCAATCACTAGCCGACGACAAGCCGCGGCTGATTGAAGTGGCGATCGATCGGCAATCGCCGGAGAGGCTGGAATACGGTTGAGCAGGGGCTGTCAGCTGTCGGCTGTCAGCTTTTGAGCGGGTGGTTGGCGTCAGAGCGGCGCGATGCGCGGAGCTCCCCTCCCTTTCAGGGAGGGGTTGGGGGAGGGTAACGCGTTGCCTCGTCAATGCGATACGGCATGGCCAAACAAGTCACTAGCCCGAAGCGCTAGCGAGGGACGTAGAGCCTTGCCCCCTCGCTTGCGCGTCGGGCTAGTGAGTGATTGGAGTGGCAAGAGACAGAGCGACGCGATGCTCTTCCGGCTGACAGCCGATAGCGGACTGCCCCCCTAGATCGTCATCCCCATCATCTGCGGGTAATCACCCGGGGCGATGATTTCGATCAGTTGCACGCCCGCTTGATAGAGGCCGGCACCGAGCGGGTTCTGGTGCTTGATCTCGGCGCGGGCGTATTTCAGCTCGTTTTCGAGCTTCATGATCAGGAACACTTTGTCGCTGTTGATCCGTTCGGTCAGCACGAGCGACAGTCCGTTGGACGACACTTCCTTGGTCACGGTGACGAACGCCTGATCGGCGGCCGGCTCGCGTCCCACCTGCGGCATCACGATCACCGGCAGCGTGAGATTTACCCGCACCTCGCCCCGCGGCCCGCCGCGCACGGCATGCAGCGCCGGGCAATGGGCGTTGATGATCTTCGTCAGCAGCCGCTGAATCTCGATCTGCTGATTTCTCTGCTTGCCGAACAACAACATGGCCGATCTCCGGTAAACCTGGCGAGGCTTCCCCACGGAATGCGGGGGATGCGCAAGTATAGGTTGCGAATTCGCCACACAAAGTCGCGAAAAACCAGCGATTTATGGGGCCCGGCGGGATTTTTACCACGGAGACACGGAGAAGGAGGGGAATGACCAATGTCCAAATTCCAATCTCCAATAAAACCTGCGCAAATGTTATTGGAGATTGGAATTTTGGTCATTGGTCATTTGCGTGCGGGCATACACCGTCGGATCCATCATCCCGGCATCCGCGAACGCCTTTTGCCGTTCCGCGCATTTGTTGCACTTCCCGCAATGCAGCCCGTCAATGGGCCCCAGACAGCAGAACGTCAACTCCAGCGGCAAATGGCGGCCGCGTAGCAGGACTTCTCGCTTGGTCAGCATCGCGTAAGGTATCTCGATGCGAACCGCGCCGCCGATTGCTTCGTTAACGGTGCGCGTCAGGTCGCAGATGAATTGCGGCGTCGCGTCGGGAAACGGGTTTCCTTTGAGCACGGCCAGGGCCACGACTGGCACCCGGTTGAGATGACACCACAACATCGCCTTGGTCAGAAGCAGCACGTTGCGCCCCGGCAGATAGACCGCCTCGTCGGGCGATTCGCTCCCCGGGACTTCATTGCCCGCGAGGCTCCAGTGGTCGTGATACAGATCGGCCACCGGCACTTCCAGAATCGCTGGCGCCCGCAGCCGCGGCCCAGCGAGCGCCGCAAGCAGCCGCCGGACATGATCCAACTCCGCCCGCTCCCACCGCAACCCGCAGCGAACATACAGCGGCTGCACCACCCGCCCCGCGTCGAGCAACTCGGCCACCAGAATCGCGCTATCGATCCCACCGCTGAGCAACACCGCGGTGGCGGGCGACGTGTTGTCAGGCGTGGTCGTAGAAGACATCGAGCGGGCCACTCTAAGTTGTCAAGCGTTATACAAGCATGCACCCGAACGGGCCCGTTGGGGTAACTCAAAGCACTCACCCGAAAATTCTGCCTTGACGGACTACTAGTGTGACGGAAGTCCGGCTCTTTGACCACTGGACCTTGGCGGCGAGTGCTATAGAATGTTTGCGCGTCTCAGTTTACATGGCGACCTGGCCTTGACCCTCGCGCGGGAGAACCCGAATGTCCGACCTCAAGCAAAAGCGGCAACTGCTCTCTCAAACCGTCGAGCATATCGACATGACCGAGCACAACGTGGTGCCGCTGGTCGACGCGATGCGGAACATGGCGTTTAGTGCCCGCGACTTGGCCCGCGCGGCCGACATCTACGACCGGATGCTCGCCGACCTGGACTGCGGCATCATCCTCTGCCTGGCCGGGTCGCTGGTGAGCGCCGGGCTGAAGCGGGTGTTTGTCGAGATGGTCCGCAACCGGATGGTCGACTGCATCGTCAGCACGGGAGCCAACATCGTCGACCAGGATTTTTTCGAGGCCCTGGGTTTCCGGCACTACGTGGCCGAAGAGCGGCTCAAGGCGGGCATGGACGACTCCACACTCCGCGATCTGCACATCGACCGCATCTACGACACGTTGATCGACGAAGACGAGCTGCGGATCTGCGACGAAACCATCAAGCGGATCGCCGACGATCTGCCGCCGCGGGCCTATTCCTCGCGCGAGTTCATCCACAAGATGGGCGAATACCTGGCGGAGCATGCCCGCGATCGCGAGTCGATCGTGCTGGCCGCCTACGAAGAGCAGGTGCCGATCTTCTGCCCGGCGTTTTCCGATTGCTCGGCCGGGCTCGGGATCGTAGCCCACATCCACCAGCGCGGCAACGAGCCGAAAGTGGGCTTCGACAGCGCCAAGGACTTCTACGAGCTGACGCAGATCAAAATCAAGAACCCCAACACCGGCATCTTCATGATCGGCGGCGGCGTGCCGAAGAACTTTACGCAAGACATTGTCGTGGCGGCCGACCTGCTGGGACACGACGCGCCGATGCACAAGTACGCCGTGCAAGTGACCATCGCCGACGTGCGCGATGGGGCCCTGTCCAGCTCGACGCTCAAGGAAGCCTCCAGTTGGGGGAAGGTCGACACCACGTTCGAGCAGATGGTCTTCTCGGAGGCGACGCTGGCCGTGCCGCTGATCGCCGGCTACGGCTACCATCGCGGCAACTGGCGTGCCCGCGCGGCGAAGCAGTTTGCCCAGATCTATGCGGAGAGCGAAGCGCCGGTGTAAGCAGGGGCTATCGGCTGTCGGCTGTCAGTTTTGGCGGTGAGGGTGTTGCCCGGGTGTAATGAGCAGTTAGGGCGATGGCGGCCCTTTCACATCTTCACACCATTCTCAGCCCTTCCCGCCCCGCAACCCCCGGGCGGAGCCCGGGGCTATTTCTGCGGGCTTGCCGTCTCGGCCCCTTCTCCAACCCCGCTGCTGCCAAAGAAAATTGAAATAAAAGTGATTAACAAATCGTGATTAAGTGATTAACATAACATCCGCGGAAGCCGCCGGAGGCTGACAAACTACCGGCGTCTAGGATTGCGCGCGGTGGGCCGGCGGATCGCTCAGCGGCGTGATTGTTTGGGGCAACGGTTCTGCCGGAACAGCAGGGGCAAGAAGATGCGTCAGTCGCACCACAAGATATCGTGCAACGGCAGCAATTTTTTTCGACATCATTTTATTTTTCGACGCGCATTTCTTCAGCCAGCAATTTTTCAACACGATCGACGCTTGCGGCGGCCGGCATCCACCCGCGGCTTTACTCTGGTCGAGCTGCTGGTGGTCATCGCGGTGATTGTGATCCTTATCGCGCTGCTGCTGCCGGCGGTTGGCAGTGCCAAGGCGAAGGCGCGGCAAGCGCAGTGCGCCAGCAATCAGGCCCAGCTTTGGAAGCTCTTCTCGATCGCCAATAGCAAGTTGCCCGCCGCCAGCCAGATCGATTCGTCCAACTGGACCACGCGGCTGGCCGCGTATGTGCCGGGCGGGGGGAAGATGTTCTTTTGCCCTGACGATGTGCCGCCTCCCGCCGCGTCGAGCTATGGGATGAACAGCCGCGTCTCGCGGATGCTCAGCCAGGATAGCGGGCGAATCGTGCTGCTGGATTACAAGACCACGGAGGCCAAGGTGGTCAAGCAGACCATGGCCCAGTTAACTGCCACCTGGCCGGTGCAATATGCCGGCCGGCATTTCTTGCGCGAGAATGTCACGCTCAACGGCGGCAGCGTGCAGACGTACGATCCCGGCGCCATCGATCCCAGGTATTGCCCCAACTACGAGCAATTCTGGCAGCCGGCCCGCGACTACGGCTCGCCCCTGGCGGGCTGCTTGGCGGTGGGACAAATGACGACGATCAGCACCACCACCAGCGCGCCGGCTACAACCGGCAGTCCCACCACGGGCGGCGGGGCAACAAGCGGTGGCGGAACGTCGGGAAATGCAACGTCCGGCACATCGACCGGCGCCACCACCGGCGGAGCATCTAGCGGCACGACGACTGGCGGCAGCACCACCGGCGGCACCACGACAGGCGGGCCTACTTGCCCGCCACCGCCGACCACTCCGCAGCCCTGCTACGACCCGGTCAGCGGATTTCCCGAGGTGGCCGATTTATGGATTTGGGAGATCAATTCAGGCCAGTGCGGACCCACATGCGAATGCGTGAAACCTCTGCGGAGCGATTCGCCCTTGGACCCGCAGGACAGTGCAACCGTCTTATTGATCCCGCAATCGACCACAACCTACCAGATCGCTTATTTCGACGGACGAAAGCCTCCTCAACCCGTAATCAACTGCTTGGTGCAATGCACGCGACAAGGAGACGGCTCCGTCAAGCTAGAGGCTGTGCAAGCCGGAAGTGCCAGTTGGTACACGATAACCACTTGTGATCCAGTAGGCGGAGGACGTCCAGTGGGGACGCTCGACCACTTTAACAACGTGCAATCTGCCTGCGTTCTACATTTGACTCCAGATGCTTTCGGGACCATTCCCGGATATCCATGCACGCCGTGAAAATAATATTTGATGATTGGCAACGCCGATCCAAAGTGAAATTCGACTCCCTTTGGGAAGAACATATCATGAGCCGGATCAGCGGTGAGTGCATTGACGGTGTGCCCTCCCCCGGCCCTTTCCCGGAGAGAAAATGGGAAGTTGATCGAGGGGGGCTGGGCTATTTTTTTCTTTTACCTGTATGGCATAAAATCGGGACAAACACGAGAAAATGAGCCGGCAATACACCACTTTCCAAGAATTGCCGACGGATATTCAAACGGCACTCCGCGAGTTTCGCCCAAGAGACTTTGAGATGCCTGTTTCTCAACCGATTCCAGCATTAGGCAATCGCTCGCTTTTTGGATGTTATAAACGCTGATATTGAAGGAGAGGCAGATTTGCGTCGGTATATTGCAATAGTGAAAGGTTATTTCTTTTGAGCGACATTACCCAAGTTATTCTATGTATATGTCGAAGTAGGGGACTGCTCTTGACCCTCTTCGCCGCAACGTGGCTGGGATGCAGCCGCAGCGATGCGCCGTTGCCCTCGCATCCGGTGGCCGACGAGTCGAGCTTGCCGCGCATGGGGGGCCAGGCGGCGGGCGATTCGCACGATCTGCCGGCCAACCCGGCGGCGTTGTGCGCGTTGGCAGTCGATGGTGCTGCCACCAAGGAGCGCCGCATCGCGGCGGTGCGCGAGTTGGGGCGCCGCAAGGACGCGCAGGCGATGCCCACGGTCATCGCCGCGCTCGACGACGCCACGCCGGAGGTGCGCAACGAGGCCTATGAATCTGCCAAGCAAATCGTGGGAATCAGCGTCCGCTTTCGGGGGACTGACGCGCCCGAGCGGCGGCAGGGGGCGATCGCCGCATATCGTCGGCTGCAAGAGTTGGCGGAGCGGAACAACGTGCAATACTACATCGACCTCGTGCCGTTGCTGCTCGATCGAATGGATGACGAGAACGCCCAAGTTCGCGGTGAAGCGGGGGAAGACATCGTGCGGCTGATGGGCCGGTCGTTCGGCTTCGACCCCAACGCTCCGCAAGAACAGCGACTGGCGGCCATTGCCGCGTTTCGTCAGGAGTGGTCGCTGTGGAACCCGCCCAAGGGGGATCTGGTCGAGCGCTACCGCAATCCTGAGAAAATGCGGGCCTACAAAGAAAAGCTGCTCAAGCAGGTCCGCGACATGCAGGCCAAGAACCAGCCGCTGACCAACCCGGCTCCGCCGCCGAACGACGCGCCGAGCGGGACGGCGGGACAATAGGCACAGTTTGAACGGAAGTCGTTTCTATGGGCGCACGCAAGAAAAGACGTACACGCTTTGAATGTCGCGGAAGGTACTATCATTGGTACCACGATGAATGGCGAATTCGCATCTGCTCGCAGGACAAAAAGTTCGTCATTGCCTTTTTCATCGGCGATCCCTGGGGCGGCGGCCCCCACTTGGAGGTCTACGGGCACGAGTTTCCTGGCATCGAGCGTAGCGAGCCTCGGCCCGTTCGTCTCTGTGTGCCACGATTTGTAATGGACGAATTTCAGAAGTCGACGGGGGGATTTGTAAACGCTCTTATTCGCTGGAGCACCAAACCATCTCATCGCTTGCAGCCGTTCGTTCAAACTGTCAGCACACCTCCGTAGGCAGCCTACCCCCTGCTTCACCTACCTGTTTTCCTGGCCGGCGGGTGCCGACTTCGTGTTTCCCCCCGATTGCGTTAGAAATCCCCCCCTGGCAACGAGTGTTGGTACCGAGGGGTCGCCCCACTGTGAAGTGGATTTCCTGCCTGCGCCTGCGGTTGGCCGAGTCGGCTCGCTCCGGTTAAAATGCAGTCCTGCCCGTTGTCTTCTAATACCCCTTATTTTGTCACGCCGCCGACCGCGTGGGTGCCGTCCTGGCTCCTTCGCCAAGGCCCAAACATTCATCGAAAGCTTCGCCGGAATGGATCTACAGCTTCGCGACAAAGTGGCGTTGGTCACCGGTGGCGGCCAAGGAGTGGGCGAGGCGATCTGCCGCCAGCTGCATGCCGAAGGGGCGCGAGTGGCAGTGCTCGATGCCGACCTTGCTCGGGCGGAACGCGTGGCCTCGGCCCTCGGCGGAATTGGGGTCTCCGCGAATGTCGCCGATACGCATGCCGTTGAAGCGGCCCTAAAACGGATTGACGACGCCTTCGGCGCCCTGCACGTCGTGGTCAGTAACGTCGGGCTGACGCTCCCCGGCGCGTTAGAGGAAATGACCGATCCCGATATCGAGCGCACCCTGGCGGTGAATATCCGTGGGGCGCTGAACGTCACGCGGGCGGCGGTGCCCAGGCTGCGGGCGGCGAAGTGGGGTCGGCTGATTTATATCGGCTCCGGCTCGGGCCTGAAAGCAAGCGCCGGGTTGGCGCTGTACTCGGCGAGCAAGTACTTCCTGCACGGGCTGTGCGTCGCCGCCGGACTGGAGTTGGGGCGCGACGGGATCACCGCCAACATCATCTGCCCTTCGGACATTTACCCGGAGGGAGAATCGCCGGCCGGATCGTGGCTCGATCCGAAGCTGGTGGCCGTGAGTTGCCAAAAAGAGGGAGTCAGCAGCCTGGAAGAGCTGGCGGCACGTCGCATCGCCCGCACGCCGGCTGGGCGGTCGTGCGCCACCCGCGATGTGGCGCTGCTGGCCGCGTTTCTCGCCTCGCCGATGGCCGACTTCATCAATGCGCAGGCGATTGGCGTCAACGGCGGATCGATTCCCACGTAACATCGAAAGCGGAGACGATTGAATAACTGATCGGGTGCCTGGGGCTAAACGAAGCGAAGCGAAGTGCAGCCCCAGGTTTCCGATCGACAATACTGGGGCGTTGCCCCAGGCACCCAGCAATTACCCTCCTACCGCAAAACCTCCCTCCCCATAGTGAACACTCCATGAAACTAATCGCTTCACGACCAGCCACGCTCAGCCTGCTCGACCGCTGCCGCCGCAACGAGGTGGCCCTGTTCAGCCCCAACGGCGAGTTGCCGGCGGAGATCGAGGGTCTGCTGCTCGGCGGCCAGCGCTTTGCCGAGGAGTTCGGAATCAAGCAATTGCCCATCGCCATCGGCATGACGGGCAACTACCCAGATAATCCGCAGTTTCGCAAGATCAGCACCGGCTGCGTCACCGGCCCGGACTTAAGCGGCTTCCACGGTGGCGACGTCCGCGAGGGGTGCGAGATCTGGCTCCGGACGCTCGAAGTGTACCAAGACCTGCGCGGCTCGTTTCCCGACGTCTGCCTGTTGCCGTTTATCGACCATGGCTGGATCACCGACGACGGCGACCTGAAGATGCTGCACGACGACAGCGTCGTGGACCGCATGGCGATCATCATGCACGACGCGTCGAAGCTCAGCGTCGACGAAAACATCAAGCTGACGGCCGAATACGTGAAGCGGTACGGCCAGCGCGTCGTCGTCGAAGGGGCGGCCGATAAGATCTACGACCCGAACGACGTGCTGCGGCTGGGGCTGACGCGAGAAGATCAGTTATCGAAGCCGGAGGATGTGATTCGGTTCGTCAAAGAGACGGGCATCGACCTGGTGGTCCCCAACCTGGGAACTGAGCATCGCAGCGTCGGCGCCGGCACGGCCGATCGCCGCTACGAGCGCGAAATCGCCCAGGCGATCCGCGACCAGCTTGGCCCGATCATGGCCCTGCATGGCTCGTCCTGCCTGGGAGGCAAAGTGGGTCAGACCGCCGTGGACGGCATCTGCAAAGTGAACTTCTACACTGCCATGGCGGTCGGCGCCGGCCAGCGGATCTACAAGATTCTCCGCGACCACGAGACCGACGTTCTGGAGAAAAACAACCTGTGGATCAACTCGGAAAGCTTCACCCACGACGTTCGCCGCCGCCATGTGGCGGACGTGTGTTATGAAATGCTGGGAACGCTCGGCTACGGACGGCTCAAAGGAACGTGGCAGGACGTGGCGTGATCTGATTTTGTCAACGTAATCTTGTAACCTTGGATGTTAAAATAACCATGTCTCAAGTCGCCGCTCATTTCCGCTGGCCCGATCTGCGTGTTGGACAAACCTTGGATGGCAGCACCATCGAAGCGTCGGGCACGATGCACGCCTTGGTCTACTTCGGCAAGGGGGACTACCGCGTCGTCCCCGATCGGCCGATCGTGTGTACTGCCCACGACCTGCTGGCCAAGGTGGTGATCGTCCACCGCTGCGGCACCGACGTGAAGATCTTTCAATCGGGCCGCCCCGATCAGGCGGAGGAAAGCCTGCTGGTCGAGTTGGGCGCGCTGATCGGCTGCGACGAACCGGGAGACAGCCGGCGTTTTCTCGATTACGTGCGGTTGCTCGAGTCGGGCCAGCCAGTGGCCGACTTCGCCGATCCGCTCTATCGGGCGTTGGCCGACGCCGTCGCGGAAATGGATGACGCGGAGCGGCAGGCCCTGTGGGCCCAACTCCATCATTTTTGGGGCCGCATCTTCGGGCACGAGACGGTAGTCGAGATCGTCCGCATCGGCAGCCGGGTGCATGAACTGACCGCCGGAATCGGCTATCGGCAGGGGGAAACCTTGTCGCCGCAGGAATTGGGTTTTGCCGTCGGCCGGCGTTATTGCCTGCAGTCGCGCATTGCCCATTATCATCCGCCGGCCGCAACGAGCGCTGGCGTGCGCGGGATTCAGTTGCTGGGCGGCAACATCACCGACCTGGCGATGAACCAGGCCGGGGCGTTCGCCCAATATGTGCGGATCCGGCCGGAGGTGATTTGCTCGGGCTCGGTGCTGCATGTGCCCGAGAGCATCGACTCGATCAGCGGCGCCCTGGTCGAGCCGCTGGCCTGCTTGTTGGACTGCTTCCACAAATCGACACACGAGATTGGCCAGGACGACCGCGGCAGCATCTTGAAGCGCGGCGTGATGCCCGGCGGGCTGACGCTGATCATCGGCTCGGGTTCGATGGCCGCCATGGCGGGGAAGCTGGCCCTGATGGACGACCCGGTGATCGAAGTTGGCGGCACGCGCGAGGTGCTGTTCATCGTTCGTTCGCAAGAGAAGCGCGATTTGATCCTCAAGCTGATGAACGATCCGCGCGTCTCGTGCCTGGTGGTTGACGAAGATCGCCAGATCCCCAGCACGGTGGCGAGCCATTATCTGCCGCACACGCCCGATCCGTACGGCCGCGCGTTCGCCGGCTTCGACGACGTGATCCTGGCCGCCGGCGGGGCGCAAACGGTGGCAGTCGCGCACGAGTTGCTGGCGCCGACTGGCAGCCGCCTGCTCACCTTCGCCGGCACGCGCGGCCCGTGCGAGGTGGAAAGTGGCGTGTGGCACTACAAGAACGCCGGCGTGCTGGGAACGAGCGGCTGCAACACGAAGATGATGGAGATCGCCCTGGGTATTCTCTCGCGGCGCAGTCTCGATCTGACGCCGCTCTCCGGCCGAAGTTGGACCTTCGCCGATCTGCAGGAAAAAGGAACCGCTGGCTTCTTTGAAGACCGCTGGCTCCGTCCCAAACTGCTGCCGAGCGAAGGGCTGCCGGGTAGTGGTTCACTTTGAAAGCCAGATTCTAGTGAATCACTGCGGTTGGCGCGGTAGGATGGTGGTGATGAGCGATACAACCTGTCCGCAATGTGGCGCGTCCTTAAATGTCGATTCTAGGCGGTTAACGTCTACTCGCCGATCAGCGAACGGAAAGCGTTTAGGCGGGGACCAAATTCTATTTGCCAAGTGCCAGAGATGCGGCCAAAGATTTAGGATGCAGTGTGGCCGAGGCGACGAGCGACCAAGCGGCCAGAAGCTTAAATGGGAGCCGTGGTAAATGACCCGCGACTACCAGCACAACCCGGACCCCAACCAGAACGCCGCCGGCTGCCGCTCGTTTCTTGGTGAGGCAGCAATCGGGTGAATCGGGCGACTAAGTCATCTCGCGAATGCACCTGGGAGAATGTCATGTCTCGTCGGTTCCGAAGATTTTCCGTCGCGCCGGCTGTATTGATCGCCCTGGCGCTCTTCTACGTCGGTCCGAAGCTTCAGGCCGCGGAGAGCCGGGCACCGCTGGACGATGCTGTCGCCGTTTGGAACATGGCCGATCTCAAGGATTCGGCTGGCAAGAACAGCGCTCTGACTCTGCATGGAGCGGTCGCGGTCGGCGTGAAGTTGCCCGGCAAGAAGGGAGCACGCGGCGGCGACGGCCTGGTGGCGAAGTTCGACGGAGGTTTTCTTGAAGCGGGGCATGGGGCCGATCAAGAGTTGGACCTCGGCCCGCGCACGATGAGCGTCTACCTCAGGGCCCGCGATCCCTCGGGCCAGTGGAAGGGTCCGCTGATTACGCGGCAAAGCGGGCCGGCCAAGCCGGTGTATCGGATCGTCGGTTCGGACGCGTCGACCGGCATGATCCTCGGCGCCAATCTGGCCACCGACGGCAACAACTCCTTGCTGCAGATGCGCGTACCGACCGACCTGGTCGACGCGACCGCCTGGCACGATATCGTGCTCCGTTGCGACGGCGCCAAGGTACAGCTCTTTGTCGACGGCCAATGGCAGGACGAGGATTTTCTCGTCGGCAACATTATTCAGGACGCCAAGGCGCCAACGCTGATTGGTGGTGATGGAGGATTCCATGGACTGATCGACACGGTGGCCATCTGGAATCGTGCGCTGTCGCCCGACGAAATTGACACTCTTTCCGGCGGCAAGGAAGTGGTGGCGGCGCGGCGCGCGGAGCTGCAGCAGAAGCTGGCCGTGCCGATGCAGTATTATCGGCCGCACCATCCCGATTGGAACGTGGGAGATTGCCTGCCGATGTTTCACGACGGCATGTACCACTTTCTCCATCTGGCCGATAAGAAACATCACGGCAGCAAGAACGGGCTCGGCGCCCATCAATGGGCCGACGTCGCCACCACGGATCTCGTACATTGGGATTATCGGGGCCTCGTGGTGCCGATCACCGAGCAGTGGGAAGGTTCGATCTGCACCGGGTCGATGTCAGTGCATGACGGCACCTACTACGCCTTCTACGCGACGCGCAAGGCGGACCGCTCGGGCGAATACCTGAGCCTGGCCACCAGCCGCGATGGCATCCACTTCACCAAGACGCAGCCCAATCCGTTCGCTGGCCCCGTGCCGCCGTACGTCAAAGGTCCGTTTCGCGATCCGAATGTGTTCCGCGACGAATCGACCGGGCTGTATCACATGCTGGTCACTGCCCGGCTGGAGAAATACAGCCTGGCCGGGCGCGGCGATTGCCTGGCGCACCTGGTGTCGCGCGACTTGAGAAGCTGGGATTTGAAGCCCGATCCGTTTTACATACCCGGCTACACCGGAGCGCCGGAATGCCCTGACCATTTCCGCTGGAACGACTGGTACTACCTGATCTCCAGCAATCACATCACCGCTCGCTATCGGATGTCGCGCAATCCGCTCGGCCCTTGGACTCGGCCGAAGAACGACATGCTCGGCGGCCCCATGGAAGGGGTCAGCAAGACCGCCGCGTATAAAGACAATCGGCGGATTGCGGCCGCCTGGGTCGGCAAGGACGGCTGGGGTGGCAACGCCGTGTTCCGCGAGGTCGCGCAGGCTGCCGATGGCACCCTCTCCACACGATACCCCACGGAGTTGATTCCGCCGACCGGCGATCGGGCCGATCTGACGTTTCAGGCGATCACGCCCGGTGCGACCGGCGACGGCCAGCATGTGGAGATCCACGCGGCGGATGGCCAGGTGGTCGCGGCGCTCGGCAAGCTGCCGCACAATGCCCGCATCACGATGAAGGTCACGCCGCAGCCCGGCGCGTCGTATTTCAGCATCGGCGTGCGCGGCACGGGGGATTACGCGGCGGGGAACGAGTTCCGCTTTTCACCGCGCATCGAAAAGGTCGAGCTGTGCGAGCCCCTCTCGCCGCCGCGATTCGCCAATGAGATGCGCACGCTGGAAGGGGTCGAAGGACTCGACAAGCCGTTTACGGTCGACATTGTGCTCAAGAACGATCTGATTGACATCTGCATCGACAACCGCCGCACGATGCTCACGCGCACGCCCGAGCTGCAAGGAGACCGGCTGTTCCTCTCTGGCCATCACGCGGACGTGCGGTTTGATTCGATTGAGGTCCGGCCGTTGAAGTAGGCGGGATAGTTGGCGGGTGGCTGGGGCAACGCTCCAGATCTTTGGTATTGCCCCCGTGGGGAACCCCCCTCCCTTTCAGGGAGGGGCCGGGGGAGGGTAACACGTTGCCCTGCTGCGAGACATCGCTTCAACCACTCGGATCAACGTCTGGGGCTTCACTGCGCTGCGCTTCGTTCAGCCCCAGGCACCCGCGCTTTACGCCACCTATTCGCCTAGCACCGCCCCCGTTTCATCCAGCGTGCGAAACACGCCCGTGCCGACGGCCGCCATCAGCGCGGCCCCTAGCGCGGCTTCCTCGCGATGCCGGGGGACGCTCATGGGCAGGCCGAACTCCGCGGCGACAATCGACCGCAGCAGCGGGTTTTCCCGCAGGCCGTTGCCGGTGCCGATGAGGTTCGTCAGCGGGCGGCGCACCTCGCGGCGAACCTGCGTCAACTCCGCGTGAAACAGGCGGGCCATTCCTTCCAGCAGTGCGCGGGCAAAGTGCCCTGGCGTAAAATTGTCCGGCGAGACGTTGTGCCACGCCGCGCGCCTGCGCGGTTCGGCCCGGGTGCCGGCAAACAGCGGCTCGCAGACGAGCCCGTCCGAGCCCGCGGGAACCTCGGCCGCCAGGCGGTTCATCTGGTCGTACAGCGCCTGGCCAGCGGCAACGCTCATCAATTTCTCTCCTGCCTGGCGGAAAAAACGATCCAGCAATTGATACGACCAACCGCCGCACAGCACGGCACCCGTCAAAAGATTCCCGGTCAGTGGAAACGGGCGCAATTCCAGCGACGGGATATACGGCGCAGCGTCGGTCCAAACGGCCAGTTGGGCGCCGGTCCCTACGTTGAGATGCACGCTGGCGAGCCGATCCCCCACACTCCCCAGGAAGCTGGCCTGCTGATCGCCCATCGGCGCGAAGACCGGCACGCCCGCGGCGATGCCCGTCCGTTGGGCGATGGCACTGGAAACGATGCCAAACCGCTCGTTCGCTTCGCGGATCGTTGGAAACTGCGACGGGCTAAGCCCCAGCGCCTCGATCGCTTCCGCGTCCCAGTTTCGCCGCGCGACGTCGCACAGGCCGCCGCTGGCCGCCATCGTGGGATCGGTCGCCGGCGGCTCGCCGGTCAACACCGTGCCCAGGTAGTCGGCGATGAAGCAGGCTTTGCTAGACGCCGGCAACAGGTCGTGCCGGGCGAGCCAGAACAGCGTCGCCCCAAGAAAGCCGGTCGCCAAAGGGCAGCCGGTGCGGCGAGACACGCTTTCGCCCAGCCGGGCATTGGCCATTTCGATAAACGTCCGGCCGGTGGCGGGATCGACTTCCGCGCAGCGCTGATCTTGCCAATTGATAAACGGCGTCAGCGGCTGATGCCCCGCGTCGAGCACGACGGCGCCATGCTGCTGCCCCGTCAGGCCGATGCCGGCGATTTCTTTGGCGCGCGGGCCGAGGGTTTTGACCAATGCGGCGAGGCACGCCAGCGACCGCTCGGCGATGCGCTGGGCGTCCCACTCCGAGCGGCCTTCGATGTCGCTGGAACCAATCAGCCGCGCGTCGTTGGCCACGGTCTGGACGCTGACTGCGTGGTTGGCGTCCGGGGAGAACGCCAGCGCGGTGATCGTGGTCGTGCCAATGTCGATGCCGATCAGGATAGTCATGTGGGTATCGGACCAACAAAGCAGCGAGACTGCCTAATTCGCTTCCCCGCGCAAGCCGGGAAACCGAAATCCGCTCCGTTTGAACGCGTCGAACAGCACGGCCAACAAAATTACCACGCCCAGCACAATATTCTGTGTATCCAAATCAACATTTGTCAGCAGCATGCCGGTTTGAATAACGGCCATGATCAAGGCGCCGATCAAGGTGCCGAGGATCTTGCCTTCGCCTCCCGCCAGACTAGTCCCACCAACTACGACGGCGGCGATCGCGTAAAGTTCGTACATTAGAGCGTAATTCGCTGAGCCGCTCTTGAGTTTTGATGCCAAGACAACACCCCCCACGCCGGATAGCAGCCCGCACAGAACATAGGTGAAAATGATTACTCGCAAAACCGGAACGCCAGACAAACGGGCTGCCTCACTATTCCCTCCCACGGCATAGATGTACCTTCCCAGCACCGTATAGTGCATCAACACATACGCCACTGCATACAGGATCAGCAGCAACACCACGCAGTTTGGGATGTTGAATAAATCCGCGCCCAATCCCAGCCACTTATACGAGGCAGGAACATCTGCTACGGCTTCGCTGTGTGTCAGCTTTTGGGCGATTCCCCGTGCGATTAGCATCATGCTCAGCGTCACGATAAACGCCGGCAATCGAAACACCGTAACCATCGCGCCGGAGAAAAGCCCCATCAAGCCACAGACGGCAATTCCGGCGAACGAGCTAAGTATCATCACCATGGGCGTCGCATTTTGCCCCCCGCCAACATTCTGGATCAGCAGCGTTGACACGACGGCCGAGAGCGCAATCAAGCTGCCGACCGATAGGTCGATGCCGCCAGTGATGATGACCATCGTCATGCCGATGGCGATGATGGCTATGACCGAGATCCGCTCAGTAATATTGCTCAGGTTGCTCAGCGTCAAGAAGTTGGGCCACATGTACGTCGGCGGCGTCATGATCTTCGGCTTGCCCAGGTTGGGCCAATCCTTTGCCAGATTCTTCCACAACGGCCAGGCGGCCGGCACCTGCGTGCACGCCACGACATCCACCGGCTTACCAGCGTCGACTGCGGTCTTGAGCGCGCGGCGGGCATCCCCCACATCCCCAATGGACGTGGCGGCCACGGTGGCTCCCGAACTGCGCAACTGCTGCTGAAGCGTCGTCACGAATTCCGCTTCAGGCGGGCTGTCTTTCTGGGCTACGATCACCACGCAGGGGTGCGGGCCGAACTGCTTGAGAATCGCCGCGGCGGAGGCTCGCCCCGCGTCGGCCCCTTCGCGCTGCTGCTCCGAGTAGGTCCGCACGCTGAAGTAGATGCACAACAGCAGCAGCACGGGCAGCATGCCGTAGCTGACGATGCCCATGAACTGGGTGCGCACGCGGCGGCCGGTGGTCAACTTTTCGGTTTCCATAGTCATATGATCGTTAGCAGGCCTGGATCCTCAACGTATCGCCAGAGCCATGATGTCTTGCTGAGTCGCTGCGCGAGCGTTGGCAATCTCGCCGGTGATGCGTCCTTCGTGCATCACCAGGATGCGGTCCGCTAAACCCAGCACTTCCGGCAACTCCGAGCTGATCATCAGCACCGACTTTCCTTCCGCCACGAGCTGGTTGATCAGCAGGTAAATCTCATACTTCGCGCCGACGTCGACGCCGCGCGTCGGCTCGTCAAAAATCAGCACCTCGCACTGCCGCGCCAGCCACTTGGCCAGCACGATCTTTTGCTGGTTGCCGCCGGACAGGTTGCGGACGCGCTGCATTTCGTTCGGCAAGCGGATCTTAAGCTGGTCGCGATACACCGCGAACGCTTTGGATTCCCGCCGCAATGCCACAAAACCCCACCGCGACAGCCAGGATAAATTCGGCAGGCCAAAATTGTCCCGCGCCGATTGGGCCAATACCAGACCCTGCGTCTTGCGGTCCTCGGGTAAGAGGCCGATCTTGTTGCGGATCGCGTCGCGCGGCGAGCGGATCGTCAGGCGTTGGCCATCGAGAAGAATCTCCCCGGCCTCGCGCTCGTCGGCGCCGAAGATCAAACGCGCCGTTTCGGTCCGGCCGGAGCCGACCAAGCCGGTCAGGGCCAGCACCTCGCCCCGGCCGACGGAGAACGACACGTCGCGCACCGCCTGGCCGCGGCGCAACCCTGTGACCACCAAGCGGGGTTCCGCCACCGCCGGCACGCGGCGGGGAAACTCGTCCTGCATCTGCCGACCGACCATCATTTCGATCAGTTTGCCGCGGCTCATTTCGCTCGTCGTGCAGCCGCCGACGTTCGCCCCATCGCGCAGCACGGTGATCGAGTCGGCGATCTTGAACACTTCGTCCAGCCGGTGGCTGATGTAGATCACGCCGATTCCGCGCGACCGCAGTTCGTTGATGATCTGAAACAGCCGGTCCACTTCCGGCGGCGTCAGCGCGGCGGTCGGCTCGTCCATCACAATGATGCGGGCATCGAGCAGCAGCGCCTTGGCAATCTCGACTCCCTGCTGCTGGGCGATCGTCAGCCGGCGGCAGGGAGTCTCGGGATCGATCGCCAGCCCGAGCCGCTGGAACAACTCGGCGGCCACTGCCCGCTCGCTGCCGCGGGAAACAAACCCGGCCCGCGAACGCTCGTTGCCGAGAAAAATATTCTCTCGCGCCGAGAGCCCCGGGATGAGGTTGAACTCCTGGTAGATCACCGCGATGCCCGCCCGCTGCGACTCGTGCGGCGAGCGGAAATGAACCGGCTGCCCGTCCAACTCAATCGTGCCCGCATCCGGCAGATGTGCGCCGGCCAGGACTTTGATCAGCGTGCTCTTGCCGGCGCCGTTTTCACCCATCAGGGCCAGCACCTCGCCGCCACGCAGCGTGAGGCTCACGCCGCGCAATGCGCGAACGCCGGGAAACGATTTCTCGATTCCCTGCATCGTCAACAGCGGGGGCGCGGGTTCAGGTGGCGACATACAGCCGTCGAGCAAATGGGCGAAAGCGCCGCCGCCGGCGGCCGATAGGGAATGGCGTGGTGCTGCGTATTACAAGTTGACGCCTGTGTGGGTGCCTGGGGCAACGCCCCAGTAGCGTTAATTCAAGACGCTGGGGCCGTTGCCCCAGGCACCCGCCGGCAAGGAATGGCGCAAAGCCGGCATCAGGACGGGGCGGGGGTTTTCATCGCCTTCGCTTCTTTCTCGGCCTCAGCCTTGCGATAGCGCTCGGTGGGAAGCTGCAACCGCGGCTCTGGCGTTTCGCCGTTTTGTTGCTTGACGATCGCCTTGACCACTTCCACGCCCATCACGTCGGGATGCTGGATCGGGTCGCCGAAGATTTTTCCTTCCAGGATGGCTTTCTTGCCGTCGGGCTGGCCGTCGAAGCCGATGATCTTGACGTTGTCCGCCTTGCCGAGCTTCTCCAGCGCGGTGCGGGCACCCAGGGCCGAAGGATCGTTGATGGCGAAGATGCCGGTGATTTCCGGATGGGCTTGCATCATGTCGAGCGTGGCGGTGTAGCCGACTTCCTTGGCGCCGTCCCCTTCGACGATGGCCACCACCTCGAACTTGCCGGGATGCTTCGCGTTGTGCTCGTCGAGGACGGACTTGAAGCCTTTGACCCGCAGGCGGGCCGATTCGCGCGATTGGGCATGCAGCACTCCCACCTTGCCCCCCGCTTCGGCTCCCAGCGCTTCGATCATCAGCAACCCACCGTCGCGGCCTCCCCCTTCGTTGTCGGTAGCGATCTGGCTGACAATTTTCACATTTGGCTCGTTGCACGGAATGTCGACGGTGAAGACGGGAATGCCCGCCTTGTTCGCTTCTTGAATGGCGGGCACGATCGACTTCGATTCGGCGGGGCTAAGGACGATGGCCGCCACCTTCTTGACGATGAAATCCTTGAGCTGGTCGTGCTGCTTCGAGACGTTGCCGTCGGCGCTGACGACGATGGTCTCGTAGCCGGAGCGTTTTCCTTCGGCGGTGATGTTGTCGCCGATGACGCGGAAGAATGGGTTATCGAGTGTGAGCAGTGAGACGCCAATGATGCCCCGGCTGGCGGGTTGCGCCGCGGGAGCGGCGGCGGTGGGCGCGGCCGGAGTCGTGGGCGTGGCGTTCTGCGGCGCCGGCGCAGCGGAGTCACACCCGGCGGCCAGCAGGGAGGCGAACAACATCAAGGTGCCAAATAGTCTGCTCACAGTGGATCCTTTCAAACGCTGGAAGTAGGCGATGATTGAAAAGTTGTTGATTGAAACGTCTTTGGAATCGTCCTTTGATTGAGCGGCCCACGATCGAGGCCGCGACCCAACCATAATAATGGATTTTAACAGCACAAGCGATTAGCCGCAGGGGAAATTCTCTTGGACGGGAGGGGGAATACCGGCCGTCGATGGCGGCTTCAAGTGGGAGGCCCGCCTCGTTCTTTCTCGCCCATTACTTAGTTTTCAGCGGAGCGAGAAACGCGCCGACTTCATGCAACTTGGTATCCTGCGGCACGAGATAGAGCTTCGGGAGGGAGTGCATTTCGTCTTGGATGGCGACGGACCTGTTCGACTCTTCCTCATGAGGACGGCCCGCGCGGCGTTGCGCCAGCGCGGCCTCGCGAGTTTTCATCAACTCCTTCATCAACTCGCGATGACGCGCGATCGCCTCCGGCATTTCGTAGACGCGGACGTAGTTTGAACTTCCGCAAACGGGGCAGTTGGGTGACTTCATCTCCGGCTCTACCGACTCAATCACCAGCTCTCCGTTAGGGCCGACGCTGAAGCCCTTCACAGGGCTCACGAAAAGAAACGGGCCGCCACCGGGACCGCGGGCCGGACAATCGGGATTCAGGCAGTTCAATGCCTGCCAGGCAAGCGTGCGGGTTTTCGGTTCGACGACTGCCACCGTTTGCGAACGTTTAACGAGCGGGACTTGTTCAAATCCCTCCACCCCGTGCTGCTTGCGCAGCTCGTCGAGCTTGATGACCAGCTTGAACTGCGCGTCTTCGAATTCTTGCGAGTACGGGTCCATCCCCCGCATCGTCGCGCGTATCTCATCGGGCGTCTGCGTGACGACCGGAAGCTCAGCCGTATTCGACTTGGACGAGGGAACGACCGCAGGGGCCGCAGGCTTGTGCCGACAACCGCTGCATAACAATGCCGTGCAGAGTAGGACGCCGATGAAACGCAAGGTCGGCCAACTACCCTCCCTATTTGCTTCCATCATAGATTTGCTGAATCTGGCTATCATTGAGGAGAACATCGTAGATGCGGAAATCATCGTAATGCCCCGAAAGGCCATAGTAATAACCAGTACCGGAGAAGGGCCACCAGTATGAACCTATCGCAAGGTTACCCACATTCCCCCCACCCGCAGCGGAATTATCCTTAGACACGCAGCGCTTGCCGTTTAACCATGCCATTCCCGTCCCATTGGACCGATTGACTGCCACGGCGTAGTGATTCCACTGATTAGCTGTTGGAGGGAGCCAACTCGAAGTGGCCGCATCATAGGGCCAATAGTCCCCCCCCGGGGGCGAAGATCCGCCGTTACCGCGACGGAAGCAGTAAGGGTCAGTGGTAACCGCCGGGTTTGAAGGCATCGCTCCGGGATAAAGCCCGTGATAGACGTTGCCCCAGCCAGAGCCGGAGAAAATCAGGGTGTTGCCGCAGGGGTCGGTTTTCCACCAGTACGTAAGCGTATATTTTGTGGGAATAATACTCGCATTGAGTAGGAACGTGGTGACATGCGGGTTAACAGGTCCGCACGTAAAATTGCCGACCATGCAGCGATTCTTGGTCGGATCCGGCTCAGTATCCAATCCGGTCGTGCAGTCGTTTCCTTTGTCCGTGTCTTGGGCTCCGACCTCGGAAAGAGCGGGATCCGCTGTGTCAAATAGGAATTGACGAACGGGGGCGATACCGATATTCGGCACGCCTGGGGATCTCGTGCAGCCGGGGGGAGGCGAAGAGCCCGTCGTCCCGCCAGTACTCGTTCCGCCACCGGTTGTCCCGCCGGTCGTGGTGGATGACGTGGTGCTCCCCGTCGTGAGCGATCCAGTTGTGGATCCAGGAGAGGAGCCACCCGTCGTTAACCCGACGATGGCCCCGGTCGTGGATCCCGTTGTAGAGCCGCCGCTGGGGCCGCTGCCGCCGGTGGTGGTCGGCGGGACCAGGGGAGGTCCGGTGTACGGGCTGGTGGTCGTGGGTTGTCCCAGGGCCAGGCAATTGGCCAGCGTCCAGCTTGCATCGCGGACTGGTTGCCAGAATTGCGTGTAGTAAACGCAAAATCGCGGATCGATGGCGTTTGGATCGTACGACTGCACGGCACCCGCCGCGACCGTGACGTTCTCACGTTGGAAGTGCCGCCCCGCGTACAGCCAGGGCCAGGTGGAGTTGAGCTGCGCGACGGTTTGCCCTTGCGCAACGATCGCCGCCGAGGTCGTCTTGTAATCCAACAGCACGATCCGCCCGCTGTCCTGGTCCATCATTCGCGTGGCGCGGCTGTTCATGCCGTAGCTGGCGGCGGCCGTGGGGGAAACGTCCTCCGGACACTGCAAGATCTTG
>JAIOQB010000051.1 GCA_021413585.1 Planctomycetia bacterium
GCCGGCCGCCACCAGGTCGGCCATCAACACGCCAATCGCCGTGCTGCCGCCGTGGCACTGGAGCGTCACCTCGGCGGGTGAGCGGCGAGCGGTGAGCGGTGAGCCATGAGCAAAGGAAGTGCGGCGGATGAGGACAACTTCTTCGGGCTGCGTGCCCCGCCAACGCCCCAGGGCGATGAGTCCTTCGGCCAGTGCCGCGAGGCCACCAGTGCCGCGAAGTTCCACCAGCGGTTCGACCAGTGCCACGGCGGCGGCCCCCGCGACCCGGCACGTCGCCAACGCGCCGCGCCCCGGCGGAGTGAGTTGAACGACGTAGGTGGGTTCAGCCGTCATGAGAGCAGGTGTCACGATTGTAGGTAGGTTCCGCCTGCCGGGCCGTACCTGATGCAAGAAGAAGGTTCAAGGACCAATTGCCATTTCGCCGCAGCGCCAAAACTGAACTGAAGGTACCGCCCGGCAGGCGGAACCTACTTTTGTGGCGCTCGCAATCGTCATGGGAAATCAATTCGACTGGCATGCGTCGTAAGTCGGTCGAACCGCAACCCAGCGGCGACGCTCCGCAAGTCAAGCTATCGCGAAAACGCGAAAAAAACTCTGTGTGTCCGTACCTGCGCGACTGGCCTCGTTAGTCCGACCTTCGTGCTATTGCTCTTTCGCGTTTTCGCGATTATTCTTTCGTCGGCATAGCGCCGCCGGTGAGCAGCACCAGCGGCTCGGCCTTCAGGCCAGCCGAAAGCTGCTCGATCAGCGTTCGCATCGCACCGACGGCGCCCCAGAACAGCCCGCTGGCGATCGCCTCGTGCGTATTCTTGCCCAAGGGGGGCGGCGGCTCGTCGAGCGTGGCGATCTTCAAGTCGGGCAGCAGATCCGTAAACTCATGCAGCGCGCGGGCGGACGTTCCAATCCCCGGCACGATTGCGCCGCCGCAAAACGTCCCCCCCGCCGAGACCAGGTCCACCGTGATGGCGGTGCCCACGTCGATCACAATCGCCGGCTCGCCCGCCGCCCGGATCACGTTGGCCGCCACGGCGCCGAGCAGCCGGTCAATGCCCACTCGCTGCGGCTCGGCCAGATCGACCGAAAGCGGCAAGTCGGGCTGCGCCAGCAGCCGCACCTGCGCCGCGTCGACTTTCTCCTGAGCCAGCCACTGCGTGAACCGCTCGGCCGCCCCGCGATGTACCGTGGCGATCCGCCACGCTGCGTCGCGCGACAGGCAGGGAGCCAGCCACTCTATGATTTCCGTCGGATGCCAATGCAACGTTTCTAGTTGCAGCCAACTGCCGGGCAGTGGCAACGCCGTCGACGAACCGGTACGCACTCCGCCCCCCGTCAACGGCCGATCAAACAGCCCCAGCTTGATCCGGCTATTGCCGATGTCGACAGCGATCAGCGGCGATGAAGAATGGTCGGACATGGTGGACGCATTTGGACGTTATCGAGAGTCACACAGAAACTCCGAATCACCAATCACCAAATTCCAATCTCCAATAAGAGTAGGCTCCTCGTTATTGGAGATTGGAATTTGGTCATTGGTCATTAACCTTCTCTGTGCCTCTGTGGTTAAGAAATCTTCGCCGGCTCGCGGTCCAGTTCCTGCACGATTCGGATCAACAACTTGTCGAGCCCCTGGCCCGTTACCGCCGAGATCGCCAGCACCGGCTCGCCGCATTCGGCGGCCAGGCGGGTTTCCACTTCCTCGCTGCCGGGCAATTCGCACTTGCTCATGCAGACGATCTGCGGGCGCGAGGCCAGTTCGGCGCTGTGCAGTTCCAACTCGCGGCGGATGGCCCGATAGTTGGTCACCGGGTCGGAGCCGTCCATCGGCATCGGCTCGACCAGGTGTACCAGCAGCCGGGTACGCTCGACGTGCCGCAGGAAATCGTGCCCCAGGCCGACGCCGGCATGGGCCCCTTCGACCAGCCCGGGAATGTCCGCCATCAGGAACCAGCGATCCATGCTCACTTCCACTCGGCCGAGATTGGGGGTTTTGGTGGTGAATGGATAATCGGCGATTTCGGGCCGGGCACGGCTCACGCGGGCCAGCAGCGTGCTTTTGCCGGCGTTCGGTTTGCCCAAGAGACCGACGTCGGCAATCATCTTGAGTTCCAGCACCACCTCGCGGATTTCCCCTTCGGTCCCCTTGGTGAACTGGCGGGGGGCCCGGTTGGTGGCCGTCTTGAATCGCGAATTGCCATGCCCACCGCTTCCGCCGCGGGCAGCAATCACCGTCTCGCCAACGCTGGCCAGATCCTTGAGCACGAAGCCTTTTTCGGCGTCGATCACCACGGTGCCGGGAGGCACAGGGACAATCAGATCCTCGGCGCTGCGACCGTGGCGGTTGGCGCCTTCGCCGTGTCCGCCGGAGCCGGCGCGGAGATGCTTGCGATGGGCCACGGCGGCCAGACTGTCGACACCCGCCTCGGCCAGCAGGATCACGCTGCCGCCATCGCCGCCGTCGCCGCCGTCGGGTCCGCCGCGGGGGACGTACTTCTCGCGGCGGAAGCTCAGGCAGCCGTCGCCCCCTTTGCCGGCCGCGATCTGGATTCTGACGCGATCGACAAACATGGCGTAGTCAATGCAAAAAGCCAAAAGCGGAAAGCAGTATCAAGCCGGCGCGCGGCTTTCCGCTTTCCGCTTTCGGCCTTGGAGAATCTCAGTTCGCTTGCTGCACGCTGATGCGGCGGCCGTCGCGATCGAATTGAACCACGCCGTCGATCAGTGCGAACAACGTGAAGTCCGAGCCTTGGCCGACGCCGAGGCCCGGATGGAACTTGTTGCCAACTTGGCGGACGAGGATGTTTCCGGAATAGACCTGCTCGCCGCCAAACTTTTTGACGCCGCGCCGCTGAGCGTTCGAATCGCGACCGTTGCGGCTGGAGCCTTGTCCCTTTTTATGTGCCATGGAAACTCTCCTCGAAATGTCTTAGCTGGTGTGTGTCTTATTTGGTGGGCCCCTGCTGGCTTATCCAGCAGTGCCGTAATCACTGCTGTACAACCCAGCAGTGGCACCCAGCGCGGCCCTATTCATAGATCGGGCAAGCGCGAACCGCTCTTTCTAGCGGTAAATCCACTCCCAGTCAACCTGGCCCGCGATGCCCAGGTGGAGTTCGTCGTCGTGCTGCTGGTACTCGTCCCCCAGGTGGGAATAGTTGATTTGCAGCACTTTCGTGACGAATTTCCGGCCGGTGCCGGGGGGATCCCCCGCCTTATACGCCCCAGGCACGTCGGCCCATTTATAGGCGTTCGTCAGCCCCCAGATGTCGATCGAGAAGAACTTCAACTTGGGGTCGATCTCGTTGGCAACGGCCGGCCGGGCCGGGTCGCCACACAGCCAGGTGACATAGCCATAGACGCTGTTGTCCGCCCGGCCATTGGACACGGGTATCGGCTTCTGGGCAATCTGCACCGTGTTGTAGAACTCTTCCAACTTGCAGGGGGGCTGCTCGCGGCGGTAGATCGCTTCCTTTGCTAGCGGCACTAGTCGGTCGAGCCATTCCTTGTCGATCTTCTCTTGCGCGCTGCGGATCGTGAACAGCGGCATGAAGCGATGCGGGCCGATGTTGGCCAGCATTTGGCCGGGCAGGTCAACGCGCTCGACCGTGTACAACCCTTTGTGCCACGCTTCGTACGCTTCCTCTTTGCTTTCGGCCCCTTGGATCGGCGTGATGTGCTGCCCTGGATTGGTCACACGATACACCATGTACCAGACCAGCTTGCGCTGCATCTTGCCATCGGCCTGGGGCATGTCCACCCAAATCATGCGCAGCGGCTTGAAGCTGAATTGAAACTGCCAGACGCCGCGGCGGAACAACGTGTCGGTGGATTTGGCGGAGAGCGTGCCCGTTTGGGGCGAATGATTGGGGGTCCATTCCAGGTTAGGCACACTTTTCAATTCGATCACATGATGCGGGTCGATCACCTCGGCATCGCTGCGCGACATGGGCACGGTCGTCTCGACGCCGGGGGCCAGCTTGTGGCGGCCGGTTTTCGGTGGACCGGCGCCGGCGGGCTCGTCGGTCAGCCCGGCGGCCGGCCAAGTGACGCACACGACCGCGCTCAACAGGGCACAGCAGGCCAAGGGCCACGCACGACGGAGCAGACTCTCGCGAAATTGAAGCATGAAGCGCCTTTAGGCCAATCGAACCGACGAGAAGGCATAGACCTTGGGCCTAGCCGCGGCAGTACGCCGCCAGCTCAACCCAGGATTTTCCAGCCAATTCAGTATAATTCGATCCCCGGCGCGGGACAAGTTTGGGAGGGGTGCCGGGAGGCCGGCAACGGACAACCCGCAGAACCCATAGCCCCGGGCTCCGCCCGGGGGTGAAAGGGCGAAACAGCAGTGTGACAGAAGGGTGTAAAAAGAGTGTGAAAGGGGGGGCCCTAGCTGGCGGCTCTCAGCCGCCGGGTCGGCTCAGGATTTGGCGATGTGCATATGCACTACGACCTTGTCGGCCTTGTTGCAGTACGCTCGCACCTGCTGCCCGACCTTGAGGTCTTCAAACTTGGATTGCTTGTCCGGCTTGTCACCGTCACGGTGGACTTTGGTTGCATCGTTGCAGGTGACGACCGTGTCCTTGCCTTCTTTTTCGGTAATGGTCAGCGCCTTGCCGTCAATTTTGGTTAACTTGCCGGCGATGCGGATCGGCTTCGCGTCCTCCGCCGTGGCAGCCGCCGTGAAAGCCAATCCGACCAGCCCGATCAGCAGGATTGCAGCCAGTGTGCGTTTTCCGAACATCTTCTTCATTCTCCTCAGTTGTCGTGGGGTGTTGAAATTGAATCTGTCATTCGGCACTCCCATAGGAGGCTCGCGCGGCAGCACCAGTTCCTGCGGGTCTATCTCTTCTATTTCTCGTTTTTCGCGGCCGCAGGCGCGCCGCCGGGCTTGGCCGGGAGCACCTGCAGAGCATCGATGCGATGCCGCTCGACATCCGTGTGGAATCTGATGGTGACCAAGTCTCCCTTTTTAAGGGCCTTCAGCCGTGCCACCGTGTTGCCGGGGGGCCAACTGATTGCGTAGCCGTCCAGCGGCCCGTTCTTGGGCTTCACCGCTACCCAGAAGTCGTTGCTGAATTGGACCTCGCCAGTGACCGTCCCTTTCAGCGGCGTCTTGGCCCTTTGCATCGAGACCACCTTGTTGCCGTCATCCCCCTTGATATAGGTGAATTGCACGCGGTCGGGGACGAAGACCCCTTTGCCCTTGGGAGGGAATCCGAACGTATTTTTGTCGAATCCTTCCGCGAGCGCGAATTTGGTGGGAGCATCTTCGCCATCGACCCAGATCATGGTGTTCTTGTTGTCCGTCAGAACACCCACGGCGGTGACGTGTTGGCCGGACTTCGCATCCTTAGGGCCGCCCGCCGCGACGGCGTCGCCCGTCAACAATACCCCCGTCAACAATACGCCCGCCAGAACGATAGCCGCGGTTCGCATGGTTGCCTCTCCACGTGTGACGGATCTGGTTCGGCTGGGAGGTGTAGTAGGGGAAACGGTCACTTGGTGATGGTGACGTTTCCTTTGCTCCAAAACTTGACGGATCCAAAATGGATTTCCAAATAGCCGGTCGTACGGTTGCACACAAAGGAAAAGGGAACCGGCGCTCCCTGAACTGGAACCGTCCCCGTCAAATGAGCGGCATTTCCGTCCGGGGACGTATATCCGTCCGTGACCGTCAAAACGTACTTATCCTTCCCATATTTGAAGGTTCCGCTTCCCTTGAGCGGACTGCCTTCCGCCGAGATCTTCAGGTCGGAACTGGTGGTGGTGACGCTGGCGTCGACTTTAGGCGCTGCCAGCGCCGAACTGCCCAGGACAAGTACCAGTTGGATTGCGATGACGGTTACAATCGTGCGGTGAATGTTCATCGATTCTCCTCCTCCACTGAGACCATGATTTTCCGTTTCAACCACAGGGGGTCGACAATGCGACCTCTCGCATTGCGGAAAACTCCGCACCGCCCAGCGGCGATGTGCGCGTCAAGCGAATGTCGCACCAACCTCCCCAAGGGATCCTTTGCTGGACGATTAACGCTTGGTGGGCTTCGTCGAGATGGACTTTCCGCCAGTCGTTGAAGAGGTCGAAGTCGGCTTCTTGTTGGATGTACTGGTCGGACTGGTGCTCTTTGACGAGGCGACAGAAGTGCTCGTGCTTGGTTTGGATGTGCTCGGCTTGGTGCCCGTAACACTCGTGCTCGGCTTGGTGCCCGAAGTGCTCGCGGTTGATTTCGTGCCCGACGTGCTGGACCCTGTGCTACTGCCAGTGCCTGTGCTGCTGCCAGTGGTCGAAGGGACGAGGTAATAGTAGTAGGGCACAGATCGGCGATAGCCGGGACGACGGGAATTGTACGGGACGTAAACTCCCTCTTGGCCGTTCGGCTGCGAGGGGGAAACACCGTAATTCGATTCTCGCGACGAACTGGGGGCGGCAGTGGTCTTGTCCGTGGGGGTCGAGGAGGGCGTTTTGAGAATCTCCTTGATGGCAGCCCGGATTTCCGCGCGCTGTTTTCTGACCTCTTGGGCAGCCTTCGCTTTGTCCCCGTCCCCTTCGGCTTGCTTCACGTCATCCAGCGCCAGACGCAGGCTGGCCTCCTTATCCTGCTTCAACTTGTCATAAGCGGCTTGTTGCTCGGAACTCAACACCACCCCCTTGGGGAGCGCAAATGCCGTAACCACCGGATCCTTGGCTCCGACCGCCGGGGTCTTTTCTGCAGGAGATTCCTCGGCAATCGCTGCTGAATGCAGCACCGTTAGAGCGCTGATCAACAAGCCGCCACAGACCAAGGCCGTACGAAAGCGGGAGCCGAATGTCGCCATGACTGGTTTCTCCATCAAGTCAAACAGCCAGAGGATTTACTCGAACCGGTGGATTGGAACCCCGGCGGCTGGGTCGCGAAAAGGGAGGGGACGGATTCTCAGCCATTGAACACCTCGCAGGGAGATAAGTTTCGGCGAGCGGCGTAAGAACTCCCCCCGGCGCGGAACGGCGATCCTCGACAAAAGACAGCACCCAGCCCTGGAAACCCATAAAAGGTCTCCTCTGCAAAACGGCGTTGAGAAAATGGGCTTGGCGAAAGAAGTGAAAGCGCGAAAATTGGCGTGAACGGGGAGGTTCTCAAGGCCGCTCGCCGCTCAAAGCTCACTCCGCCCCGCCAACCCTTCAACTCGCCGGCACCAGCCGCAGCCGCAGTTCACTCAGCGTTCCCCTTTCGCTCGCCAGATCGGCGGCGCTGGCGTAATGCCGCTGGGGGACCGAGCGGACCGAGAGCGACACATGGGCCTCTGGGATATTCAGCGGCCAGGGGGCCACGGTGATCGTGCGGTCGCCTTGCGGCGTCAGACGCAGCGGTGGACCCTGTGGCGTCGCCAATTCGGCCGGCTCGCGCTGCGTTCGCATGCTGAGCCACAGGCTCAGCCGGTCAAAGAATTGCAGCCACGCGGTCGCCGATTGGGCGACGGCCGGTGTGTGCGATTGCGGGGCCGTGTGACACCACTCTTTGAGCCAGGCTTGCTGATGTTCGGCAATGTCGGCCGACCATTGGTGCGCGGCGGCTGCCCTGCGGCTGCCGTGCTGGCCCCAGATTTCGGCGTGCTCAATCAGGCCGCGGAAGTGGCCCGCCACGGCATAGCCCCCCAGTGGGCTCATCGCAGCGGCCCGCTCGATCGACGTGCGCCAGATGACCAGCGTCTGGTCGACCGGCATCTCCAGAAAGTCTCGCGGCCGGCCGGTTTGGGGATCCACATCGGGACAGCGTTCCCACTCGGCCCAGCCGTCGTCGTGGCGAATGATCGCCGGCAGCAATTCGTCCCGCGCCGGCAGCGGCTCGTACGGCGCCGCACCCCAGTCGGCAGCCAACGCACCAGCCAGCCGGGCATGCTCGATCTGCGAGATCAACAGCCAAACCAGACGCCCATCCGGCCCGCTCGCTTCGCGACGGATCATCGTGAACCCCCAATCAGCCGATCGGCGAATGCCGGACAATGCGAGAAGCGCCACCGCAATGCGCATTATCGGGCATTGCGATCAGCGGGCAATCACCCGAGGAGGGAAATGTGAGCGGTTCGGCGCTAGCCGCCGGTCCCACGGTTGGGCCACACGTAACGTGTTACCCGCGGCTAGCGCCTAGCGGCTCACGCAGTGCGTCCGTTCCACTTACCGCCGCAGCAAATGCTGCCCCTTCAGCGCCGAATCGCTGTCATGCTCGATACCCCGCTTCACCGAATGCTCAGCCGCCGGCGGCGTGGCGGACGCCGTTGGCGAGGCCGCTTTGCTCGCGGGGGCCGGCGTGGGCGAGCCATCGGCGTTGGTCGGCGGCGAGAACATCGTTAGCGCCGCGACGAACGGCCGGTCGGCCTGGCCAAACTGCTTCACCAGCGATGCTTCATACGTGAACACCAGGCTGGTGCGTCGCCCTTCGGCATCCTGCACGAGGTAGTAAATCCACTGGATCGGCAGATCGGAAACCTTCCCCTCCGCCACGACGCGGAACACCATCCGCCCCGTTTTCTCCTGCGCTTCGGTCCCTTCGACAAACCGCTCGAACCGGTCGCCGAGCGTCTTCTTGATGTCCTCCTGGAAAGTCTCCAGCGTGGTGCGGCGTTCTTTATCGAGCCGCGAGAGGGACGTCACGTTGCACTGGGCCACCAGTTCGCCACGGTCGACGCGGCGGAAGATCGTGCTCGAGGCATCCTCGCGGGCGATGAACCACAGCCGATCGTGATCGATCTGAAACTTCCGCTGCGACGACGCATACTCCAACCGCCGCTCCGCCGCCGTCGGCCGGTGCGAGACCTTGCCAACGGCCGTGGGGGTCAACTCTTCGCTGGCCGCCAGCGGGGCAATCTGCATCCGTAGCTTGGCCGTGACGTCGGCCCCGGGGGCGGCATGGCCGACTGCCCGCTTCTCCTTGTAGATCAACTCCAGGTCATTTACCCCCCGGCTTTTCAGGTCGAAATAGCAGCGGGCCTTCAGGTCGATCTGGCTGGCCACGCCGCCAATCGCCCCGTGGACCGTGCCATTGAGTTCGATCCGGGCCCGGCCGTGGGTCACCTCGATCAGCTTCGCCATCACCTGGCTCTGGCCGACCGCCTCCAACCCTACCATGGCGCCGATAACCGAGTCGGCCGGCTGCCAGGTGTCGCCAATGCTGACCGGATCCTTAGGCAGCAGGCTATCCACAATCAGGCTGTCGCCGGGCATCTCGACGATGTCGAGTTCCTCGCGCGTCAGCGGTCCGCCGGGGCTGAAGAACTCCAGATCCCCTTTGCGGAGCGACACACCCATCAGGTGGCGATCGGCGCGGAACGTGGGGGTCAGGGGGCGGCCGTCAACTTGGATGTTCACGTCGGCATGATCGTAATAGCGGGCAGAAGCGAGGCTGGCGGCGGCGGCTTTTCCGGCTTCGGCTTCGCCAGCCACCTCGACCAGGCGCTCCTGAAATTTGAGCTTTGCCTTGACGGTCATCGGCAGCTTGAGTTCCTTCTCCTCCGAGACCATCAGCAACTGGCCGCCGACTTCAAACACGGCTGCCACTTGCCGCAGTTGGCCTTTGCGCGGCCCGGCGGACAGGTCGTACTCCGTCTCGGCGCCGGAGGCGGCAGGGCTCCAGCCCCCCAGCAGCGTCAGCGCGAGCGCGGCCAGCAGGCAGGCGCGGCGGCTGCGGATGTTTTGTGTCGTGTTGTTATGCGGCACTGGATTTTGCAGTTTCATGATGGGCGAATTCCAAGTCCCTGGAGAACCGGGCGAATCCCTCAGCGAGAAGTTAGCGCAATCTCGAACAGAAAAATGCCGCAGCGAGTGCTAGCGGCGGAGATTCATCCGGTACTGGCATTGGCCGCACCAGCGCGCAACCTCAAGCGGTAGATCGTCTTTCCAGGGCCCCCCAGATAAGACCAATGACCGAACTAACCCGACCCCTTCCAAAGGGTGGACCTGACACCGGTGGGAAGCGCCACAGCCCCGCCCAGGTGTCGCCAAATCGTCAAACAACTTAGCGGCAGTCGGAAGAAGGCGTAACTCGATAGGCTCTAAAGAGATAGCCCATTGCTAGCGACCCGTGCGGCAATCCGCAGGCAAGAAATCGGATGGCCGGGCGCGAACTTTCTATCGACCCAGTTCGACCTATTTGCGTACAAACTATGCAATCAAAAGGCAAGGCGCAGTGCTAGCGGGTGAAGCAAACGACTGGAGAGAGTGGACAAGCGAGGTTTGATGGGAAAGGACCCGGAACAGGCCTTTCCGAAATCCAGGCGATAGCGAAACGGAAAACCAGTGGTCGGTAACATACAACTGCCCGAGAACAAATAAGCAAGTCAGGGGACAAATAAGCAAGCTTTCGTGTAAGAGTCGCCGCGGGACCCTGTATTAGAGGCTGGGTCGTGCGGCAGAGGGTGGGGCGCCCAGACAGGATACGTTTGGGTTTTTGCAGTGCTGACGAAGGGCGACGGACGCAGGGAACAACCTTCGCAGGTACTAGAGAGAGGAAGAGGCCCGTTATGCATACTGATTACCGCAGTCCTGAAATCCGCGAATTCCGCGATCAACAGTTGCGCCTCGCCTCGCGGCGCGAGCAACTTGACTTTGCCGACAGGGCCGAGCGCCTGCTCGACCAGGTCGATCCCCGCCGCAGCTATCCGCAAAACGCGCTGCTGACGCAGATCGCCGCTAACCCGACGATCTCGATCCCCAGCGCGCCGTCTGCCAGCGCCAAGCTTTCCGGCAGCGACGTTAGCCACGACCTGCGGTTGCTGGTCGAAGACGTTTCCGGCGCCGCCAACCTGCCGATCGAAGCGGCCGGCGAGCGCGTGCTCACCGTCGATGAACTCAGCCGGCAGTTCCATGTGTCGACGAAGACCATCTCGCGCTGGCGCCAGCAAGGGCTGGTCGGCCGGCGGTTCGTGGTCGATGGTCGACAACGCGTGGGCTTTCTGCAAAGCAGCGTCGATCGGTTCGTGCATGGCAACCAGGAGCGGGTGCGCCGTGGCAGCCGGTTTCGCCAGATGACCGACTCCGAGCGTCGGGAGATCGTTGAGACCGCGCGCCGCATGGCCACCGCCGGCTGCGGCCCGGCCGAAGTCGCCCGCCAGCTTGGCCGGCAGATGGATCGCAGCGTCGAAACGATCCGCTGCCAGATCAAGCAGCACGATCGGGCCCATCCAGGGGAAGCGATTTTCCCGGACTCGGCCGGACCGTTGACGGACGAGCTGCGCACGAAGATCTATCAGCAATACCGCCGCGGCGAACCGGTGGAAGCCCTGGCGAAGCGCCACGGCCGCACCAAGACCACGATTTACCGCGTGGTTAGCGAGATGCGGGCACAATGGATTCTGGCGTTGCCGCTGGACTTCGTGCCGAACGACCAGTTTCCGCGAGTCCGGAATGAAGAAGTAGTGCTCGGCCCCGCGCCGGAGGCCAATCCTCCTCAGCGCAAACCGCGGGCTCCCAGCGGGCTGCCGACGTATCTGGCCAGCCTGTACGAGGTGCCGCTGCTCACCCGCGAGCAGGAAGGACACTTGTTCCGCCGCTTCAACTACGCGAAGTATCGCGCCAGCCGGCTGCGTGAGAAACTCGATCCCCAACGCCCGCAGCGCGAGCTGATGGCCGAGATCGAGCGGCTGTACGAAGTCGCCGTGTCGACGAAGAATCAAATCGTGCGGGCCAACCTCCGCCTGGTGGTGTCGATCGCCAAGCGGCACGTTGGGTCGCACGAGAACTTCTTCGAGCTGGTCAGCGACGGCAATATGTCGCTGATTCGGGCAGCGGAGAAGTTCGACTTCGCTCGCGGCAACAAGTTCAGCACGTACGCCAGTTGGGCGATCATGAAGAACTATGCCCGCACGATCCCGGACGAGCTGAAGTACCGCGACCGGTACCGCACCAGCCACGACGAGATGTTCGGCGCGACGCAGGAGTATCGCAGCGACTGGTACGAGCAGGAGAGCGCTCAGAGCCAGCGGAAGAGCGAAGTGGAAAAAATCATGCGGCGGCTGGATGATCGCGAGCAGAAGATCATCATGCACCGCTTCGGCCTGGACCACGCCCAAGAGCCGCGCACGCTGAAAGAGGTGGGCGCCGCGCTGGGAGTGACCAAGGAGCGGGTCCGGCAGATCGAAGCCCGGGCCCTGAGCAAGCTTCGCCAGGCGGTGGCCGAGGAAAAGATCGACCTGCCGGACGAAGAGTAATGTTGCGGGGGGACATAGCCCACGGCTCCGCCGTGGGGTAAACTCTCCCTGCAACCAAGAGAAACGAGGCCTGCAACGCAGCCGCAGCGGATCGGCCGCGTTGCAGCGTTTGATGAGTTGCGGTTGGCGAGGCAGCTTCGCCTACCGCCCACCAACAAGATATCCACACATAGGCATTGTCTTATGGGTGGATATTCCCATGCATCCTAGGCGCCCCAAGACAGGGGATCTTGCCCAAGAGGGAGACCCGGCCGAACTTTTCGCAGACTTCAGTGGTCCTAAATACATGCCTCCCCGTGGTGGGCTGGCATGGTCCACTGGCTTGCGGCGCGGCCAGATTGCGGTCTTTTCCCATCTTTGCGGGTCGAATTGGCGGCTGGCCGGGTAGTTGGCCCCGATTGACGTGCGGCTTGTGATGGGTTTCCGCTGCCGACGGCCAAGCCCAGTGACAACGGCCGCAAGGCCGTGGCTGCAACTGGGGGCTGGGAATCGGCGGAGGCCCGTATTGCATCGCTTTTGAGGTTCGCTATATTTAGTAGTTTTCGTGGCGGGACTCGGGCGCTAGCGTAGCTCAACTGGCAGAGCAGCTGATTTGTAATCAGCAGGTTGGGGGTTCGAGTCCCTTCGCTAGCTCGTTCGTTGCGCGTGACGCGGTGTTAGCTGGGTGCGCGTAGCGCAGTGATGCCGAGCGCGAAGCGCGGCAAGAAATTGAATCGACACCCCCGTTGGAAGCGAGGCGTGCACGGACAAGCAAGGCCCGGGGGGTTTCCCGAGCGGTCAAAGGGGTCAGACTGTAAATCTGATGGCTATGCCTTCGCAGGTTCGAATCCTGCACCCCCCACTGAAAATCAACATGCGGCAAGCTTGAGGCGCGCGGGTTTAGCTCAATGCGGGTGTAGCTCAATGGTAGAGCCACAGCCTTCCAAGCTGAAGACGAGGGTTCGATTCCCTTCACCCGCTTAATGAGGGATGAATCAAGACGAGAGGTCAAGGGTTCGAGTCCCCTCAGCAGCTCCTGAAAAGTACACGTCAAACAGCGTACGGCGAGAAGCACGCGACACGAGTTGCAAACAGATAGTTACACAAGCGGTATCCATTCACCTGACCCACAGTTTTTGAAGCGCGGAAGAAAGCACAGGGAGATCTCATGGCCAAAGAAAATTTCAAGCGGACGAAGCCGCACGTCAACGTCGGAACGATCGGACACATCGATCACGGCAAGACAACCCTCACCGGGGCGCTCTTGTCCGTTCAAGCCAAGAAGGGCCTGGCGAACTTCAAGTCGTACGCCGACATCGCCAAGGGGGGCACCGTTCGCGACGAAACAAAGACGGTGACCATTTCCGTCTCCCACGTCGAATACGAGACGGCCAAGCGCCACTACGCCCACATTGACTGTCCGGGTCACGCCGACTTCATCAAAAACATGATCACCGGCGCCGCCCAAATGGACGGGGCGATCCTGGTGGTCTCCGCCGCCGACGGCCCCATGCCGCAGACGCGCGAGCACATCCTGCTGGCCCGCCAGGTAGGCGTGCCCCGGATCGTTGTGTTCCTCAACAAGATCGACCTCGTGGACGATCCCGAGTTGCTGGACCTGGTGGAGCTGGAGCTGCGCGAGCTGCTCACCCACTACGGCTTCCCCGGCGACGAAGTGCCGATCATCCGCGGCGCCGGCCGTCCGGCCTACGACAACCCGACCGATCCGGCGGCCATCAAGTGCATCGAGGAATTGCTCGACGCGGTGGACGCCTACATTCCGGAACCGGTCCGCGACGTCGACAAGCCGCTGCTGATGGCCGTCGAAGACGTGTTCTCGATCGAAGGCCGCGGCACCGTGGCCACCGGTCGTATCGAGCGCGGTCGCGTCAAGGTGGGTGACGACGTCGAGATCGTGGGCCTCAAGGAAGCCTCGACCAAGACCGTCTGCACCGGCGTGGAAATGTTCAACAAGCCGATGGAAGACGGCCAGGCTGGCGACAACGTCGGCATGCTGCTCCGCGGTGTGAAGCGCGAGGACATCGAGCGCGGCCAGGTTCTGGCCAAGCCCGGTTCGATCACGCCGCACACCAAGTTCGAGGCTGAAGTGTACGTGCTGGGCAAGGACGAAGGGGGACGGCACACGCCGTTCTTCAGCGGCTATCGCCCGCAGTTCTACTTCCGCACCACCGACGTGACCGGCACCGCCCAGTTGATGAGCGGCGCGGAAATGTGCATGCCTGGCGACAACGCCAAGCTGCAAGTCGAGCTGCAAAAGCCCATCGCCATGGACGACGGCGTTCGCTTCGCTATCCGCGAAGGGGGCAAGACCGTCGGCTCGGGCGTGGTGACGAAGATCCTCGAGTAGTAATCCACTCCAGCGGTGGGAGCCTCCTTCATCGGAGGCTCCAGCGGTGGGGGATTTTGAGTGGGTGATATCAACGCGGGTACAGTGATATCAACGCGGGTACTAGGAAAGACGCGGGGTATTAGGAAAGGCGGTAGAACGACATTTTTTCGTCGCGAAGGGGCGTAGCTCAATTGGCAGAGCGCTGGTCTCCAAAACCAGAGGTTGCGAGTTCGATTCCCGCCGCCCCTGCCATTAACGCCTGAGATTGCGGGCCCTGCCCGCGGACGGTCGACAGTCGGCCGCCCGCTGACAGGGTTCGCCAGCCGCTAAGAGCGTCGCATCATTTAAGGGAACTCGCCTGTGTCGATGTTTGAAGGAAAAAAGTCCGCCGGTGGGAGCCCCGCCAGCAGCTCGTTCTTCCAGAACTTGCTGATGTTCGGGCTCTACAAGCGGAACCAAGGACGGATTACCCGGCAGGTTACGTTTTTTGCCATCGCCATTGGCATTGGCATCGGAGCGTGGCGGTTTAGCGACATGTGGCCGCGGTCCGACGTCGCCCTGCATATGATTGTGCCGAGCGTGGTGGCGTTGGCCGGCGCGTGGCTGGCGTATCGGCTGGTGAACATGACGAGCTTCGCCGACTTCCTGATCGCGGTGGAAGCGGAGATGGGCAAGGTATCGTGGCCCACGCGGTCGGAGTTGGTGCGCGGCTCGGTAGTGGTGTTGATCATGCTCGTGTTTTTGGCAACCTTGCTGTATTTCTTCGACGTGGTATGGCAGATCGTATTTACCAAGATTTTCCACTTGGGTTGACGCGGCGAACAGAGCCGGGCCCGAGTCACGTCCTGATTACTTTTTGCGTTCTATTACTTCAACTGGCGGGAGAGTGTTGGCGTGTCGGACGAAGCTGAAAAACAACACGACGTGCCCCCCGAAGCACAGCACCCCACGGCTGTCGGCCATGCTGCGCACCAGCATGACAGCGCTGCCACGCAGGCGGCCGCTGTGAGTACGGACGCGGTAAATCCTGAAGACGAGGGCTTGGTTCCCCAGCCCGAGTTGGAGGAGCCGAAGGAAGAGGCCGAGTGGGCCGACGACGACTACATTGCCGAACAAACGGTCCGCCGGGCGGCCCAGCGGGCGGCCGAGATGGAGGAGGCGGACGACGTCAAGCCGCTGGAAGAAATCTCCGAAGAGGTGCCGACCACGCCGGTCCTCTCCGACGATGCCCAGCCGTTTAATTGGTACATCCTCAAGGTGCAAAGCAATCGGGAAGATTCGATCGCCGATTCCTTGAAGCGGCGCGTCAAAGTGGCGGGCATGGACCACTACTTCCAGGAGATCGTCGTCCCGGTGGAAATGGTCACGGAGTTCAAGGCGGGCAAGAAGCGGATTGTGCGGCGGAAGCTGTACCCTGGCTACATCGTGGTCCACATGTCGATCAGCGAGGAGTCGTGGTTCCTGGTGCGCGAGACGCCGGGCATCGGCGACTTCACCGGATCGGCCGGACGCCCCACGCCGATGCTTTCGACCGAAGTCAGCCGGATCGTCAAGAAGGACGACGCGAAGTCGGGCGAAGAGCCCAAGACGCTGATCGGCGTGAAGCTCGGCGAGCGCGTGAAGATCAACGAAGGAACCTTCGAGAACTTCGAAGGCGAGGTCTCGAAGATCGACGAAGCCAACGGCCGCGTCACTGTCATGATCAACATCTTCGGCCGCTCGACTCCGGTCGAGTTGGAACATTGGCAGATTGAGACGCTGTAAACAAAAACCGGCAAACCAAAAATAGCCCCGGGCTCCGCCCGGGGGTGAATCGTCGCAACGCGTTCTGAAAGAAGCATTCGACCATGGCAAAGCAACTCACCGGCACTGTGAAGTTTCAGGTTCCTGGCGGCCAGGCCACGCCCGCGCCCCCCGTCGGCACGTCGCTGGGCAAATACGGCATCAACCTGGGGCAGTTCGTCCAGCAGTTCAACGAGCGGACCAAGGAAACCGGCGGGATGCCCATCCCTGTGGTGGTCAATGTTTACAGCGATCGTAGCTTTGATTTTGAAACCAAGAGCCCGCCCGCCGCGGCCCTGTTGAAGAAAGCCGCCGGCATCGCCAAGGGCTCGGGTGTGCCGAACAAGGAAAAGGTGGGCAAAGTGACCACCGCCCAGATCGAGGAAATCGTCCGCCTGAAAATGGCCGACCTCAGCTCGCGCGACGTCGCCCACGCCATGCGGATGGTCGAGGGGACCGCCCGCAGCATGGGGATCGATGTTGAGCGCGGCTAGTCGTACTCTCAAAACAACTTGTGCCGCCGGCCGGTTGCTGGTGGCTTTTACCGATATTGAATCGACAGAAATCGTAGCGAACCAAAATCATGGCCACTGAATCAAAACGTATGCGTGCCCTGCGGACCAAGGCGCCCGCCCCGGCCCCGATGAGCATCCCGGAAGCGGTCAAGCTGCTGAAGACCTTCACGGGCACGAAGTTCGACCAGACGGTCGACATCGCCATCCGGCTGGGAATCGACGCCAAGCAGGCGGACCAATTGGTCCGCGGCTCGATCGTGCTGCCGCACGGCATCGGCAAGTCGAAACGCGTGGTGGTGTTCGCCAAAGGCAACGCGGCGGACGAAGCCCGCGCGGCCGGGGCCGACGAGGTCGGCGAGGAAGAACTGGCCAAGAAGATCAAGGATGGCTACACCGATTTCGACGCCTGCATCGCCGCCCCGGACATGATGGGTTTGGTCGGTCCGCTGGGCAAAGTGCTCGGGCCGCGCGGTCTGATGCCGTCCCCCCGAGCCGGCACCGTCACCCCCGACGTCGGCAAGGTGGTCAAGGAATACAAGGCGGGGAAGGTGGAGTTCCGCAACGACGACACGGGCATTGTCCACAGCGTCGTCGGCAAGCTCAGCTTCGATGCCACCAAGCTGGAAGAGAACATTCAATCGTTTATCGACCGCATCCTGGGCCTCAAGCCGGCCAGCGTCAAAGGGGTGTACGTCAAATCGATCACCGTCAGCGCCACGATGAGCCCCGGCGTGCCGATTGCGGCCTGATCGCCAAAATTGAATTCACATTCGAGTCGCTTAGCCGCGACTTGCAGAGGAGCGCGTTCCCGCCATGAGCAAGTACGTTAAAAACCTGATCAGCACCCACCTGGCCAGCGAGCTGCAAGGCGTCAACGACGCCGTGCTCGTCAACGTCGTCGGCCTGGAGGCCGGCAAGACGGTGAAGCTGCGCAGCCAGTTGCGCGAGAAGAACATTCGCCTGCTGGTGGTGAAGAACAGCCTCGCCCGCCGGGCCACGGAAGGGACGGCACTGAGCGCCGCCTTCGGCGCCGCGGAAGGGTCGCTGGCCATCGCCTGGGGCAGCACGGACATTGTCTCGCTGGCCAAAGAGGTGGTGCGGCTTTCCGGCGACAAGCAATTCGAGGGCTTTGCGGCCCGCGGCGGCGTCATGGATGGTGCCGTGCTTACGCCCGCCCAGGTGGCGGAAGTGAGCAAATGGCCCACGCGCGAAGAGCAGCTCAGCTTGCTGGTCGGCCAGATCCTCGGCCCGGGACGCAAGTTGGGTGGCCAGTTGCTCGGCCCGGGCGGCGCGGTCGCCAGCCAGGTCAAGAAGAAATCAGAGGGGGAGGAAGCCCCGGCGGCCGAAGCGACCGCATAACATCGCGATCACTAAGAAACTGGGGCGTTGCTCCAGGCACCCATATTTCAAACGAACGATTGAATCAACCCGTTGGACCCCGTTGTCGCGGCCGCTATGCTCGACCCGTAGCGTGTCGCGGCCCAAGTAGTAGAAAGGAAGTAGTGCTGTTATGTCTGAAGCTGCCACGATGGAATTTACTGACACGACGAAGAAGCTGGGCCTGGGCGACCAGATCGCCGACCTGACGCTCAAGCAGGCCAAGGAATTGAGCGACTATCTCAAGGACGTCCACGGCATCGAGCCCGCCTCCGGTGGCGGCGGCATGATGATGATGGCGCCCGGTGCGGGCGGCCCCGCGGCCGAAGCTGTGGTGCAGACCGAGTTCGCCGTCATGCTCGATTCGTTCGGCGAGAAGAAGATCGACGTCATCAAGGTCGTCCGCACGCTGACCAGCCTGGGCTTGAAGGAAGCCAAGGATCTGGTCGAAAGCGCGCCGAGCAAGGTGAAGGAAGGTGTCTCCAAGGAAGACGCCGAGGCTGCCAAGAAGAAGCTGGAAGAAGTTGGCGCCAAAGTGTCAATCAAGTAGCACTGCGTTCGCGACAGCCCAAAGCGTCCCGCGGCCTAACCGCGGGTGCGCCAGGGCGGTTGGGGGCCCCGCCTGGCGGCGGGACCAAGGATGTTTTGTCATCCATGTGAGCGCTACCGTGCATCAATGTCGATCGGCGAATGCGACGTGCAGCGGGCGTCAGTCCATGACGCTCCAACGGGCGGGTTGCGCGCCGACCAAGAGATTTCTGCGTGCCTGCTTCGTACCGTGTTTTCCGCGTAGTTTTTCGTCCAAAGTGTAATTTCTCTCGAATCGCCAGGAGTGCGTTTTCCTATGGCAACTTCGGCCCATCGTCGACTCCGTCCGCATACCATCCGCCGTTTCGGCAGCCGCTCGGATTCGTATCCACTGCCTAACCTGACGGACATCCAAACGCATGGCTACGAGACGTTTCTGCAATACGAAACGCCCGGCGACAAGCGCAAGGACCACGGCCTGGAAGGGGTGCTGCGGGAAATCTTTCCGGTCGAAAGCTACGACAAGTCGTTGAAGGTGGAATACCTCCGCTACGAGTTGGGCAAGCCGCGCTACGAACCGGACGAGTGCCGCCAACTGCGGCTCACCTACGGCCGTCCGTTCCGCGTCTGGCTCCGCCTGACCAAGGAGCAGCCGATCGAGGAAGAGGTCTACCTGGGCGACATGCCCATCATGCTCGGCGGCGGCGAGTTCATCATCAACGGCGCCGAACGCGTGGTGGTCAGCCAGTTGCATCGCAGCCCCGGCGTGGACTTCGTCCGCGATCTCGACTCGGGCGAGCGCTACCTGCACAGTTGCCGCGTCATTCCCGAGCGCGGAAGCTGGATCGAGCTGAACATCAGCAAGAAGGACACCCTGACGGTCCGCATCGACCAGAGCGGCAAGTTCTCCGCCATGACGCTGCTTCGCGCCATGGACCCCAAGTACAGCCAAAGCGGCGATATCATCCGCAGCTTCTACAAGACGCTCACCGAAAAGGTGGTTGACGGCCGCAGCGCCGGCAAGATCGAAGGCCGCATCGCGGTCGACGACATCGTCTATCCCGCCAAGAGCGAACGGGCGGGCGAGATCATCGTCGAGTCAGGGCAGAAGATTTCCAAGAACGTCGCCGAGTTGATCTGCACCTCGGGTCTGACCCAAGTGGAAGTGATGCCCGAGCCGCGCAACAGCCTGATCTTCGCCAGCCTGGCGGAAGACAACACCTCCAGCCACGAGGAAGCGCTGCTGCGGATCTACCAGCGGCTCCGTCCCGGCAACCCGCCGCAGTTGGAAAAGGCCAGGGCCCTGTTCGCCGAGAAGTTCTACGACACGAACCGCTACCGCCTCGGCAAAGTCGGCCGCTTCCGCATCAACCGCAAGTTGGGGCTGAAAGTGCCCGAGACGGAAATGACGCTGCGGGCGGAAGACCTGATCGCCGCGGTGAAGTACCTGATTCGCCTCGTCTCCGGCGATCCGGGCGTGGAAACGGACGACATCGATCACTTGGGCAATCGCCGCCTGCGGACCATCGACGAACTGGCCTGCGACGAAATGCGCAAAGGCTTCCTCAAGCTCCGCCGCACCGTGCAGGAGCGGATGAGCCTCAAGGACGTCGAGGACATGACCCCCCGCAGCCTGATCAATCCCAAGAGCATCTCCGCGGCGATCGAGTACTTCTTCGGCCGCGGCGAACTATCGCAAGTCGTCGACCAGACCAACCCGCTCTCGATGCTCACGCACGAGCGGCGGCTGTCGGCCCTCGGCCCCGGCGGCTTGAACCGCAAGCGGGCCGGCTTCGAAGTGCGCGACGTGCACATTTCGCACTACGGACGAATCTGCCCGATCGAAACCCCTGAAGGTACGAACATCGGTTTGATCTCGTCGCTGGCCATGTACAGCACGGTGGATGAATACGGCTTCCTGGTTACGCCGTATCGCCGCGTCGTCAAGGGACGGCTGAGCGAAGACGTCACCTGGCTGCGGGCAGACGAAGAGTCGGAAGCATACGTCGCGCCGGCCGACGCTCCGGTCGTCGACGGCAAGCTGGTCGGCGACAACCTGGTCGCCCGCTTCCACAGCGACTTTGAAATGGTGCCGCTCGATAAGATTCAGTACATCGACGTGGCGCCCAGTCAGATGGTCGGCGTCTCGGCCGGCTTGATCCCCTTCCTGGAACACGACGACGCGAACCGCGCACTCATGGGTTCCAACATGCAGCGCCAGGCGGTGCCGCTGTTGGTGACCGAGCCTCCGATCGTCGCCACGGGCATGGAAGTCGATGTCGCGCGGAACTCCAGCATGGTGATCCGCGCTCGCCGCAAGGGAACCGTCACCTATGTGGATGCCAACCGCATCGAGGTCGGTGGCGACACGTACCACATGCGTAAGTTCGTCGGACTCAACGAGCGCACCTGCCAGAACCAGAAGCCGATCGTGCAGCTTGGCCAGAAGGTCGAGAAGGACGACGTGCTGGCCGACGGAGCCGCCACGTACAAAGGCGAGCTGGCCCTGGGTCGCAACGTGCTCGTGGCCTTCATGGCCTGGGACGGCTACAACTTCGAAGACGCCATCATCATCAGCGAAGAGCTGGTGAAGAACGACACCTACACCTCGATCCACATCGAGGAGTTCGACATCGAGATCCGCGAGACGAAGCTGGGACGCGAGGAGTTCACTCGCGACATTCCCAACGTCAGCGAAAAGGCCTTGCGCAACCTCGACGAAAGCGGCATCGTGCGGATCGGCACCTACGTCCGCCCCGGCGACGTGCTGGTGGGCAAGGTCTCGCCGAAGTCGAAGACGGAACTCACGCCCGAAGAAAAGCTGCTGCACGCCATCTTCGGCCGGGCCGGTGAAGACGTGAAGAACGACTCCCTGGACGTGCCCTCCGGCGTGGAAGGGATCGTCATCGACACGCAAAAGTTCAGCCGCCGCATGAGCCTCACGGAAGAAGAGCGCAAGCTGTTCGAGAAGGCGCTCAAGGAGGCCGAGAACGAAGGAAACGCGAAGATCGCGGAAGCCTTCACCGCTATGATCACCGAGATGGAAGCCGCCCTGGGTCGCACGCTCACCGACGAGGACGGCACCCCGCTGGTACGCGATCAGGATCCGAAGTTCGTGGCCGACGTGGCCGGGCGCTTCAACCTCTCCTGGGTTAGCATGCGGAGCCCGCAGCGTCAGCACGACGTGGAGCGGATCCACAAGACGCACGCCGACGCCATCGAAGCGGCCATCGACGCCCGCGACCGCAAGCTCAACTCGATGAAGCGCGGAGACGAACTCCGCAGCGGCGTGCTGCAGATGGTCAAGGTGTACGTCGCCACGAAGCGCGTGATCTCGATCGGCGACAAGATGGCCGGCCGCCACGGCAACAAGGGCGTGATCGCCAAGATCCTGCCGCAGGAAGACATGCCGTTTTTGGCGGACGGCACGCCGGTGCAGATCATGCTCAACCCGCTGGGTGTGCCCAGCCGTATGAACGTGGGCCAGATTCTCGAGACGCACTTGGGCTGGGCCGGAGCCAAGCTGGGCTTCCAGGCCGTTACGCCCGTGTTCGACGGAGCCACCGAGGAAATGATCCGCGGCATGCTCGTCGAAGCCGGGTTGCCGATCAGCGGCAAGGCCCAACTCTACGACGGCCGGACCGGCGTGGCGTTCGAGCAGGACACCACCGTCGGCTACATCTACATGCTCAAGCTGCATCACCTGGTGGATGACAAGGTGCATGCCCGCAGCACGGGCCCCTACTCGCTCATCACGCAGCAGCCGCTGGGCGGCAAAGCCCGCTTCGGCGGTCAGCGGTTTGGAGAAATGGAAGTCTGGGCCCTGGAAGCGTACGGGGCGGCCTACATCCTGCAGGAACTGCTCACCGTGAAGAGCGACGACGTCGAAGGCCGCACGAAGATTTACGAGTCAATGGTCAAAGGCGAGAACACCCTGGAAGCGGGCACACCGGCCAGCTTTGACGTGCTCACCAACGAAATCCGAGGGTTGGCGCTGAATATGCAGTTAGAGAAGCGGAGAGTATGAGCGGGAGAGGCTGAGTATCGAGTACTGAGTACTCTGTACTGAACAACTCGCGACCGATTTTTCAACATCGCCACCAACTGCCAACACACATTCATCAATAATCGCGACAAGTACCAGCAGCTAAAAAGCTGATAGCTGACAGCCGATAGCCGACAGCTAAAAAGGAGATCCACACGTGAGCATGGGTGAAAGTTCCTACGACCGTATCAACGACTACGCTTCCGTCAAAATCAGCCTCGCGCGGCCGCACGATATTCGTAGCTGGTCGTTCGGCGAGGTGAAGAAGCCGGAAACGATCAACTACCGCACGTACCGCCCGGAAAAAGACGGGCTGTTCTGCGAGCGCATCTTCGGCCCCGAAAAGGACTGGGAATGCTCCTGCGGCAAGTACCGCGGCATGAAGTACAAGGGCATGATCTGCGACCGCTGCGGTGTGAAGATCACCCACAGCCGCGTGCGCCGCAAGCGCATGGGCCACATCGAACTGGCCGCTCCCGTCGTTCACATCTGGTTCTTCAAGGCCATGCCCAGCCGGTTGGGCAACCTGCTGGCCATGAAAACCACCAGCCTGGAAAAGGTGATCTACTTCCAGGATTACGTCGTCATCAACGCGGGCGACACGCCGCTGAAGCGTCAGCAACTGCTGACCGAAGAAGAGTTCCGCTCCGCCCGCGAGCAATACGGCGAAGGCTCGTTCGAGGCCGACATGGGGGCCGAGGCGGTCCGCAAGCTGCTCGTTGACATGGACCTGGTCAAGCTCTCCGAGCAACTGCGCATTGATCTTGTCGAAACTGGCTCGAAGCAAAAGGCCAAGGAACTGATCAACCGGCTGAAAATCGTCGAGGCGATCCGTGATTCCGACAACAAGCCGGAGTGGATGGTGCTGGACGTGATTCCGGTCATCCCGCCGGACCTCCGCCCATTGGTGCTGCTCGACAGCGGCAACTTCGCCACCAGCGATCTCAATGATCTTTACCGCCGCATCATCAACCGCAACAACCGACTCAAGAAGCTCGTTGATCTCAACGCGCCGGAAGTGATCATCAAGAACGAAAAGCGGATGCTGCAGCAATCGGTCGACGCGCTGTTCGACAACAACCGCTGCAAGCGCCCGGTGCTGGGAAGCAGCAATCGGCCGCTCAAGTCGCTCACCGACATGATCAAGGGCAAGCAGGGCCGGTTCCGCGAAAACCTGCTCGGCAAGCGCGTGGACTACTCCGCCCGCAGCGTGATCGTCGTCGGCCCCAACCTGCGGCTGCACCAGTGCGGCCTGCCCAAGAAGATCGCGCTGGAATTGTTCCAGCCGTTCATCATTCGGCGGCTCAAGGAACTCAACCACGCCGACACGATCAAAAGCGCGAAGAAGATGCTCGAGCGCAAAGACGAAGAAGTGTGGGATATTCTCGAAGAGGTGATCCGCAATCACCCCGTGCTGCTCAATCGCGCCCCCACGCTACACCGCATGGGCATCCAAGCCTTCGAGCCGATCCTGGTCGAAGGCAACGCCATCATGCTGCATCCGCTGGTCTGCAAAGGCTTCAACGCCGACTTCGACGGTGACCAGATGGCGGTCCACTTGCCGCTGTCCATCGAAGCCCAGGTGGAAGCCCACACGCTGATGATGTCGGTACACAACATCTTCAGTCCGGCCAACGGCGCCCCGATTATCAGCCCGTCGCAGGACGTCGTGATGGGTTCGTACTACATGACCGCCGTCATGCCCGACCGCAAGGGCGAGGGGATGATCTTCTCGTCGTTCACCGAAGCCCTGTTTGCGTACTCGCTGGGCGTGATCGACACGCACGCCAAGATCAAGGTCAAGCTGCCACCCGGCACCCGCGTCAAGAACGACGGGGGCGAAGAGCCGCAGGTGATGAAGATCGTCGAGACCAGCGTCGGCCGCGTCGTGTTCAACGGCTCGCTGCCCAAGGGCATGTACTACTACAACCTGCCGATGCGGTCCAGCGAATTGGCCCGCGTGATCTCCGACTGCTACCAGCAGTTGGGCCGCGGAGCGACGATCGTGCTGCTGGACGACATGAACCGGGCCGGCTTCCGCGAAGCCACCCGCAGCGGCCTCTCGTTCGCCACCGACGACCTGATCACCCCCTCCACCAAGGGCAAGATCATCGGCGACGCGGAAAAGCAGGTGCTCCGCACCAACAAGCTCTATCAGCGCGGCATCATCACCGAGGGCGAGCGCTACAACCAGGTGCTCGACGCCTGGACGCACGCTCGCGAACGGATCACCACGGAAATGATGGCCGAGCTGGAAACGGACTATCGCCGCCCCGGCTACGTCAATCCGATTTACCTGATGGCCAACTCCGGTGCCCGCGGCGGCGTCGAGCAGATTCGCCAGTTGGCCGGCATGCGTGGTTTGATGGCCAAGCCCTCCGGCAAAATTATTGAAACGCCGATCAAGGCCAACTTCCGCGAAGGTCTCAGCGTGCTGGAATACTTCAGCTCCACGCACGGTGCCCGCAAGGGCTTGGCCGACACGGCTCTGAAGACCGCCGACTCCGGCTACCTCACCCGCAAGCTGGCGGACGTGGCCCAGAACGTGGTCATTACCCAGGAAGACTGCGGCACCACGCAAGGGATCACCAAGGGGGTCATCTATCGCGGTGAGAAGGTGGAAGTGCGCCTGGCCGACTCGATTCGCGGCCGGGTGAGCCGCACCAACATCGTCAACCCAATCACCGACGAAGTGATCGTGCGCGACAGCGATCTGATCACGGTCGAAATCGGCCGGCGGATCGAAGAGCTGGGCCTGGAAAAGATTCAGGTCCGCAGCCCCATGACGTGCGAAGCCTCGTTGGGCGTTTGCCGCCGCTGCTACGGCATGGACCTTTCGACCGGCTCGATGGTCGAAGAGGGGATGGCCGTGGGAATCATCGGCGCGCAGAGCATCGGCGAGCCGGGCACGCAGTTGACCATGCGTACGTTCCACATCGGCGGCTCCGCCTCCCGGTTGGTGGACGAAAGCGAAATCAAGGCCAAGAAGGGGGGCATCGTTCAGTACACCCGCCTCAAGGTCGTGAAGAACTCGGAAGGGGTCAACGTCGTGCTCGCCCGCAACGGCGAACTGACGCTGGTCGACCCCAAGGGTCGCGAGCTGGAAAAATACGAGATTCCGGCCGGTGCCAACCTGATGGTCGACGAAGGAAAAGAAGTCGCCGCCGGCGCGGTTCTCTGCCAATGGGATCCGCACAGCATCCCCATTCTTGCCGAAATCGACGGCAAGGTCCGCTACGAGGACGTCATTGAAGGCGAGACGATGCGCCAGGAAAAAGACCCCAGCGGTCACATCCGCCGCATCATCATCGAGCACAAGGGGGACCTGCACCCGCAGATCGTGCTCGAAGACGCCCAGGGCAAGATCCTGGACTTCGTCTATCTGCCGGAAAAGGCGTACATCGAAGCGCTGGAAGGAAAACAAATCCTGGCCGGCTCGATCCTCGCCAAGACTCCCCGCGAAGCCTCCGGCACGCAGGACATCACCGGCGGTCTGCCCCGCGTCACCGAAATCTTTGAAGCCCGCAAGCCGAAGGATCCGGCCGTCATCGCCGAGATCGACGGCACCGTGGAACTGCTCGGCGAAAAGCGCCGCGGCAAGCGGACCATCATCGTCCGCAGCGAAAGCGGCATCGAACGCGAACATCTCGTATCGCACGGCAAGCACTTGCGAGTCCACGCCGGCGACTTCGTCCGCGCGGGCGAGGCGCTCGTCGACGGCCCCCTGGTGCCGCACGATATTCTCCGCATCTCCGGCGAAGAAGCAGTGCAGCAATACCTGACCCGCGAAATCCAAAACGTCTATCGCAGCCAGCGAGTGGAAATCAACGACAAGCACATCGAGATCATCGTGGCCCAGATGCTCCGCAAGGTGCGCATCGAAAGCCCCGGCGACACGACGCTGCTCCCCGGCAACGTGATGGACAAGTTCGAGTTCCGCGCGGTCAACCAGGGCCTGGCGGGCTGCGTGAAGATCAGCGAGCAGGGAGACAGCGATTTCAAGGTGGGCGCGATTGTGCCCAAGGACGCGCTGGCTCAGGTGAACGC
>JAIOQB010000052.1 GCA_021413585.1 Planctomycetia bacterium
CTTTTCGCCCCCCGACTTGCGACGCAAGGTGTAGTTGTAATCCCCCGTTTCCTCACACACGAGGAACACCGTTTCCACCTTTTTCTTACTCTTGGCCATCGACGTATCTCCAAATCAGCAATGAGTTTTTGAGTACTCGGCAGAGAGTACTGGGGTGAGTTTGGTAGGGTCCGCCACCCTGGGGACCGGAATAGATTCTACACACTTTCGGCCAATCAACCCAGGGCGCTCATGCCAGGGTAAATCTGCCCCAGTCGCAGCAAATTAGGCCGCCGGGGGCTAGAGTCAGGCTTCATGCAATCTGGCTAAAACGAACGGATCCTACCGGCATGGGCAGCGACTTTCCGCAGCAGTGCGGTTCGTTGCATTTCCAGGGACCGGCATGGCATAATAGCCACGTCCGTAAGCCGATCCCCCGCCACGCACCAAGCTCCTCCTCCCTGCATCACTGCTGGAGACATCCTGATGGATCCCACCGAAAACCACGTCTCCCGCCGCCGCTTCCTGGGTACCGCCGGGGCGGCGGCCGCGCTGACTGCCGTAGCCCTGCCCGCCAGCAGCTATGCCAAAGTGATCGGAGCCAACGACCGAATCCGCATCGGCTTCATCGGCGTCGGCGGCATGGGTACGGAGCATCTCAAAGCTATTCACGAGCTCAAGGAGCAGGACAACGTCGAAGGAATCATTGTGGCCGACTGCTGGAAGAGCAGGGCGGAGAAGGGGGCCGAAGTGGTCGGCGCTTCCAAATCGACGACCGACTATCGCCAGGTGCTCGACAACAAGGACGTTGACTATGTGACGATCGCCACGCCGGAGCATTGGCACAGCAAGATGACCTGCGACGCAATGGACGCCGGCAAGCCGGTCTATTGCGAAAAGCCGATGACCCACACCATCCCTGAAGCCCAGGCGGTGATGAAGAAGCAAAAGGAAACTGGTTTGCCGTTGCAAGTGGGCGTCCAGGCCATGAGCGACGACAGTTATTCTTCCGCAGCCAAGGCGATCGCCCAGGGCATTCTGGGCCAGGTGGTTCAAGCCCAGATCGAATACGTCCGCCGCTACGACAAGCAGGGCCCGTGGCGCAACCCAGGCATCACCGACAGCACGCCGAAGCCGGCCGACTTGGATTGGGAAGCCTGGCTCGGCCACGCCCCAAAAATCCCCTGGAACGCGCACCACTATCACGAATGGCGCAACTACCGCGCCTACAGCGGCGGCATCGCCACCGACCTGTTCATCCACCGCATCACGCGGATCATGAAGGCCTGCAACTTGCTTTACCCGCGCCGCGTGGTGGGCATGGGTGGCATCTGGCAGTGGCCGGATGGGCGCGACTTGCCGGACAATTTTGAGATGATCTGCGAATACCCGCGCGGCATGACCGTCTATGTGCTGGGCACCATGAGCAACCGCGTGCCGGTCGATCACCTGATCCGCGGCTACCGGGCCACGATGTACTTCACCGGCACAGGCTGGGTGGTGAAGGACAAAGACGGCAAAGTACTGGAAACCCACAAGAAAACTGGCGGAGAAGACATTCACCTGCACCACACGAACCTGCACAATCACCTGCGTAAGGGAGAGCCATTGAACTGCCCGGCCGAGCTGGGAATGGCCGGCGTGGCGGCGGTGAACATGGCCAACGAGTCGTGGCGCACAGGCCAGATGATCGCCTGGGACAAGCAGGCGGAGAAGATGGTGCCGGCCCATACGCTGCCGGAGCAGAATTATTATCCAGAAGTGTTGCCGGCGAAGGCGTAGTAGGTCGGGGACTGTCCCAATTTTTGTCTCAGCAAAAATGGGACTGTCCCCTTGGGACACTGCTCGCGCAAAAAGAGTAAACGGGGCCGCTGACTGAGCGCCACCAATTGATTGATTGACGCCCCAAATCGCACGGTCGCTAATAAAAATGCGGGGCGATGCCCCCGCCGCTAAACATGCGGATCATCCCAGCCATCGATCTAATGGGAGGCGTCGTGGTTCACGGCGTGGCTGGGCGGCGCGCCGAGTATCGGCCGCTGAAGAGTTCCCTTGCTGCAGATTCTCGGCCGGCCACCGTGGCTCGCGGTCTGATCGACACGCTCGGCCTTTCCGAGTTCTACGTTGCCGACTTGGACGCGATTGGCGGTCACGAACCGGATTGGGAATCCTATAACGCTCTCATTAAGGCGGATGCAAAGCTCTGGATCGACGCCGGCGTGGCGGATCTCGGCCGCGACAGAGAACTGAGTGCGTTCATTGCCAGCACATCGTCGGTCACCGGCATCATCATCGGCCTGGAATCACTCATTGATGCATCTCAACTCAACAGTCTTGGTAATTACTTCGGCCTGCATCGTTTGATCTTCAGCCTCGACCTGATAGACGGGCGACCGCGTGCCGCGGCCTCGCAATGGAAAAACAGCAGTCCTTTGGAGATTACCGCCGATGTAGCCGCCACCGGCGTCCGCCGTCTGATCGTATTGGATGTGGCGGCCGTCGGCCTGGGCCAGGGCTGCCCCACCTTGGACTTGTGCCGCGAGCTTCGCAGGCGTTACTCTGATCTGGAAATAACGAGCGGCGGCGGTATTCGGACAATGGCTGATTTGGAGCAGTTGACGGTCGCTGGTTGTGATATTGCTCTGGTGGCTACCGCACTGCACGACGGACGGATCGGCCGTGCAGATTTGAAAGTTCCTTGATTTACTTCCACTGCGGCGGCCGTTTTTCCAGAAACGCCGCCAGTCCTTCCTTAGCCGCCTCCGTGGTCCGGGCAGCGCTGCTCAGCGCCGCCCCCGCTGCCAGCAGCGTTTCCAGGTGATCGCCGATCGTCTCGTTGAGCATTTTTTTGGTCATGCCGAGGGCTTCCGGCGCGCTCTCGCTGCACTCGGCTGCAATCTGATGGGAACGTGCCCAGATTTGCTCCGGTGCCACCACTTCATGCGCCAGTCCGATCCGCAGCGCCTCTTCGGCACCGATCAGCCGGCCCGTCAACAGCAAATAGGCCGCTCGCGAACCGCCCAGCCGGAAGTTCAGGAGCGGGGTCACCATGCCGGCCACCAGACCGCGCTTCGGCTCAGGCAAGCCAAACTTTGCCGCGCTGCTGGCCACCACGATGTCGCTGGCCAGCACCAAGCCCATGCCGCCGGCCACCGCGGCCCCGTCCACCGCCGCGATGATGGGCTTGGGAAAACGGAGCATCGCCTCAACCAATTCGCGATATGCCCTGGCGTCCTGTTCCCATAGTGCGTAGGCGTCAGGCTGCTTGGCCGTTTCCGACATTTCGCCAAGGTCCATGCCGGCGCAGAACGACGGCCCGCCGCCGGTCAGCACGACGGCCCGCACCTTCTTCTCCAGGTGCAAATCACGAAACGCCTGGCCGATTTCGGCCATCATCTGCCGGGTGAGCGCATTGCGCTTCTCCGGCCGCGAAAGCATGATGGTGCCGGTATGCTCGTGAATGTGAACGCGAATCTGAGACATCATTGACCTCGCAGTTCCATTTCCAGGATCGCTGTTCCCAGCAGTTTTCCTTGCGTGTCGATTCGTAGCGAACGGCTGGCGCCGCCGGCTAGCACATCATACAGGACGAAGTTGAAGGCCCATAGTTTGGGGAGTTGCGCGGTCGTAGGCCACGACGCCGATGTTGGCGTGGTTGCCTTTGTCGCCGCTGCGGGCGTGGGCGAGTTGACTGAGGGGGATGGTTTCGGTGTTCATTGGGCGGATCGGTTCAGTGTAACAACCCCCGGCGACTCGCTGCGCGTCGCCGGGGGCTAAGACGGCGTCCACTCGGCTGCGGGGCGAACTTCGACAAGTGACTTAATCAATTGCTTGGGTACCAGGGTAGGCCAATAGGCGTATACGGGGCGCACCGGCCTTGCGCGTAGCCTGCCAGTCCGGCTGGGCCGCTGGTCACAAGTGGAGCGATCTCCTTAGTAAAACGCTCTACGGCCTCGCGGCTCGGGTCGCGGACGGTGATCCGCAACACGACTTCGCGCAGATCGGCCGGAGCGGCCGTGAGCCCGGGCACGCCATCGCCGGCACCGAGCAGTTCGACGTGGCTCTGCGCCAGTGTGTAGCCCGCGCTGTGGAGCCTCTGCAACACCATCTCGGCGGCCGCTCGGGCCTTGATCGTGCAATCACGCCCGTAGACGAGCAATTGCCCGCTGGCGGTGAAGCCATCGGCGTAGGTGAGGGATACCTTGAGATCCGACGGGGCTGGGCGGCCCGTGGCGCCGCGGATCGCCACGCGATCGTCGGGCAGTTCCGCAACTTCGACCGTCGTAAAATCCACGTCCACGTCGGGAGTCAGGTAGTGTGCCGGATCGCCAATCTCGTAGACAAGCTGTTCGACCACCGTGCGGCGATTGACCGCCCCGCCACTTCCTGGCGGTTTGGTGATGATCGTGGCCGCGTCGGCGTCCAGTTCCGCGATCGGATAGCCGACATCGGCCAGCCGATAGCGTCGCCAATCGGTCGCATAGCCGCCGGTTGACTGTGCGCCGCATTCGATGACGTGTCCCGCCACGCTCGCCGCGGCCAGGCGATTCCAATCGTTCCACGCCCAGCTGAACTCATGCATCGCCGGGCCGAGTGTGAGCGAAGCATCGGCCACGCGGCCAGTCAGGACGATCCGGGCTCCGTCAGCCAAGGCCTTGGCGATTGGCCCAGCGCCGAGATAGGCGTTCGCACTGGCCACCGGCGCGAGAAGCGTTCGCAGCGGCTCGCCCGTGTCCAGATTCGCCAACTCGCAGCCGGCCGCCTGCAATTCGTCGAGCCGGCCTAGCAGATCGTCGCCACTTACGACGCCGATGCGGACGTCGCCGAGCCCCGCCTCGCACAATACTCGGCCCGCTGCTGCGGCGCAACCTTGTGGATTGAGTCCCCCCGCGTTGGTAACTAATTTTAATTGCGGCTGAGCCTTCAGCGACAACGTAAGCGAACCGAGAACATCGATAAAATCTCGCGCGTAACCTGCCTGCGGATCCCGCGCCCGCTGCGCCGCCATGATCGACAGCGTCAATTCCGCCAGGTACTCCAGAGTCAAATAGTCCACCTGCGCCGCTTCGACCAGGCGCAGCGGAGCATCAACATTGTCCCCTAAAAACCCGGCGGCATTAGCGATGCGAAGCGTCATGTCAGACCTGAAACACTCCCAGCCGAAACGGTTCTGGATCGGCCACGCGCGTGGCCACTTCCAGCGACAGAATCAGCACATCGCGCGTGTCGGCCGGGTCGATGATGGCGTCCACCCAGCCACGGGCAGCGCCGTAGCGAACGTCGGTCTGCCGGTCGTAGGTTCCCTTAATCTTGTCGCGCAGCTCGGCCAACTCGGCCGCGTCCACCTCGTGCCCTTGGCGCTTGAGGCTGGCCACGGTGATGTCCAACAGCGTGCTGGTGGCTTGGTCAGCCCCCATCACGGCGCAGCGGGCGCTGGGCCAGGCGAAAATAAATCGGGGATCGAACGCCTTGCCGCAGAGGGCATAGTTGCCGGCCCCGAACGAACCGCCGATCAAAACCGTCAGCTTCGGCACGCGGCTATTGCTGATGGCATTGACCAGCTTGGCGCCCGCCTTGATGATGCCCGAGTGTTCGCTGTCGCGGCCGACCATGAAGCCGTTGACATCCTGGAAGAACACGATCGGCAGATGGTCCTGATTGCAGTTCATCACGAACCGCGCGGCCTTTTCAGCGCTATCCACATAGAGCACGCCGCCAAACTGCAGCGGCCCGGCGGCGGGGCGAATTCGGTGGTGTTGGTTGGCCACGATGCCCACCGGGAACCCGCCGATCCGCGCCGTGCCGCAGACCAGCGTCTGACCGTACTCGGCCTTATATTCGTCAAAACTCCCTTCATCCACGATGCACTCTAGCACGTCGCGAACTTCGTAATCGTCGCGTGGATCGGGGCTCACAATCTCATACAGATCGGTCGCCGCCCTGGCAGGCTCCCGCGGCTTGCTGCGCACAAACGGAGCGGCCGGGCCAACCGCATCGGGTGTGATATTGCCGACCAGCCGGCGAATCCGCTCCAAGCAAGCTTCGTCATTCGGCTCGCGAAAGTCGATCGTGCCGCTGATGCCGGCATGAACCGCAGCGCCGCCAAGTTCCTCAGGAGAAATCTCCTGCCCAATCGCGCTTTTGACCAGGGCCGGGCCGGCTAGAAAAAGCCCTGAGCCTTCCGTCATCAGCAATTTGTCGCACAGCACCGGCAGATAGCCGCCGCCGGCAACGCAGTTCCCCATGATCGCCGCGATCTGCGGAATACCCGCTGCGGACATGACGGAGTTGTTGCGAAAAATCCTCCCAAAGTCGTCCTCATCGGGAAACACATCTTCTTGCAGCGGCAGAAATACGCCGGCCGAATCGACCAGGTAGACCACGGGCAGCTTGTTGATCATGGCAATCCGCTGCGCTCGGAGCAGTTTCTTGGTCGTGGCCGGAAAGAACGCGCCTGCTTTGACCGTGGCGTCGTTAGCGGCAATCAAATGTCTGCGGCCTGCGATCGTGCCGACGAGCGTCACCACCCCGGCGCCCGGCGCGCCACCAAACTCCTCATACATCTGCCAGCCACACCACAGGCCCAACTCCAGCACCGCCGTGCCAGGATCGACCAGTCGCTCGACCCGCTCCCGCGCCGTCAGCCGCCCTTTGCCATGCTGGCGCGCGATCGCCTCCGTTCCACCCCCAAGACGCAGTTGGTCTTCCTGATGGCGCAGCTCCTCAGTCAGCTTGTGGAGCGATCGAGTGTCACGCGCGGAGCGTTCGGTCATGGGAGAGGTGGATTCAATTGTAGGGTACGCGCAGCGTACCTAGGATTGGACCAACTTGGGGACTGGAAGAACTTGGCGGTCCATCCTACATAACAAGCCTTTCGTAGGTCAGGCTATTGCCTGACGAAATCAGCGCTAGCCAGCGGGCATACCTAGGCATCGATCGCCCACGTCGTCAGGCAATAGCCTGACCTACGACTTAACATCCATGTTTCCAGAACGAAACGCATGTGTACCGCCAATGATGCCGTGCGGCAACACGCGGGTGTGAAATGCGGCGATACCCCGCGATCTCACACAGACCCTAAACCTTTGACACATAATGCTTTATCGCGATCCTGGCAGACCCACATCGGCTCCTTGGCACTCCAACTGCTTTAAGACCACCCATCGCCGCCGACAGCCGGCATGCGAACAATGCAATACCGCTCTAACCCCTGGGAGGGTTGGCACCTTGGTCAAGAAGCAACGGCAGCCTGGAGGCAAACAAAACATGCAAGCAACGGGTAATCCCATCAGCGGTGGCGCAGCGCGGCGCAAAACCAATGGCGTCCGCATTCCGGGGCTCAATGCCGATCACGACGACCGCCACGGCGATGCGTTGGACGACCCGCACTACGATCTGCACGACGAAGCTCATCTAGGCGAGGCTCCTCATGGCGAGCCTATCGACGAGGACGACGAAGAGTTTGCCTATCGCCGCGAACATGCCAGCGCCAATGTTATTTCCACCGAAGACCCGGTGCGAATGTATCTAATGCAAATGGGTGAGATACCCATGCTCACCAGGGTCGAAGAAGTTTCGGCCGCCAAACGGATCGAGGCCACCCAGCGCCGCTATCGCAACCATCTGCTGGCCTCCGACTTCATGCTGCAAGGCGCCGTGAGCCTGCTGGAAAAAGTCCGCGACGGCCAACTGCGGATCGACCGGACGATCGAAGTTTCCGTGACCAACACGGCAGAGAAAAAGCGCATCCTCCGCCGGTTGGGACCGAACCTCAAGACGCTCGTCCACCTGCTCCAGCGCAACCACCACGACTTTCGCCTCGCCATGAGTCGCAGCAAGTCGCGATCGGAGCGAAAGGCCGCCTGGGGACGTATCGTGCGTCGCCGTAATAAGGCCGTTCGCCTGGTCGAAGAACTCCATCTGCGTGCCCCGAAGCTGATGCCTCTGCACGACAAGTTTGGCGAGATCTCCCGCCGGATGACTTCACTCATCGAGCAGCTCAAAGACATCGCCGCCAACCGCCCCTCGGCTAGCATGGCCGAAGAACTGCGGGCGGAACTCCGCTACCTGATGCGGATCACGTTAGAAAGCCCCACGTCGCTTCGCCGCCGGATGGCCAAGACCACCAACCTTCAATTTCACTTTGACGCAGCCAAACGCGTGCTCTCGGCGGGCAACTTGCGGCTGGTCGTGTCCATCGCCAAGAAATATCGCAACCGCGGCTTGAGCTTCCTCGACCTGATTCAAGAAGGAAACACCGGCTTGATGCGGGCCGTGGAAAAGTTTGAACACGCCCGCGGATTCAAGTTCTCCACCTATGCCACCTGGTGGATTCGCCAGGCCATTACCAGGGCGATCGCCGACCAGAGCCGGACGATCCGCGTTCCGGTCCACATGATCGACGCCATGAGCCGAGTGCGAACCGCGACCCGGGAGTTCGTGCAGTTGCACGGCCGCGAGCCGTCGGTGGAAGAGACCGCCAAGGCAACCGGCATGTCGGTGGAAGACGCCCGTTGCATCATGAAGATGGCCCGCCAGCCTCTCTCCCTCGACCAGCCGGTGGGAGACCACGATGACAGCTACTTTGGCGAGTTCCTGCAAGACCACCGCGAAGACGATCCGCTACACGACACTCATCAGCAGGCTTTGAAGAGCCGCATCGAAGACGTGCTGGCCGAACTGAGCCATCGCGAGCGGGAGATTCTGCGTCTCCGCTACGGCCTGGCCGATGGCTATGCCTACACGCTGGAAGAAGTGGGCCAGATCTTCTCGGTCACTCGCGAGCGGGTGCGACAGATCGAAGCCAAAGCGGTGCGCAAGCTCCAGCAGCCGCAGTCGTGCCAGGCCCTGGCCAGTTTTGTAGACTACCGCTTGCTCCCGCCCCCCCTCGAAGCGACCGGCGAATCGGAAGCCATGGAAACCGCGTGAGGCCGGACCACAGTAGCCCTCGCCTGCCGGGCGTGGGCTGGGTCGCGCGGTTCAGGTGAACTTGTTCATCGGGCCCATTTGCAGACTTAGTGCGTCGCCTGCTCCCCAGCCACCTTCCGGCAGAAGGAGGCTACCAGTAGCCCTCGCCTGCCGGGCGTGGGCTGAGTCGTGCGGTTCGGGTGAACTTGTTCATCGGGCCCATTTGCAGACTTGGTGCGTCGCCTGCTCCCCAGCCACCCTCCGGCAGAAGGAGGCTACTTACGGACAGCCCGCCTGCCGCTAAACATGCTATATTATCCGCTCTGGTCGCCACGGCGTCGGCCAACATTCCTGGCAGCGGATACAGGGAATCATGCGGGTCATCGCTCTCCAATCGGGTAGCAACGGCAATTGCATCTTCGTCGAGGCGGCTGGCGTGCGATTGTTGTTCGACGCTGGCATTTCCGGCATGACCGCCCAGCAACGCCTTCAGGGCTGCGGCGTCGATATCCGCACCGTCAAAGCCCTGCTCATTTCGCACGACCATGGAGACCATGTCCGCGGCATGGGTGTCGTGCATCGGCAATATAAAATTCCGATCCACATCACTCCGTCAACGCTCGCGGCCGCCTCACGCTTCAATCGGATGGGAAAGCTCAAAGACATCCGCCACTTTGAGGCCGGCGCCACGCTCCGCTTCGACGCGCTCGCCATCGAAACCATTCGGACGCCGCACGACGCGGTTGATGGCGTAGGCTTCGTCATCGACGACGGCCAAACCCGCCTGGGCATCCTCACCGACCTGGGCCACGTTTTTGCCGGCTTGGCTGAAGTCGTCTCTACCCTCGACGCCGTAATCATCGAGAGCAACTACGATCCCCAAATGCTGGCCAAGAGCAGCTATCCCGAACCACTGAAGCAGCGAATCCGCGGCCCCGGCGGACATATTTCAAACATCGAATCGGCGGAACTGTTAGCCGAATCGGGTAAGCGCCTCCGCTGGGCCTGCCTGGCTCATCTCTCCGAGCATAACAACACGCCCGACGTGGCCCGCGCGACACATGAGAGAGTGCTCGGCGACAGCCTGCCGCTGTTCGTTGCCAGCCGCTATGGAGCGACGGAAGTGGGCCGAGTTGCGGAACAGATGTTGTTCTAGGGAAAGCCGTCTTAGCCCCCGGCGAGCCGCCGGGGGTTGGCGCGACGTCGCAATAAATCATTAACGCCAGACTTGGTGCTGAATTGTTCCCCGGTATCAACCCCCGGCCATTGGCCGGGGGCTAAGACGGCGATTCCTTCCCTATGACCTCATCGGCTCCATCCGCACTGCCCGCAGCACGGCCGCCGTGGCTTGGCTCTTGTTAAGTACATAGAAATGAATGCCCAGGACGTTGGCATCCAATAACTCCTGCACTTGAGCAGTCGCGAACTCCACGCCGGTCTCGAACTGCCGGTGTTCGTCGTCGCCGCAGGCGGTAAGCGCCGCGACGAACTTTTCGGGCAAACAAGCGCCGCACAGGCTGGTGATCCGCTGGATCTGAGCAAAGTTGGTCACCGGCAAAATACCCGGCACGATAGGAACCGTGATGCCGGCCTGAAGGCAATCCGCTCGGAAGCGGAAAAAATCGGCGTTGTCGTAGAACAACTGCGTGATGACGACATCGCCGCCGGCTTCGACTTTTCGCTTGAGATTCGCAAGATCGGCCGCCGGGCTGGGTGCCTCCTGGTGCTTCTCAGGATAGCCCGCCACCGCGATGCCAAGTTCAGGGAATTCACCGCGCAGCATCGCCACCAGCTCATTGGCATAGCGCAATCCCCCTTCGACCGCTTGAAAACTCGTTTCCCCCTTAGGCGGATCGCCGCGCAGGGCCACGATGTTTTCCACTCCGCGCCGCTGAGCCTCACTGGCATACTCGCGCAGTTGCTCAACCGTCGCTCCTACACACGTCAAATGCGAGGCGACCGCGATGCCGTAGCGACGGCGAACCTCGGCGACAATTCCCAGAGTCTTCTCCTGCGTCGAACCTCCGGCCCCATAGGTGCAGGTGATGAAGCTGGGCTTGAACGACACCAGTTCATCCAAGTGCGTCCAAAGCGCCAGCTCTCCCGCCGCTGTCTTTGGCGGGAACAGTTCAAACGACAATCCTAATCGACCGGGACGGTATGCTTCGCCTACTCTCATCTAACGCGACTCCCAGAACTGCTCAAAACGATTGTTCACAGCGACAGCGGTTCATCGCTCATACGTTGCCCGCCGGCGGCCCGTTGCGGGGCGGTCAGCCGGAAGATCGACTCCAGCAATTCAATATCACACGGCCGCTGCTCCACGTTGCGCCGGGCAAACATCCGCGCCTGCGTGGCGATCATCACTTCCACCGGCACTTCGGAAATCTGCCCAAAGCTCCGGGCGTAATTCACGAACGCCGGCACGTTGGTAGTCACGAATCCATACAACATGCTGCACGCGCCGACGGTCTTGCCGGTGAAAATGCCGGTGTTGATCGCCGCCTTGGCATAATCCCCCACGATGCAGCCGAGGAACTGCATCCCGGTGGCCACCTTGCGGCCGCCGTACTCCATGTTAATCGTCCCGTAGGTGTTTTTCAGGTTGCTCGTGCAGGTGCCCGCTCCCAGATTGACCCAGCGCCCCAGATAGCTGTGCCCGATGAACCCGTGATGCTGCTTGTTGCTGTAGGGCTCGATGATCGAGTCGGTCACTTCGCCCCCGAGCTTGGTCGTATGCCCCATAGCCACGTTCTGCTTCACGCTGGCATGTTCGGCCACCTTGGCTCCCACGCCCAGGTGAATTGGCCCCTCCAGGTAACTAAATGGCCCGACGTGGGCATTGGCCTCCAGCACGATCGGCCCGTGCCGCGTTTCGGTCACAACGTGTGGGCCGAGCTCGGCCCCCGGCCCAAGAAACACGCCGTCGGCCGTCTGGGTATATCCGCCCCGTGCGATCCGCGCCGCCAGATTGCTCGCCAGCGACGCCAAATGCTCGCGAAGCACATCGTGCGGATGCAGCATCAGTTTCAGCTCAGCCGTCAGCGGCGGCAGTTTCAGCGTTTCCAAGCATCGCAAGAGTCCCTCAGTATCTGGAGCAGCCAACGGCGCTGCCCGAGCGGCGGGCGCCACCAGGGCGGCGGCCACCTGATCGCCGATCCGCACGATGCCAGGCGCCGCCGCAATCCACAAGCTGGCCAATTCGCGGCGTGTCGCTTCGGAAGGAACGAGCCGAGCGTTGATCACCAACAGCGGCCGATGGGCATCCGCAATGCGGACGGGCGCATCGGGAAAATCGGCCTGTTGGATGCCCACCAGATGCGGCCGAACGAGATATCGCGCCGGCAATTCAAGTTGCGTGACAACGTCGGCGAGTGTCTGGCCCCCGCAGCCCACGGCAAACGCCGGCTGCGCAACCGCGATCGGGTCGAGTTGATCGGTTGCGGAATCTTCGAACAGCAAGATGCTCATGGATGTGGGGTCTGCTAGGCTTTGCCGGAAAACATCAGCCGGCACGCGCTAGCGTCCGGTTCTCTGCGGGAAGTCGACGCCAGACCGGGGGCTAGCGCCCTGCGGCTGATCGAAATCGCAGTTCCGACAAAGCCCAGGAGCCGCGATCTCAATTATTCCGCACGATAGCGGCCATAGCTCGCAAAATCAATCGCACCCTAACTCGTAGGTCAGGCTATTGCCTGACGTAGTGTGCGGCCGAACCAGTTGCCTGCTTGTAACTTGAAGTGGAAATCGTCAGGCAATAGCCTGACCTACGTTGCTACTGTGTCTCAGCCCGCGGCTCTTCCGCTCGGGCTCCCAGGTTGCCGTAGCGGTGATAACTGAAAGAAATGCTCTGCTCCTGAACAGACCACAGCAGTTCGACGCGGCCATGCCCAAGCACCGGGGCGTCCGCAATATAAATGCCGGTTTCGGCACTAGCAGTGCGGATCGCACGCGGCACTCGATCGGCGGCGGCGTAGCGAACGCGATCCGTCTGTCGGCGGAGAATCACTTCGCGGAGTTGGGTGTCCGTTTCCTCAACGAACTCAATCGCGCCGGCCCAATCGTGCGTCAACGTCTCCAACAACGACAGGGCAGGGGAGTGCAAACCCAGCGGCGTGCTGACGGTCATTCGGCAGCCTACGGTGCGAGCGGCCGCCACCCGGGCGAAGGTATCAAAGAGCGTGTCCGCAGAGTCCACACGAATCCGCAAGTCGCGCACCTTGAGGTAGCGGCGGACATTATCCTGGCCGAGCAGGAGAAAATGGTCATGCTCGCGGCCGAATTCTTCGCGAAAGCCATCGTCATAGCTGCTAATGGCTTCGATGACGTGGTCCAGGCCGGAAAAGTTCCCTGACGCGAGAAGTAGATTGGCCAACGACTCGCGCAGCTCAGCTAGGAGCGGGTCGGCTAATTGAGCACCTGGTACTGAGTACTGAGTACCCAGTACTGAGTACTCAGTACTGAGTACTGGGTACTCTGAGTTGAATGTCATCAACTGCGCCACATAGTTCGGCCCGCCGGCTTTAATCCCCGGACCGAAGGCCGATTTGCCTATTCCGCCAAACGGTTGCCGCAGCACAATCGCGCCGGTCGTGGGGCGATTGATATAGAGATTCCCGGCACGGATCGTCTCCCGCCACTGCCGCTGCTCGCGATCGTCAAGGCTCTCCAGTCCGGCCGTCAGGCCATAGCCAGTGGCGTTGGCGAGCGCAATGGCCTCGTCCAGGTTGCGCGCCCGCATCACACCCAGCAGAGGCCCGAAGAACTCCGTCATGTGCGTCACGCCCCCGGGTGTAACACCCCATTTCACGCCGGGTGAGACCAGATTCGGATTATCGGTGGAGATTCGCGGCTGGACTCCCCAGGTTTCGCCCGGCAACAAATCCGTCAGCGCGCTTTGCAGCGAACCCGTCGGCGGGCCGATCAGCGGCCCGATGCGCGTAGGCAGTTCCCAGACCGAACCGACGCGGAGACTCTCGACCGCATCGCACAGCAACTCGCGAAAGCCGGCGTCCTCATACACTTCGTCCTCTAGAATCAGCAGAGACGTGGCCGAGCATTTCTGGCCGCTGTGGCTGAAAGCGGAGTGAATCACGTTTTTCACCGCCTGCTCGCGATCCGAGAGCGCGGTGACGATCGTGGCGTTCTTGCCCCCTGTCTCGGCCAGCAGGTGCAACTCCGGCTTGTGGCGGAGCATGGCCTCCGCCGTGGAGGTGCCGCCGGTGAGGATCACGGTATTGACATCGTCGTGCGATACCAATTTCTGTCCCACGTCGCCGCCGGAGCAGGGAACCAGTTGCAGGGCTTGCTGTGAAACACCGGCCCGCCAAAAGCAGCGACACAGTTCGTATGCTACCAGCACCGCGTCGGAGGCCGGCTTGAGAATAACCGTGTTGCCGGCCGCCAGGGCCGCCGCCACGCCCCCGCAAGGAATAGCAATCGGAAAGTTCCACGGCGAGACGACTACCACGACGCCAGCAGGACTCGCACGCAACCCTGGCAGCGATTGAAAATACTCGGCCGTTTCGGTATAGAACTCGACGAAGTCGATCGCCTCCGAAACTTCAGAGTCCGATTCGCTGAGCGTTTTACCCCCGTTGGCCAGCGCGGCCCCCATAAGATCGGCCCGGGCGCGGCGCAGTTCCACGGCGGCGGCACGCATGATCACCGCGCGATCGCCGGAAGGCATCGTGCGCCAGCCGGCGGAGTCCTGCCGCGCTGCGGCAATGGCCTGTTCAACGTCATTCGCAGCCGCCTGACGGTAGCGAGCCACGACGACCCCAGGCCGGGACGGATCGAGGCACTCGCGCACGGTTCGCCCCTCGTGACGTTCCTGACCAGCCACGACCAAGGGTATTTCGATCGCAGCGTTGCCATGGAGGTTGATCCAAGAATCGATGATCGACTCGGCCCATTGCGAGTTCTGCGGCAATGACCAGTCGGTGTCCGGTTCGTTGGTGAATGAAATCGCTTGGCAAGGAGTGGTCACCACCTCCTCAATCACTCGATTTCGATCCTGCGTCCGGCGCGGTCGGTCACTCAACTGACCGACCGCCTCAAATGATCTCGCAAAATCCGCCTCCAGCCTTCGCCAATCTTCGCTATCTACCTGCAAACGAAACGCATGCCGCAGGAAATTGTCGGGGCCGGTGTTTTCGTCCAACCGTCGTACCAGGTAGCCGATCGCATTGAGAAATTGCTCGCGGCGGCAGGCCGGCGCATAGAGCAACAGACTGTGCGTTTGTTCCAGCAGCGCTCGCCGCTGGTGGTTGGCCAGTCCTTCGAGCATCTCGAACTGTACGCGATCGAGCCCGTCGGCGTCGGCGGCCAGCACCATGGCATAACCCAGGTCGAATAAATTGTGCGAGGCGACGCCAACTCGCACCGCGGCCAGGTTTTCCGGCCGCATCGCTTCCAGCAACATGCGTTTGTAGTTGGCGTCGGTTTCGGCCTTCGTCTTGAACGGCGCCTGCGGCCAGCTGTGCAGCGAGGCTTCCACCCGCTCCATCTCCAGGTTGGCTCCCTTGACGATCCGAATCGTGACGGGTGCGCCTCCCTCCGCCACACGCTGACGCGCCCAGGCGTTGATCTCGCATTGCGTGGCCAGCGAATCGGGAATATAGGCTTGCAAAGCGATCCCAGCCTGTGCGTGTCGCAACCCTGGCCGGCTGAGCGTGTTGATGAACGCCGCGGTCGTAATGGACATGTCACGATATTCTTCCATGTCCAGATAGACGAATTTTGGCACGCGACTGCCGTCAGCGCGGACGAACCGGGCCTCGGCCGCCGCGCGGTAGAGCACTTCCAGCACGTCGCACAGCGTGTCGATCGTATGCGCACGGGCAAGCGCGGATATCTGCGAATAAAGCGTCGAGATTTTGACCGAAATGACTTCGATCTCCGGCAATTGCAAGGCGGCCAGATAATTCTCCAGCCGCTGCCGGGCTTCGCGCTCACCCAGCAATGACTCCCCCAGATAATTGACATTCATCCGCACGCCCGCCTGCCGACGCTCTTCAAGATAGGGCGAAAGCAATTCACGCTCCGCCGGCAGGATCACATTGGCCGTTTCGCGGTGCATCCGCTCCTTGACCAGCGGCACCGCCACGCCAGGCAGATAGTTACCAAACGACTGGAACCCGCGGAGCATCATCCGTTCCAGCGGACTGAAAAACCGGGGCACACCCTGGACGTCGAGAATGTGCGTCAACTGGTCGGCAGTTCGCCGGGCCGCTTCGCAGCGAAAGGCCTGATCGGTCATTTCGATCAAGGTGGCCTTGTCGTGCGGGTTCTGAATCAGCCGATCCAGTTCGGCCTGCTGCCGGCGCTCCTGCGGCGTCTGCAACTGCCCTGCCCGCTCCTGCAGCAGCCGAGCCAGAGCAATCGCCCGCTGCACCTGGGGCGACAAGGTGGAACGAGAATCCACCTGCAGCGCCGCGATCGTCGCACGAAGCTGCTGATGGGAAATCAAGGCTGCACTAGCTGGGGAGCGCGTTTCAGTTGGCATACGGCCAATTCTATACGCAGCCCGGATTTCTCACCACGGAGGCACGGAGTCACGGAGAAGTTTTCGGAACCCTAATAGCCGCTAATCTCCGCTAATTCTGATTAACGTTTATTAGTGTTCCCCCACTCTTTGCTTTCTCCGAGCCTCCGTGACTCCGTGGTGAACATTCTTGTGAGAAATGCGGGGTAGCACTAATCCTTGCTGTTCGTCCGCCGTCATTCCTTCTCTGCGTCCCCAGCCTCCTCTGCGGTCAGCCTTTTGTTCCTACCGCAGAGGACTCCGAGGACGCGGAGGTCTATGAGCGGGGTGAAAATTCGATCTTGACCGGCCCTTTGATTTCCTTGAGCTTCAAGACTCCGTCTTGCAATTCCCCCGTGGCTCCCTTGATCGATGTGTACTTCACGTTGGCGGGAATCCGCAAACTCAGCTCGGTCGCATGATTCGTCGTATGAGGTTGGATCTTCGTGCGCTCTCCCTCTCCGAAGACGATTTCCCTTTCGGTAGGCTTTCTACTCGCCATGGTGATATCAACATAACCGGCGGGGCGCAATTCCACATTGGTAAGCCGCCCCTCGGCCCACGCGATGTCCACTTCATAGCCGCCCCGCGCCCGCAGGCCCGTTACTTTTCCGCCGGGCCACGCCTTAGGCAGTGCCGGCAACAGCGCGATCTGACCGCCGTGGCTTTGCAGCAGCATCTCGGCGATCCCGGCCGTGCCGCCAAAGTTGCCGTCGATCTGGAACGGCGGATGCAAATCCCACAGATTCGGCAATGTGCTCTTGCGCAACAGAGCCAGAATGTTGGC
>JAIOQB010000021.1 GCA_021413585.1 Planctomycetia bacterium
CCCGATCGCGCCTCCCACCAGGCACAAAAACACCGCCTCCGCTAGAAACTGCCGCAGAATGTGGTGGCTGCGGGCGCCCACGGCCATCCGCAGGCCGATCTCGCGCGTGCGCTCCGTGACCGAGACCAGCATGATGTTCATAATGCCCACGCCGCTGACGAACAACGAGATGCCGGCCACCACCAGCAGCAGCATCCCCACCAGATTGGCGGTCCGTTCCGTAGCGCGGGCGATTTCCGTCAGGTTGAGGATTTTGAAATCGTCGTTCGCGCCCGGGGCCAGATGATGCCGCTCGCGCAGCAGGGCGGAGATCTGCTCGATCGCCCGCGGCACTTCGGCGGCTCCGGCCGCCTTGGCCAGGATGAAATCAATATTCGATTGCCGCACCATGAGCGGCGAATCGGCCTGCTGCAGTGGCGACGCCAGCGGGTACAGCGACGTGGCCACGCAGTACGGATTGTTCCAGGATGTTGCGGTCGACACAACGCCCGACGCGGCGGCCATTTTGGCTGAGCCGGCGCCTTGGCTGTTCACACGAAACTTGATCGCCGTCCACGGGGCTATGATGCAATCGTCCTGGTCCTGGCCGTTCATATTGGCCCCGCGCGGGCTGAGCACTCCCAGCACGCGGAACGGAACATTGCGAATCCGCAGCGTTTTGCCCACCGCCGACTCTCCGTCAAACAGCTCGCGCTCGACCGTCGCGCCGATCAGGCACACCGGGTTGCTGGTCCGCACGTCGTCGTCGCTAAAGCAGGATCCCTCTTCCAGGTCTTCCCATTCGCGGATCGCCAGGTAGTTTGGCGTGGTGCCGGTGAGTTGCTGCGGAACCCAATTGCGGCCGCCGTACACCGCCTGCGCCTGGGCGCCGACCATCGGCACCACATCCGCCACAGCAGGGCACTGGCGGGCAATCTCTTCCACGTCGTCGGGCTTGAGAGTCTGCACCGTGCCCGCCCCCTGGCTCACGCCGCCGTTGACCGCCGCGGCCGGAAAAATGGGAAGCTTGTAGGCCCCCATGCTGGCGATCGTTTTTTCAATTTCGGCCTTCGAGCCCTGGCCGATCTCCGTCATCGCGATCACCGCCGCCACGCCGATGATGATGCCCAACGCCGCCAGCGCCGAGCGGAGCTTGTTCCGTCGCAAATCGCGCATCACCGAGCGAAGCTTGGGAACAAGGAATGAATCGCGGGCCAAGGATGGCAAGGCGAGCTGAGGGAGCGCCGTTTTGCTATCGAGTTGGTTTTCATTCGCGGGTTCGATTGCCGGCAATCGGACGAGATCCTGCGCCGGGAGCTGGTGCGGGGCAATCCAGGCTTCCCCTTCGCCCCAGGTGCCGGTTCCAGTGTAATGACTGGCTGACATTGGTTCCTGCACGGGGCGCTCCGCCTCGTGCGATGTCCTTCCCCGCAATGTTCGTCGCTTCGATATCCGTTCGCGCAGCGGTTCTTCAATCATTCCATCGGCGATACGAATCGTGCGATCGGCGTACCCTGCCACCTTGGGATCGTGCGTGACCAGGATCACGGTGATTCCCTGCGCATGCAGCCGCTGGAACATCCGCAGGATTTCGTCGCCGGTGCGCGAATCGAGATTGCCGGTCGGTTCGTCGGCCAACAGCAGCGCCGGGCGATTGATCAGTGCCCTGGCGATGGCAACTCGCTGCTGCTGCCCGCCCGACATCTGCGACGATTCATGGCCCAGCCGCGCGGCCAGACCGACCTGCGTCAGCAGCGCTTCGGCCGAGTGCCGCGCCGTGCCGCCGTGCGGCCGCCGCGTGGAGTACTCCAGCGGCATCAGCACGTTCTGCAAGGCCGACGTGCGCGACAGCAGGTTGAAGCTTTGAAAGACGAATCCCAGCTTGGCCGTGCGCACGATGGCCCGTTCGTTGGGTGTCAGCCGGCTCATCTCCTGGCCGTCGAGCCAGAACTGCCCCGAAGTGGGCCGGTCGAGGCAGCCCAGGATGTTCATCAGCGTTGTTTTTCCGGACCCCGACGCCCCCATCAGGGCCACCATCTCGCCGCGGGCGATGCTGAGGGAAACGCCCTTGAGCACCGGCACTTCCAACTCGCCAAGCCGATACGTCTTGGTGATATTCTCCAGCCGGATCAACTCGCGCGACGTGGCGGCCCCCAGCGCGTCCGGGGCGTGGCGCGCATCCGCCGGCAATTGGCCGCAGAGGGGCGGGCTCATGGCGTTGGTTCAGGCGGGAGGAACGGTGGGCGAGGGAGGCGGGTGCGACTTTTATGGTAGCAAAAAAAGGGAGGGGATGAAAGCTGTTTTTTGCGAGAGGACTAGAGGTTCTGTCTCCCCTAAGGTGAGTCACTTGGTATTCAGTCGTGCCTTATTCCGAACTTTCGCAATTTTCGTGGCAGAACCGTTTGGCTGGTCGATTCCCAATTGGAGGCGACGATTGAGCTTTCTTTCAACCACCTTCCCCAGCGTGGTATCAGGAAACTTCTTCCACGTTTTTGGTGCGCGGCGAGAAACCTGCATTTCTTGAGCCTCAGAGAAGTCCGGGGGGACATCGCCGACAATCGGACTGAGTGACTGATTAACAGATCGCCGATTGGCTCGATTTGGAATTCGTTTGCTGCGGCGGATGTTTTTGCGCGAACTCTTGCTATTCTCTCCGAAAATGTTTCGGCGATCCTTTTTATACGAGAGCCGCTTTTTTTCTTGCGGAGACTTAGTGGTCATCGATAAATCCTACAACAATTCAAATCACTTCTCTTGCCCTCGCGCCAATTTGGGACGAGGCCAACCCTGGGCGGCTCGCCCGGGGCTAAGACGAAAACTTGCACGTCCAATTAGTAATCTCTCACGGCAGCCTCTTCACCTTGATATTCCGATAAAACACCGTGCTATTCGGATCATGCGCCTGCAAGCAGAACAACCCCGGGCCGGTTTTGTTCGGGCCTTTGACTTTTTCCGGCTCGGTGTAGTCGACCACCGTCTTGTCGTTGATCTTCACGATGATGTGCTTCCCTTCCACCTTGATGTACTGCGTCCACCATTCGTTGTCCTTGGCCGGCGAAGGGTTGACTTTCACGATGTTGTACAGGCCGCCGGTCTTTTGCGGGTCGGGATGGGTATTGGCCACTTGCGATTCAAAACCCTGCTTGAGCGTGGGCCAGTTGTTGGTGATCCAGCCGGTCTGGAAGCAGATGCCGCCGTTGCTGCCGGGTTTGGTCATCACCTCGCATTGAAACTCAAAATTCGTGAACGGCTCTTTCTCCCCCATGTAGAACAAGTGACTCCGCTGCCCATGGGCCACGAACGCCCCATCCTGCACGGTCCACGACTCGGGCCGTTCGTTCGGCTTCCAGCCGGTGAAGTCCTTGCCGTTGGAGATCGTCTTCCAGCCGTCATCGTCCGCTGCCCGCACAGAGCAGGCACTCAGGGCAACAATGCTCGATATCATCAGCGACAGCGTCAGTAGCAACTTCATGACTCGCTCCATGGTTAGAACGGGGTGGGATGCGTGGGAATAGTTCGCCGGCTTTTGGTGGGAGTAATTGAAAGCAGGCATTGCGACTCGCTCTCAGCTTAACCTTAATTCGCGGCGGATTCCACAAGTTGGGCGGGCGTAAGTAGGTCTCGCCTGCCGGGCGTGACCTTAGTGTTGGTGCGACGTTGGCTTTGACGTAACGAAGAGGTACCGCCCGGCAGGCGGAACCTACGGACGGGTCGCTCGATTACGCTCTGGGGGGCTGGTAAACTGTGTCGGCCTCACTCAATCTCGGCCGCTATCTGCCAGGAGTCGTCCGCCATGCGCCACCATCAGATCGCCAATCCGCGTTGCCTGATATTATGTTTATCCGCACTCATCGCGGTGCTGGCATTTTCGCAGCCCGGCCGGGGCGATGACCTGCGGCAGACCGATCAGTATCGCCGCCTGAAGTCGTCGCTCGACGCGGTGCCGGCGATCGACACGCACGATCACCTGCCGCCGAGCGATAAAATGTCAGGGCTCGAAACGACGCGCGGCCGCGGCATGACGCTGTTTAGCCTCTGGAGCCGCAGCTATTTTCCGGGCGTGCATCGCGTGGAGCCGTGGCCCGCCAGCGGCAAGTTTGACGACTGGTGGCGCGTGCAGCAGCCGAACTTCGTCAACGCCCGCGCGACCAGCTTTTATCGCTACCTGCTCCCCGCGTTTCAGGATCTGTACGGCGTCGACTTCGACACAATCACGCCCGAGCAGGCCGCAAAGCTCAACGATCAGATCTTCGACAACTACCGCAAGAAGGATTGGCTGGAGGAGGTGGTCACGCGCCGGGCGAATATCGAGCTGATGCTGGTCGATCCGTTTTGGGCTCGGCTGCAGTTCGCCCGCTCGTATCGGTTCACGGTGCCGCTCTTGAACGTGACGACGCTCATGTCCGCCAGCCACCCTGACCGTTATCAAGGGTTTGACAGTCCTTATGTCTACGCGGCCCAGCATCAACTCAAGACCGCGACGTTCGATGATTTCCTGGCGGTGGTCGATGCGATCTTCGCCGACGCGGTGGCCCACGATTGCGTGTGCCTCAAGTCAACGCAGGCCTATTCGCGCACGCTGAACTACGAAAATGTGCCCAAGGAGAGGGCGGCCGCCGTCTACGGCAAATCGCCAAAGGAGGCCACGCCGCAGCAGCAAAAGGATTTCGAGGATTTCATGTTCTGGCACGTCTGCCAGTTGAGCGCGAAGTACGACCTGCCGTTTCAGGTCCACACCGGCCAGGCCCGCATCCAGGGGAGCAACCCCATGCTGCTGGTCGACGTGATCGAAGCCAACCGGGCCACCAAGTTCATCCTGTTCCACGGCGGCTACCCCTGGGTAGGGGAGACCGCGGTGATCGGCATGAAGGAGCGCAACGTGTGGATCGACTCGGTGTGGCTGCCGACGCTCAGCCAGACGGTCGCCCGCCGCGCGTATCAAGAATGGCTCGACGCGATGCCCTCGGACCGGATCATGTGGGGCGCCGACTGCCTCAACGCTGAAGGGATTTATGGCTCGACCGTGCTGACGCGGCAATGCCTGGCCGACGCACTGGCTGAAAAAGTGCAGCGCGGCGAGCTGAACGAGGCGGACGCGATGCGCATCGGCCGGCAAATCCTCCGCGACAACGCGTTGCAGTTGTTTCCCAAGCTCAAACGGGTGCTGTGGCGGAAGGATGTCGAGGCCAAGGTGGGGATGGGTGCATCTCGTGCAACAAGGGTGCCTGGGGCAACGCCCCAGTTCTCTCCAAAGCCAAAGCCCAAATCTGGGGCGATGCCCCAGGCACCCGCCGCGAAG
>JAIOQB010000115.1 GCA_021413585.1 Planctomycetia bacterium
GGCTTCGCAGATGCGGTCGTGCTGTGGGTCGGCCGGAGAGCCCATGGCGGTTGCAAACCTGGCGGCGATGGCGACGGTCGAGAGACAAGCGGACGAGACATCAACCGGCCGCTATCATAGCGGCGCTAGCGACAAAGTGCCAAGATGAAGTGGGCCAGGGTAAATCCTTGTCTGCGTGCCTGGGGCAACGCCCCAGTAGAACCTTCGTCAGAACATCTGGGGCGTTGCCCCAGGCACCCGCGAGCGTTATTTTGGGCCGCGGCTAATCACGTGTCGCCCCTGGATTGCCTGATAAACAGCGTTTTATCGAGCCGTTGCTTGACATGCCTTACCCAACGAAGTGATAATTCGGCGCAAGCGCGTGTGGCGAGCAAACCATCGTACGGTCGATGTATACGGCCGTGGCATTTTTCACTCTGGGGCAGTTCACAGGAGAGACAACATGAAGATGCGTCCTTTGTTGACGGGCATGGCGGCGGCGGTGGTGATGTGCGTGGCGGCTCAACTGGCGGTCGCGGCCGACGTGAGCAATGCCAAGTGCCCGGTGTCGGGCAAGGCGTGCGACGAATCGCAGTCGGTGGCGTTCGACGGCGGCAAGGTGTACTTCTGCTGCGACAAGTGCCCTGCCGAGTTTGAAAAGAACAAGGCCAAGTACGCGGCCAAGGCGGCGCTGCAGTTGGTGGTGACCGGTCAGGCCAAGCAGGAAAAGTGCCCGATCTCCGGCAAGCCGATCGACGCCAGCCAAACCGTGGAAGTCGACGGCGTGAAGGTGGCGTTCTGCTGCAAGAACTGCGTCGCCAAGGTGAACAAGGCGAACGAAGCGGATCAGTTGAAAATGTGCTTCGGTTCCGCCGCGTTCAAGAAGGCGTACAAGGTGACGCAATAACTGGCGAAGGGCGGCGCAGCGCAAACTGAGTGATCGAAATGCAAACCGGGACGTGTCGGCCGCAAGGTCGACGCGTCCCGGTTTTATTTTGAAATCCCAATGTCTAAATCCCAATGCCTAATGTCGCAGCGGATCACTTCCTTTTGGACATTGGGATTTAGACATTAGACATTAAATTCCTCCATCTTCCTCTTCCGTGCCTCCGTGTCTCCGTGGCAAAAATCAAAGTTAGTGTCTCGGATGCCTAAGGCTGCGGCCAAGTGTTCTGCTTCGTCACGCTGTTCAATACAGTGCCCCGCTCGCTGTAGAAGTCCAACTGCATGCTCGCCGGGCCGTTGGCCGAAGCGGGCGTTGCCGTGACGAGGAGAAAGCCCCCTTCCGGCTTGGCCGACGTGTACGGCTGCTTGATCAGGGCCTGCGGGTCGGTGCCGTTTTTGGCGCCGGGGGCGACGCCCATCCGCGCGTTCTGCGTCACCAAACTGCCGGTGCCGAACTCCTCCAGCCCCAGCGGATGGATCGAGTGATACTGCCAGTGCCGGTCGCCGCAGATGATCAGGAACTTCGGCGACACCAGGCCGTGCTCTTTGGCCCAGTGCAAAAAGTCCTGCCCCTCGTGACGAAAGCCGCCAATATCAACGTGATTGTCGTGCTTGCTCAGGTCGTCCGGGCCGACGAGGCCGGTCGGCGACACCAGCAGCTTGAACGTGGCGGTTGACTCCAGCAGTGATTTCTTCAGCCACTCGCGCTGCGCCACGCCCCACATGGTTTTTTCCGGCCCGTCGGGCATGTTGTTCGGGCTGCGATAGTCGCGCCCTTCGGTCAGCCAGATTTGCACGTCCGGCGTGATGCGGTGGGTGCGATACGTCTTGGCAGCGTCGTCCGCCGGATCGACCACGGGCAATTGCTCGCGAAATATTTCAATGCCCTGGGCCAGCGTCGGCAGGCGGGTGCCGGTGCCGTCGCAATCATCGTAGCGCGTGTCGTGGTCGTCCTTTTCCCAATAAGCGGGCATGGCGGCGTTAAGGGCCACGAAGCGGGGCTGCAGGTATTGCTCGTGCCACTTCTTGCGCATCATGGCGGGCGTGGTCGCCCGCGCGGCGCCGCCAGGGATGTCGTAGTAAACATTGTCGCCGGTGCCGATGAAGAAGTCGGGCTTGAGGTCCAGAATGGCTTTCAGGGCTGGGTAGCCGAGTCGCTTGTCGTCCCCCGTTGCCCCGCCGACGTCGTTGTCCTTGGGCCCGTGGATGAATCGCGAGTAGTTCATGCAGGTGAGCACGACAAACCGCACCGGCACCGGGCGATCTCCGGCCAACGTGCCGAAAGTCCGCACCGGGCCATCGTGCGAGCCGGATTCGTTGACGACGAATTGCAATCGATAGTAGTAGCGGGTTTGCGGCTTCAGATCGCCGACTTTCGTCTTGACGATGAAGTCGCGCTCGGGAACCGCTTTCAGCCACGCCGTGTGCCGGGCGTCCTTGAACTGTGGATTGTCGGCGATTTCAAACCGGGCCTGGCCAGGGACGCCGGGCACGTCGCCCGACGCGTCGGGTGAACCGGCGGTCAGCCGCGACTGAAGGATCACGCTGTTGGTGGTCACCTCGCCCGCCATCTCCCCTTGCAAGTGGCCCCCCGGCGTGATGTACGTCTCCTCCGCCTGAGCCGTCGACAGCACGCCGCTGGAAGACAACCACAACGCGCCAACCACCGCGCGTCCAAATGCCCTGCGCGATTGCAGGTTTCTGGATTGCAAGTTGTTAGGTTGCGAGCTGGGAGATTGCTGAAGATCGAACGGGCTGGCGGGATCCATGCGAGAACGTCCTGAATTTAGGCGGGATACGCGAGGTAGCACTATCTTATTTCAAACAACGAAACCCTTCACACCCCGTTTTCACACTCTTCAAACCCTTCACACCCTGCCTCCCACCACTCCCCCAGCCCCAACCCCTCCGCCACCTCAGCTGTAATCCACCCCTCCGGCGTCCACCCTCGCGTCGTGTTGTACGCCGCCACCAACTCCCCCAGCCGCTCGCTCGACAACACCGCCAGTGGATCGCCGGTCAGCGGCGTGTCGAGAAATCGCTTCGGGAGCGTGTCTTCGGACGGCTGCCAGCCCGCGTGGATGTTAAACAGCTTCTTGGCCGCCACGATGCGGGCGGCGGTCGTGCGCAGCTCGTCGGCCGACACGTCCCAGCCGGTCACCAGCCGCAGCATCTCGGCCCCTTCCGCCATCAGGTCGGTAAACACGCCGCGCAAGAACTTGCACAGGATCAGCGAGTCCATCAGGGCCGCTTTGTCTTCGGTCTCGACCGCCCGATGGGCGTCGCGGGCCTGGATGTTGCGTCGGTCCACCTCCGGCAGAAAATCGGCCTCGTACGCCCCCGAGCGATTGTGATCCGCGCCGCGAGTGCCGACCGCGAACCCCAGGGCCATGGTTTGCAATGCCCGCGGCTCGTAGCCGGGGATCTCCAGCCCTTTGACCTGTGGGGCGAAGTCGATCGCGTCGTGGCCAATCTCGTGGGCCAGCCGGCGGCTGCCTTCGGCCAGTCGATCGCCGAGTTCACGACGTGCGCCGATCTCGTCGATGGCCCGCAGCATTGCCGCTCCGTCGCCG
>JAIOQB010000116.1 GCA_021413585.1 Planctomycetia bacterium
AGAGCGTGCCGCCTTGTGGGCAATCGACCGCAGGTTTTCATGGCCACAATTGTTGATCCACGATTCGATGGTACGGGCCAGTCGTTGGCCGGCATTGGTGAGGCGATGTGTGTCTTTGGCCAGTTGGGCTTTCAGTTGTGCGACCTCTTGTCGTTCGGTTTCGTTCATAGGTTTCCTTTCGCGGTTCACGGGCCTTTCACGGTTCACGGGGGCACCGCCAATCCGGCAAGGTGCAAATCGGTTGCCGCCGGCAAACTGTCCCGCTCTGCCTTCGTCAGCACGTCGTCCTCGATGTGCCGCATCCTCAAAAATCGGTCATACAATTCGTCCGCCATATCGCCAGCGTGTGCCTTTCGTTGCACTTCCAGCAAGTCGTTCAGCACGGCCAATTGCGAGATCGACCGGTCTAACTCGGTTGCCCATTGCTCATTGAGCGTGTCTTGAATGCCCGTCAATTGCGTGATCGTGTTGCTAATTCCGCTCGTAAACTTCGTAAGGAACGGCGAGAAGAAAATCGAAATCTTGTCGCCAATTTCGGTTAGCTGGCGGTCCAATCTTTCGTTGGCGTTATTTCTAGCCGCCAACGTGTCGCCGTACTGATTGGCGCGCCGAATGTCCATCATTACCTTGGCCACTTCGTTTTTCGCCTGCGAGACGGTTAGCGCCGCGGAGAAAGGCGTTAGTTCATTCGTCATCACATTCAATTTGTCGGTCACCGCGTCGAGCGCCTTGTAGAGTACGCCGCCGGCAACCGCGACGGCCCCGAGTGCCAGCCCCACAGGCCCCAGGGCGGCAATCAACGGGCCAACGGCCGCGCCAACCACAGATCCCGCCGTGCCACCAAACGCGCCACCTACGGCCGTGCTGGCGGCATTCGTGGCCGCTCCGGTCAACGATTGGCCAACCGCTCCCCCAATCGCCTGCAATGCGGACGGCGGGGCGGAAGTTTTTGCGGCAGGCGGCTTGACTTGGATTGCCTGACCTACTGGTATGCCGCTGGAAGTGGTGCCATGCATTTTTGCGGGCGTGGCTGATGGCACCTGAATCGGTTGCCCAACCGGCACGCCGCTGGACGTGGTGGCCGTTGACTGAGACGGCGCAGCGGAAGGGGACGGGCCGGGCGAACCGCCGCCGCTCTTATCCTCGAACTCAAACCGATAGGTGAACTCGGCTCCCATGGTATTTTCCTCTTGCGTTGTGTGGTGCGATTACTTGCGGCGCGGCTTGCGGAAGATGTGGTCAACGATCCGATCAGCTTCGCCGTTAGTCTCGGGGCGAGCGCGGCGCCGACGTGGACGGCCATTGCCGGCCAGCGACAATTGGGCTGCTGCGCTGCTTTGGATGTCCAGCGTGCTTCTCTTCAACACGACGGCGCGGAACTTCAACACCAGCAGCGCCGTGAGGTATTCGGGCTTGATGCGCCCCACGATGATGCCGACGTTGGCCAGGTTCTTGCGCAATCGCTCCACGTCGCCATATAGTTTGCTCAATTCCGTTTTCCACCGGCTGGGGTCATTGTTCCAAAGCAGGTGCAGGCGATGCACGATGTCCCAGCTAATCACGTCGGCTTCGTCGTCAGCGCCGCTGAATTGAACGGTGGCGGCTTCCGCGGGGTGCGCATCGTCCGGCTCGTGTTCGTCGTCGTCATCATCGCCGTCCGCCTGCGCGGTATGCTCTGCAATGTGATCTTCTAGAATGTCGCTCAGCGCGCTCGGCAACGTCCAATTGGTAGTGCCGCTGGGCAATGGTGACAGCCGCAACGCGGCCAGCAAAATGCCCAGTTCCTTTAGCTTCTTCAGGTCTCGCGGGTCGTTTAACATTGGGGCTCCTTAGTGTTGACGGTAGAATCCGGGCAGGCGGCCCGAGTTTTCGATGAACGGTAACATCACAAATCCATGGGCGGTTTCGTGGGCCAGTTGCTTCGCGTTCAGCAGGGCGAGTGCGAGCCCCGTGGCCCTGTCCGCGTGCCCGTCGTCGTCTCGGGTACTTTCGAGTTTGTAGCCGTAGCTTTTTTCTACGATGAATAAGCGCGACAGGTCGGCCACAAGCTGCGGCTCGTCGTACATGTCGATCAGGCGAGATCGAAACACATCCAGCAACGTGGTGGCCATTTCGTTTTGGTTCTTGCCGACGAAAGGCACCTCGACCATATTCACGCCACGGCGGCGCAGTCGTTGGGCCATCGCTTCGCACTGGTAGGGGTCGTACCGCAGGAACTTCAATTGGAACTGGCGCCAGGCGAGCAGGGCCGCGGATTCAACGGTGTCCAGGTCCACATGACCGCCGGGTCCGGGCGCCCAACTCTGACACGACGCCAGCCGGATACGCTTTTGCTGGCCACCGACGCCAACCACCACCAGGGCCGAGTGATCGTGCTTGATGCCCAGATCCAAGCCACCCCCATAGGCGAAACCACGCTCAGGCGACGAAAGCGGCGGTAGCTCCGACTTGACCGCGGCGGCAATGTCGTTCGTGTCCAGGGCGTCGCCCGTGCCGCTGGCCCATAGGCCGCGCCACAATCGCATGAAACGGGCGGGCATGTTGCGGCGTTCAGCTTCGGCAATCTCTTCTAGATCGAGCCAGGGCGAAGGCTTGTCCCACTTATGGAAACTCCAGCGGTCGGACTTCCGCGCATTCTCTCGCCACCTGAATTGCCAGGTGCCGACGAATCCCGCGTTCGTTGCCACAACCACGATGCCACCGGGCACCTTGGCCGCGTTGTCCATCAAGTTTTCGGCGAACTCCCTTTTCGTGATGCACGACAATTCATTGATGAGCAGGAAGTCGGGGCGCGCACCGTGTGAGCCAGCCACGTCGGCCGCAAGAATCTCCGCCGTGCTGCCGTTGGTGACATTGACGATCTGCCAGTTATCAACCTTGACGAACTCCATCAGCCACGGATTGTGATAGAGCAAATCCCGCGCGGCCTTGCGCACTTCGGCCGCTTGATCCTTGTCGGACGCTGCAATCTGCCCGTTGATGGGACGCGGAGTGAAAATCAGCAGCCACAATAACGCGATGGCCAAATCGCTGTCCTTCGAGGCGCCCTTGGTCGCTTCCCACCAGTGCCGGCCAATGGCGGGCTTCTCGCCACGAGCTACGGCCAGCAGCGCAGGTGCCAACGCTGCGAACCGCTCGCGCTGGAAGTCGGCTATCACGTCGCCGAATCGCACGACGCCCCCACACGCGACAATCTGCAAGTCGAGCGCGAACGCCAGCGGGTCGTTGCTGTAGGGTTCTAGTTTTTCTTCTTGTTTTTCGTTCATGGTAAATCCTCGGGCCCGCGGCGCAAGGCTGCGACACGAAACGCCACGGGCCTTTGGGTTAGTCGTTGTCGTTGGCTGCCAGTGCTTCCTCAATCTTGGCTCGTGCTTTCGCTTGTGCGGCCGTGCTGAGCGCAGCCAAGAGCATCTCTTTGCCGGCAGCGGTATTCATGTTCCAGTCGTCGGGCAGGTACATGTCGAGCTTGCTGCACGTTTCAATGATCTCGCGATTGAGCCGGTCGTCGTCGCTGTCGGGCAATGTTCCGCTGGGTGAAAGTTTGGTCACGATAGAATCTCCTGTGCGAAGGGTGATGATGATGGTGCCCACGTCGGGGGCATTGGGTTAGTGAGTGACGGTTGCCTGATCCAGTTCTTCGACTGGCTCCGTTGCCGGCAACGGAGCAGGCTGCACGTCAACCGGCTTGGTCGGGTCGTAGTCCACGCCCTCCTGACGATAGCGCTGCGCGCCCGTGGTCAACAGCGCGTTGCTCGCCGTCAATGCGTCGTGGTGAACCTGGACGGCTTGCGCCACTTCGCTGCATTGAGTGATGAACTCGGCAGCAACGCAGGCAGCCGCTTCGTCGCCGCTTGATCGGTTGAAGTTGTCCAGGGTCGATTGGTGCCGGCGCCGTGATTCGTCCAGCAGCGTTACCGTCTGCATCATCAGGTCTAAAGTTCTGCGGCGGTTGTAGGCAACGACAGCGGCCACTTGTTTAAGCCAGGCGGCGCGGTCTTCGGGCACGGGGCCAGTGAGAAGTTGCAGAGTCTTTTCCATGGGTGAATCCTTTGTGAAACGGAATGGGAGCACCGCACAACGCGAGCCTTGGGTTAGGTGGTAGCTGGGGCGGCGGCGCCCGCGGCGTCGATCTTGTCCAACAAGTCTTTGATTCGAGCGCCGCTTGCTTCAGAGTCAGCGGCATACTTCATCCTGACGCCAACCATGGCATCAGCGATGGGCCGCAGGAGTTTGCTCGCCTTGGCATGGTCAATGGGCCGGATGTACAGGTTCGTTCTGCCCGGGGTGAGGGGGGTAGGAATTGGCATCACTACGGCAGCCCCGGCCGCAGGATCTTGCGCGGCCCGAGCCAGCGCCGCGTTGTATTCCGCCAGACTTTGCCGCAGGTTGCCCAACAGCGTTTCGGCCGTGCGATATTCGAGGGTAAGGGCTGCCGTCAGGCTGTTGACGGTCTCTTGGGCTTGGTTCTGACGGTCGATTGGTGAGAGGTTGGGTTTGGTCGCGGTGGTCATTGTGTCGATTCTCCATTCAGGGGGTTTGCGGGCGCCGGGGTGGCTTCCGCGTGGGCGATGGCGGCCGGCGACGTGCTGGCCGCTTGGTCGATGGTTCGGGCCTGGATGCGGGCCAGGGTGGCCGTGAGGCTGCCTTTGCTGGCCGTGGCGTCGAGGTTCAATTGCTTCTCCAGCTTGGCCCGTTTGTCCATCAGGCTTTCGATGGTCCGAACGAGGGTCAATCGAGTCGCGATGGGGATGCTGCGCTTGTCCCGGTCCCGGCTTTTGGCCTGCCACCTGTCGGCCAGCACAATGCCCTTGGTAAGCCATCCAGCGTCTCTAATCTTGCGTTGGTGTGAATCACTGACCGTCCCGTGAACGCTAATGCAGCGGGCCGTCAGGTCGGCCACGTAGGCTGCCACAAGGGCTTGCTCCGGTTCGGTCCACTTTGGCCAGCGGTCGTACTCCATGGTCAGCCCTGACGTGGCACCGTGGCTGTTTCCCACGGGGCCGCCGATGCCGCCTGGATTGCCAAGGGCGTTGGTATTTCCCGCCGGTCCTGATCCTTTGCCGCCCATGGTTCTAGGTCGCTGATCGTGGTTTTTGGGGTTGGTTTATATCACTCGGAGTAGCGCGGTTGAAAATCTCCGCAACATTCGTCCGGGGTGACTGATTCAAAGTCGGTTTCTAGTTCGGCGTCCGGTCGGTTCAGGTTTGGCGAGCGGGTGCGGGTTGAGTAGTTCATTTCCGCCCTGTCGGGATGGGTTACCGTAGCGCACCGTTGCGACGGTTCCCACTGTGCGCAATGTGTTCCTGCGGGCGCGTGTGAGCGTGCGCGCCCGCGTGCATAGGTACAATGGCTACCGTCGTGACGGTCCGTTACGGTGCGCGTGGTTTTGTCTTGCCCAGTCGCCATCAGAATACCTCCCTTAACCCGATGCCCTCATAGAACGGCACATCGCCTGTACCGCGCCGTCTCTTCACGCCGGGCACCGCCGCTGCCAAATCCTTCCCAAACGTCTGCGCCGTGCTGAACGTCGTCCGCCCATCCTTCGCACACCATTTCCGCCAAGCCTCATACAGTTCAGGCAACGAAACACGACGGCCGGGGGCGACAATGCACGCCTCACGCACGAATGCACCTACCGGGCTCCCCAGGTCTTCCAGGTCCGAGACGGCTTCCTGAACGCTCTGAGGCATCACAAATCGGCCGCGCGCGTGGAGCCGATGCCAACCTTCGATTGCCCAATTCAGAATGCCCGGCAGTTCGCTTAACAACCGATCAGTCAGCCCGTGGTCTTCGTTGCCGTAGAAACTCTTCTCCAGGCGCAGAATCACGAACCGGCCAGCAAGGGCGCCGCTGGAGTCGTGCAGCCGCGGCGTCTCGTTGGTCAGAATCATAAAACGAGTCGCCAGCTTCAATGTGATGCTGGGGAGGAACTTCCGGTCAACGGTGATTGGATCCTCGCCGGTGATGCACAACAGCCGCTCTACAACCGTGGGGATGCTCTCACCGTGGAATCGGGCATCAGAGACAATTGCCAGCGTTTTGTTGACCAACGGCGCTAGGCCAAATTGCCGGGCGAGGCTTTCGGTTGTCGGACCGCAGACGTTGCCGGCGCCAATCAAGCGGGCAAAGATTCGCGCGATGGTCCCCTTGCCACTCCGGCGCGGGCCAACCATCAGCAGCATTTTTTGCAACCGCGTGGACGCCGTGAGAATGTAGCCGGCCCACTCTTGCAGCAGTTGAATTGATTCGTCGTCATTCTCGAACAACTGAATCAGAAAATGGAACCACGCCTCCGGTTCCGGGGCGTTGGGGTCCGGGTCGTAGTCCAGCGCGTTGGTTGCGAATAGTAGGGGCGAGGCCGACAGCCGCTTGTCTGTGGGCAGGTGCCACAGTCCCGACTTGCATATCAGAATCTCCTCAGCCGGCGGACCGTCGCTGCCGTCGATCCACGATGGCAACGGCACTGCGGCCGATAGATGCGTCTGCGCCTTGATCGTGTCGAGTGCCGCCTTGACCGACGTGGGGTTGGCACCGAACGGCACCAACTTCAACTCTCCCTCTTTGCCGGGCTTGTATTGCAGGCCGTCGTGCAGCCAACGGTGCAGGCGACTCTTTACCGCGTCGTCTTCCAACGGCACATACCGGCTGCCGTCCCATTCGTAGATTCCGCCAGCGTAATAGCGGAGCGTGGGGCCATCCTCATGCTTATGGTGTTTTGCAATGTAGGTCAATGCCGTGGGCAAAGTTCTCTGCGCCGAAAACACAAACCTCCCCGATGATGGATCTTGTTGGCCCAGCGGAACGAGCCCATCGGCATCGATTACTGATTGCCCATTGTGCGAACTGTCGGATTCCGACAGTTGGAGCCGATGCACGCCATTCACGCGCGGCGCTTCGAGTAGGTATCCGCGCTCCCCTTCAGCATTCAGTGCATCGTCAACCTTGTGTTCCAACTCGTGATCCGACCACGGTGGCTGACAGGTCTGATTCCATTCGCCCAGCACCGTAAGCGCGCCGCTACGGTCCAGATTAAAACCCAGCACAACTTTGCAAGCTGTCTTATAGGTTTCATCGTGTCCATTCTGGCCACTGATTGCCGGCGGTACATTGGCCAGATATTTGCGAGCGCGTCGCATCACATCGTGGGATGAAAGCGATGGACTGTAGTTGGCCACCGCCGCGCCGTTCTTTTTTTCCTTCGCTGCTTGCAAAATCCTTGCGACAACCGCAGGGGGTAACTGCGCTGGCGCACAATCCGAAAGCGAACAAATCCATTCGCGGGCCGTGCCACCTGTAGCGCTGGGCGGAATGCAGGAATGGATTGCCTTGCCGTCCGCCCCAATCCGACAGCCCAGTTTGCGAAACTTTACAACGCCTTTCCCGGCCTGCGCTAAATCAGGATGCCAGGCAAAGAGCCGATGCCGGCCGCGCTTACTTTTGAACTCGGGTGTTCGTGGTATCTCGCAGCCGTCAAACAAGTCGGCAAAGTGGCGTTCTTCTTCCTCTGAATCGGCTTCGATGTCGATAATGCCTGCCGTTGGGCCGAGCATGATGCCGACGTTCAATTCTCCACGAATCCGAAAAGCTCGTTCTATTTCCGGTGCCGTCCAGGTTTTGTTGCCCCAATCTGTTCCCGGCAAATCAATCGACCAGTTAAAGCCAAGAGGATGTTTTTCCGCACAAACAGTTAAGGGCAAGCCACGGCGGACAAAATCCAGGGCGGTTCCTTTTGTTGATCCGGCTTGCGTCTTATCCATCGCGATTCCTGGCATCATGCCGCTGCCTCCGCCTCAGGCTGGCCAATACCAGCCGCCAGAGTCCGCAACTCACGCCAGCGGCGATACACGTCGGCGAGCGTCATGGCGTGGCCTCCTGTGCTTTACGTTCCGTCTCCATCGCTGCCACACGCTCAGCCCACTCGATTCCGACGGCGCCCTTCACAAGCAGTTGGCGGCCGACCTCAAGACAGGGCAAGTCGATGTGCCGGCGGCGCGCCTCGCGCAACGTGGCGTGTCCTAGGCCGAGCGCCTGCAAGAATGCGGCGCGAGTGTAGAGCCGGTTCGGATCGACAAAGCAGTCGTGAGGCTTGGAAACCGTTCTCACTTGACGGTCTCCGTGGGAAACCGCTGGCGCAATGCTTCGATCACCTGCGGAACGAGAGAGGCGGGAATTACACGCCGATTGCCAAACCTTTTTTTTGGTTCGGGCAAAACATTCTCTTCAAATAGCCTTTGGACTTGCCACGTAGGGCGCCCAATGGCGGCTGCCAGTTCCGCCGTGCTGTAGAAGTCCGTAGCCATTTCGTTTCCTTGCGTGGGTGAGGTAAATCACCGGGGGCAAGGGAATCATGGCGTGGAGACCGTTGGAAAATCTGGATATTTTCCAAGATGGACGCGCGGGGAACATTCCGGGAAACGTCCGGGAATATCGCGGGAACTATGCGGGAGACTCTTCCCGACTGGACACTTGGTCGCGTGGGAAAAGTGCCACGGCGGCCGCATAGTTTTGAGGTAGATAGTGGCCCTTTTCCGGCCACACGCTGATGAGCCAAAGGCGCAATTCTTTGTAGGAGTAAATCGCCGGCTTGCCGGGTTTGGACGCTTGGGGTGCTGTCTGGCGATTCTCTGACATATTGTTTTGAATTGTCTTAGAAGCCATCAGCATCATCCCAGCCGCGTGGTCGATGGTGATAGGGCCATCTTCGTCGTCATCTGGCACCGCATGGCTGGGAGTCGTCAGGTTGACCACATATTGGTGCATCGGGCCAGCACCAACTAACCAGCGGGTATGAACGAACGGACTATTGAGGCTCGGCATCGACAAAAGTGATAAGCGACCAAAATGCAAATGCTCGCCGATCGCGGCCATTGCTTCGGCTTCGCTAAATCCAGCGTTGATTAACCACTCAACGATTTTGCTCTTTTTACACCACAATTGCCCGATTGGCCCCGGCATCTTTTCCCAGAGTTGGCACTTCGACAATTCCAAAATGGCCGCCTGCTGGCGCTTGGGGTCAACAGACTGGGCAGCATCGGTCGCCATGAGAAGTTCTCCGTTCTGCGGATCGGGGCAACCGCCCGGCGGGGCGTGAACGGAGATACGCCGCGCCGGTACGATTGCCAGACCGGGAGCTACCCGGCCCTGTCCGCTTGCCAGTATTCTACCGCGTTACCCATGGATCGATCAGGGACGCCGCGGATTGCGCGCTACTCGGCGCGCTATAAAAGTTTCCAAAAACCGAGAAAACGCGAATCACTCAGGCCGATTTCCTTCGAGAAAAACAGCATGAGTATGGCTTTAGTATTATGTTATCCGCTTGCAAATCAGCCACCCCCGGTTCGAGTCCGGGCGGCGCCTTTAGATTTTCTCGTTGATTTCGATCGCAACCCCCGCTTGTTGCGAAGGCGCAACTCGGCGCGCAGCATTTGGCGTCTTGGGCCTATAATTCGGCCATGGCCGTTGACACCCACCCCACGCCCGACTCTTTGGCCGCCCCTCGCACTGGCTTTCGCTGGCAGCGGCTCTTTCGGTTCCGGCTGCGGACGCTGCTGATCGTGACGGCGATCTTTTCCGCGCTATTTGCTTGGTGGTCGCACTCTGTCCGGCGGCAACGGGAGGCGGTGGCGGCGCTTAGGAAGTTAGGAGCCGAAATTCACTATGACTTCGAGGCGCAAAAGCTCCAAGGGCCTCGCTACTTTCCACCGTGGCTGGTTGATGCAATGGGTGTGGATTACTTCGCAAGCGTCCTAAGGGTTGGCATAGAAGATGCCAACGACGATGATCTGATTTGCCTCGAAGACCTGCCTCCTCTCCAGGAACTCAACCTGCGTGCAACAATGATCACGAACGCCGGGCTTGAACACCTCAAAGGCCTAAAAGGCCTGAAAGAAATCTCGCTTGACCTTACCAAAGTCGCTAACGCCGGACTGGAACACTTGAAGGGTCTAGCTGCTCTACAAGCGATTAGTCTGCGTGAGACAGATATCACTAACGCTGGACTGATGCACCTTAAGGGGCTCGCCAACCTAAATCGGCTAGACATCGCATTCACGTACATAACCGACACCGGGTTGGAAAACATTAAGTTCATGACTGCCCTCCAATCACTTGATGTGAGCGGCACGGATGTTACCGACGCAGGGCTTTTACAGTTCCGAGACCTCACCAGCCTGCAATACCTTAACCTCGAATACACGCAGATTACCGACGCCGGACTGGAAAAGATCAATGGCCTCACTAGCCTGGAAACGCTCGGGCTCCGCGATACCAAAGTGACCGACTCTGGGCTGGCAAAACTCGAAAGTCTGACGCGTCTGAATTATCTCGATCTCAGAAACACGAAAGTTACCGACGTCGGAGTGGCACGGCTGCAACAGTCGCTGCCGAATTGCCAGATTATTCACTGACCGCCAGTCGCCCGGGGTATAACGAAGTCATGGCCCAGGACGCCCGCCATACGTCCGACACGTCTCGCAATCCGAAATGCCGCTGGTATCAATTCAGCCTGCGGACGCTGTTCATTGTGACGGCGCTCGCGGTCGTTCTTTTTTCCTTACTCGCCGGGTGGTCGCACAACGCCAGGCAGCAGCAAAGTGCTGTGAGCGCACTCATGCAAACTCGCGGCTTGCTACATTACGATTTTGTCGATGTCGGGAGTGACGGGCCGTGCTACATCCCGAAGTGGCTGGTCAATGCGATCGGCGTGGAGTACTTCGGCACGGTGGTGGGGGCCGATTTTAGCTTCACTCTAATGACCGACGTTCGGTTGAAACCCATCGAGAACCTCACACAGTTGCGATCACTCTCGCTCATGGGCACGCTAGTCACGGATGCCGGATTGGAGCATCTAAAGGGCCTGACTTTGCTCCAAGGACTCAACCTGATGCAGACGCAGGTCACCGACGCCGGCTTGGTGCATCTAAAGGGCCTTGCCGCACTCCAGAGTCTCAACCTCGCGGATACGCAGGTTACCGACGCCGGCTTAGAGCACCTCAAGGACCTTACCGTGCTACAAGGAATCAATCTTGAGATGACGCAAGTCACCGATGCCGGATTGGTGCACCTTCAGGGCCTCACGTCCCTGAAAAGCCTCCGCCTCAGCGACACGAAGGTGACAGCCGCTGGCGTCGCCCGGCTGCAAAAGTTGCTGCCGAATTGCATGATCGCCCACGGACCGCGTTGAGCCTCGCTACGATGCCGGCCCGTGTGCCGTCGCGTATAACACCGCTATGCCCCAGGACGCCCACCCTACGCCTGAATCGCCACTCGCTGCGACGGCGCAGGGTACCGCCGCTCACGCGTTTAATCCTGAAACTCCCCTTGCTCGATGGGCGCGGCAAAACCCAGCGGAGCTTCGCCGCGTCAGGACCGGCCTGAGAATGTTTTATGTCGGGCTTTGTCTCGCCATCATCGGCTGGGATTTGATCCCGCTGCGGCTGTTTTTGGCAACCTCCTCCATTCCGATCCTGGTGATTGCCGTGCTGACTTTCATCATCGGCGGCATGGGGCTGAAAATCATTGGTTACATTTATTGCCAGGACGATACGCCCAACGATTTCGCGGTGAAGGCGATCAACATCGCGACGATGGCCTTGATGTTTATCCTGCTGGAGCCGATCGCCCTGCTCGTGTTCATGATCTACCTCCGCCGGCTCGCGCGTTTCCTCGGTCAGGCAACACTGGCGGAACGCGCGCACACGCTAATTACCGCCATGATCTGCCTGGGAGTGACCGCCGGCCTTCTGGGTGGCATGGTGGGGTCAGGGATCGCGCTAAATCGCGAGATGATTCAGTGGGTGTCGTGCCTTCTGGCCCTGGCCGGCCTGATGGTATTCATTCGGTACGCGAACCTGGTGAACGCGCTCGCAAAAGCTATGAGGATGCCGGAGGGCGGGCCTGTGGGTATAACGAAGTGATGGCCCAGGACGCTCAACCCACGCCCGCTATGTCGCCCGCCCCTCGGCCTGGCTTTCGCTGGCGGCGGCTGTTTCAGTACCGGCTGCGGACGCTGTTGATTGTGATGGCGATCATCTCGATAGGGATGGGCTGGTGGTCGTACAAGGCGCGAAAGCAACGGGAGGCGATCACGGCGATCGAAGCGGCTGGAGGATACGTCTGTTACGACTTTCCAATTCGTCATCCCCCCGAGCCATCGCAATGGTCTAAATTTCTCGTGCGAACATTTGGCCAAGAATACCTTGCCGATGTCAAAATGGCCTCTTTTTTTGGACACACATGCACCGATGCCACTCTGAAACAGCTAAGGGGACTAGCAAAATTAGAATGGCTTTACCTCAAGCGGACCGATGTAACCGATGCCGGGTTGGCGCATCTCAGAGGGCTGACGGAGTTGACTAAACTTAATCTCAGTGAAACAACGCAAGTCACGGACGCTGGGCTGAAGCATGTCAAGGAGCTGACAAAGTTGGAAGAACTCCACCTCACTGACACACTTGTCACGGATGCCGGACTGGAACACCTAAAGGTGCTGAGTGAGTTGAGAGTCCTCTCCCTTGATCACACGCCTGTCACCAACGCCGGCGTAGCACGGCTGCAAATGTCGCTGCCGAACTGCAAAATCTACCACCCGCCGCCCTGACCATCGCCAGGATGCCGGCCCGGGTCGCCGTTGGCAGCTTTGGCCCGACGATTTAACGCGAACAGCCGCAAACCCTGTTGGGCTGCGGCTGTTTTTGCGCGCATCGTACCCATCACGCTCCGCGTGATGCCCTTACGGTTCCTCACGCGGAGCGTGAGGGGTACTTTGTTACTTGTTCGCCTTGTTGGCGGCTTTGCGTTGCTTCTTGGCTTCTTTTTCCTTGGCCGAGAGCTTGGGCTTGTTCATCTTTTCTTTGCGCTGTTCTTTGTTCGCCATGGCTGCGGGCTCCCTCGGGATCGAGTGGTGGATTTTGCGGGGGACGTCGTGTCCCCGCCGCTTCACAGGAATATAGAGAATGTTCGTGGGGACTGCCAGCGGGAGGGAGTCTTGGATGGCGCCCTTTCAAGGGGCGTGTGCCATCGCGCACAATGGACCACAGGGCTTCCGCCCTGGGCTATGGTCTACCATCACGGGGTCAGGGATGACGGCCGACATTCAACAATTCATCGAGACGCACGCGCTGCCGGCGGACGTGGTCACCGCCCGCACGCGAGAAATCTACGACGCGCTGCTGCGCCGCTCGCGCTGCCTTGGCTGTGACAACTCCAACGGCGGCAATTTCAGCCGGCTGGACGCGGCCGATCTGCGGTTGATGTTTGAGCTGTACGACGCCCTGGTGTTCGATGGCCGCATTCAATCGCTGCTGGGCGGCACGCCGCTGAGCTTTCGGCTTTCAAAGCGGATGACCCGCGTGGCGGGGCAGGCGAGCCGGCGGGTGGTGCGCAATCGCCAGCGGAAGCCGGTCCGCACGGAGTATGAAATCGCGGTCTCCACGACGCTGCTGTTTCAGACGTTCGAGGAGGACCATCGGCCGGTGGTGATGTCGGGGATCGAGTGCCGCGACCGGCTTGAAGCGTTGCAGCGGGTGTTCGAGCACGAACTGGTACACGTCGTCGAGATGCTGCTGTGGGTTGAGTCTCGCTGCACGGCCGCGCGGTTTCAATCGATCGCCCGGCGGTTCTTTGCTCACACCGACCACCGGCACCAGTTGATCACGCCGTACGAAATGGCGGTGACGAAGTTCGGCATCCGCCCGGGCGACCGGGTGGTGTTTGCCTACGAAGGGCGGCGGCGCGAGGGGTTTGTCAATCGGATCACGCGGCGGGCCACCGTGCTGGTGAAGGATGGCCGTGGGCGGCGGTACACCGACGGCGGACGGTATGCCGCGTTTTACGTGCCGATGGAGAAGCTGACGCGGGTGGAGCGGCCAGAAAAATAGTCGGCTACGGCTTTGATTGCCCGTTCGCGGCGGACGTCGGCCGCGACGAGAGCGACACGATTTCGATCGGGCCCGATTTCTCGCTCGTCTTCGAGGCCGAGCACGAACCGCAGCCGCCGCAGCCGGCCCCTTTGCGACTGAAGAACTGCCGCCAGGTTTTGAAGCCGACGTAACCCACAGCGGTGGCGACGATGGCCAGGACGATCAGGTTTTGCAGGAGAAGGGGCATGTTGTTTGAGGCCTTCAACGCGGCGATCAGCAAGTTAAGCTATCGCGAAAACGCGAAAGGGCGAAAACGCGAAAAAACTCTCGGGGTGGCTACCTGGCCGAGTTGATATGCAGAAATCGTTTTCGCGATTTCGCTCTTTCGCGTTTTCACGATCCGTCATTTTCCTGAATCTTACCGCTAGCACTGGCAAAGCCAGTGGTACACGAAAAAAGGCGAAAACCAGGGACGATGTTGTTGGTAATGCCTACCCCATCAATCGGATTCCTACTTGATACGTAATCATCGCCCCGACGTACGCCAGCGTGGTCATGTAAAAGAACGTGAAGGCGGGCCAGCGCCAGCTATTCGTTTCGCGCTTGAGCACCACCAGCGTTGAGGCGCATTGGGCGCACAGGGCGATGAATACCATTAGCGACAGGGCCACCGGGACATTATAGACCAGCTCCTTGCTGCCGTCCTTCGTCGCGGTTTGAAGCTGCTCGCGCAGGGCGGGGGATTCTTCGTCTTCCTCCGAGCCCAGGTTGTAGATCACGCCCAGCGTCCCGACGAGAACTTCACGGGCGGGGAACGACGCGATCGCCGCGCAGCCGATCCGCCAGTCCCAGCCCAGCGGCCGCACCAGCGGCTCGATCGCGTGGCCGGCCTGGCCCAGGTAGCTTTGCCGCAGGTGGTCGCCGGCGATTTTCTTCTGCAACGCGTCTTGCGTGTCGTTGAGTTCGCTAAGTTGTTTCTGTTGAGCTTCGTTGAGCGTGCCGTGGGCTTTTTCCGCGTCCGCTTTGGCCGTTTCCAACGTGTCAATTTGCGTTTGCAGCGTGGCCAATTCCTGATGGTGTGGGGCGTCGATCGCCTTCGAGTGCCGAGGGTAATAGCCGGCCGCCCACACGACCACCGACACGGCAAAGATCATCGTGCCGGCCCGGCGGACAAACTCCCACGCCCGCTCGCCGGCCCGCCAGGAGACGACCTTCACGGACGGCACCTTGTACGCCGGCAGCTCCATTACAAACGGCGGCCGCGGCCCTTTGAGTAGCGTGTGCCGCAGCAGAAACGCCGCCCCCACGGCCACCACGATTCCCAGCAGATACATCGCCATGATCGTAGCGACTTGCAGACTCAGCAGGCCGAACAAAATGTTCCGGCTGGGGATGATCGCCGCGGTCAGCAGCAGATACACCGGCAGCCGGGCACTGCAACTCATCAGCGGCGCCACCAGCACGGTGATCAGCCGATCGCGGCGATTCTCAATCACCCGCGCGGCCATGATGCCGGGAATCGCGCAGGCGAACGACGAGAGCAGCGGAATGAACGACTTGCCGCTCAGTCCCACGCGCGACATCAGCTTGTCCATCAAGTACGCCGCCCGCGCCATATAGCCGCAGTCTTCCAGCACCGCGATGAACAGAAACATCAGGGCAATCTGTGGCAGAAACACCAGCACGTTGCCCACGCCGCCGACGATGCCTTTGACCACCAGCGATTGCAGCGGGCCGTCGGCGATATGGGCACGAAAGAAACCGCCGACCGCCTTCATGCCGACGTCCGCGATGTCTCCCTGCACTTTGCCGATCTTGAACACCGCGGTGAACATCAGCGTCATTAGCGCCAAAAAGATCACGCTCCCCCACACTTTGTGCGTCAGCACCCGATCGAGCCGGTCGCTGAGCGTCACGGGGCGCTGCGGCGGGTGGGTGACCACGCCGTCGAGCATCCGGCCCACCCACTGGTAACGGGCAATCGCCTCGATCGCCGGCACCTGGCAGTTCTCGCCGGCCAGCCGCTCGCGCAGCGTGGCAATCAACGGAATTACCTTGGCCGCCGTGCCGTTGAGATGCGCCTCGGCCAAGTAGCCGCCGGTGTCGAGCAGCAGGCGCTCGACCAGATAGCGGTCCAGCGGCTGGCCGGCGTCGGTTAGCGCCGTGCCCAATTCTTCCACAGCGGTTTGAAACGGCCGCGGGAACGGACTTTCGGCAATGCGGGGCACCGCTTCCGACGCGGCGAACAGGGCCTGCCGCAACTGTTCCAAACCGACGCGGCGGTTGGCTTGAATCGGAATCACAGGGACGCCCAGGCGTTGGGCCAGCCGGTCAACGTCGATCTTGATCTGCCGGGCCGTGACGTGGTCCATCATGTTCAGGGCCACGACCGTGGGGCGGCCCAGCTCGAGAACCTGGCTGACCAGATACAGATTGCGCTGCAGGTTGCCGGCGTCAACGATGCACAGCAGCGTATCCGGCGGCGGCACGTCGCTGCGATGCCCCAGCAGGACATCGATGGCGATCATCTCGTCGGGCGAGCGCGGGGCCAGGCTGTACGTGCCGGGCAAGTCGATCAGCGTCAGCGAACCTACCGCGCCGTCCACGCGACCGAGCTTCTTCTCGACGGTCACGCCAGGGTAGTTGCCCACACGCTGGTGAATGCCACACAGGGCGCTAAACAGCGTCGACTTACCGGTGTTGGGGTTACCGATCAGGGCGACAGTTTGCGTGGCCGGGCGAGTTGGACGGGGAGAGGTGGTCGCCATGCGAATCGATACCGACCGAATGTTTTCCAACAAGCGCTGGGTGCCTGGGGCAATGCCCCAGTGCGGCGGAGCGGGTCAGACGATATCAATCTCAACGATTTCAATCTCGACAAGAGCGGCTTCGCTGCGACGAATGCTCAGGCGATACCCCAGCACGTCCAACTCGATCGGATCGCCCAGCGGCGCGGCGCCAATCAGCGACAACTCCACACCAGGAGTCAGACCCATCTCCATCAATCGCAGGCTCACGTCGTCCACACCGCGGACTTGCGTCACGCGCCCCTTGCCTCCCATTGCTAATTCAGAAAGCGCGGTCATGCGGTGGCACCGGGACGGACGAGCACGCCGAGCAACTGGCTGGCGCGAAAGCAAAGCTTGCTCCCCAACACGCGCACGATGCAGGGGGAACCCGGATCGATCATCTCGACCGTTTCACCGCGCCGCAGGCCTAGTTCTTCCAGGCGGCGCTCCGAGCCACCGACGAGTTCGGAGACGTGGCCTGAGGTGCCGCGCTGCAATTGCGAAAGTGGAATGAGTTCGTACACCGCCTGGGCTCCGCGAAAACTGAGAATGAGTCTCATTAGCAGTGCCTTGATTCTAAGGTGAAGTTGCGGGAATAGCAATGAGGCATTTTTGAGGGAGGGAACAGATCCGCCCTCGGGCGTTTGGATAATAGGCCCGGCGTTTACGCCGGGTTACCAGTGCGTCCCCTCTCGTCGTAGTAGCCCCATTTTTGGGGCTTTTGTGGGATGCCAATCTGGAAAGCCCCATGAAGTGGGGCTCGAAGAAGTAGATGTTTGGCTCCTTTTCATCCGGCGTAAACGCCGGGCCTATTAAACAGCTGGTCATCTCGAACTCGCGAACGCTACGCTTCCCGGATTTAATCTCAACTGACACCGTCTTCAAATTCATCGCCAGAACTTCGCAGCGCCACCTCACGCGCCTGGTCGTTTGTGAACCAACCACTCAAGCGCCGCTCCTCGCTTACGCACCCCCCAGTAATGCGGCTTGGACGGGGCGGTCCCGGTGCGATAGGTTATTTGCTGCCCAACTCTTGGTGGGGGTAAAATACAGTTGGCTGATATACAATCAACCTTAATACAAACACTGCTGGCGCTAGCGTTGTTGCCGCGCCAACACACGGAGCGACGAAACCTGTCGCCGCTTCAAAAAGTGTGGCGCCGCGGCGATTTTTTTGACTCTCCTATTCTGATTCTTCTGATCCTGTTTTTTCTGGCGACGATCCGTCGCAGCAGCCGCCATCGGCGACTCTGCTCGGGGCTTGGACTGTTGGTCGTTTGGGGCACCTACCCTTCGGCGCATCCCTACCGCGGCGCAACACAACACCCTTTAAAAACTCATCCTTCATGAATCTTCAAAGGGCATGAATCCTCCATCGGACCTCGGCGGCCCACGAAGCCGTTGGGGTCTTTGCTTTCCTTCAGGTGCGCTCATCGCAGCACTGTGTCGAATTAGCTGGCTCGTACCGTGCAGGTTCATCGTCGGGGCCAAACAGATGTATCGCGGGAGTTTTGAATGTCGATTAAGTTGCTGATTGTCGATGACCACGAGGTGGTGCGCAGTGGGCTCAAGAGCTTGCTGGCCGACACCGACATCAAGGTCGTCGCCGAGGCCAACACCGGCGACTCCGCCGTGAAGATGGTCATCAAGCAAAAGCTGGACGTGGTGTTGCTCGATATCCGCATGCCCGGCGGCGACGGCTTAAGCGCGCTGGCCCGGATCAAAGTGGAAAAGCCCGATCTGCCGGTGTTGATTCTTTCGAGCTACGACAACCCCACCTACGTGGCCCGCAGCGTGGCCCTGGGGGCCAGCGGGTTTCTGCTCAAGACGATCAGCCGCGACAAGCTGCTCGAAGTAATTCGCATCGTGGCCGGCGGCGAGAATATCTGGACGCGCGAAGAATTGCGCCGCGTGACCGGCGCCCTGGCCACCCCGCGGCTGGCCGCGGACGTCGAGGTGCCGCTGACGCAGCGCGAAAGCGAAGTGCTGCACCAGTTGGCCTTCGGCCTGACCAACAAGGAGATCGCCAAGACGCTGAACATCAGCTACGAAACCGTGAAGGAGCATGTTCAGCATATTCTGCGTAAGATAGGAGTGACGGATCGCACCCAGGCCGCCGTGTGGGCGGTACGCAAGGGGTTGGTGTAAGCTAGAAGGGTGGTGACATATGGCTGTCACCGTGGTATTGGTCAATCCCCCGGGCAGCTATGATTTTCCGCACTCTTTTGACAACCCGGCGGCGATCGTTTGGTCTGGCTGTTGTGCTGACTTTTTTCGGCCTGCTTCCTCTCACTGCCGTGCAAGCGGTTCAAGGGGCGCCTCCTGCCGTGGCGGCAAATACGCCAGCCAGCGCCGGCGTGGTGGTGCTGGTCAATCGGGCCGACGGGCCGGTCGAGATTCGCATGGCGACGACGGACGGCCGGCCGATCTCCCAAACGCTGGCCCCGCTCGACGTCCTGCCGCTGCCGGTCACCGGCGTGACCCGCGTCGATGTGCTCAGCGGCAAGCAGCCGCGGAGCTATGGATTGAACCCTGCGAGCGTCTATTACTTCGCCCCCGATGGCAAAGGGAACATCGACCTGACCGAGGTCGGACTCAATACGGCGGCGGACGCGGCCAAGCCGGATACTCGCGCTGGCGCGGTCGACGCGGCTCGGCTCAACAAGATCACCACGATCCCGGTGAAGATCCTGGTCGACGACAACGAAGTCGCCAAACCGCAAGTCTGGCAGACGCGGCTGACCAAACGCCTGGAAGCCGCCAACGAGATATTGGAGAAGACGTGCCGCGTGCGGTTCCAAATCGTGGCCTTCGACACCTGGCACTCCGACAACAAGGTCAACGACTTCACCAAGACGCTGCAGGAGTTTGAAAAAACGGTGCAGCCACAACCTGCCGCGGTGGCGATCGGCTTTACCAGCCAATACGCCGTGTTCGTCGGGCGGCAGCACCTGGGGGGCACGCGGTCGCTGCTGCATCCGTTTATTCTCATCCGCGAATACGGCCCACAGACGAGCGAGAGAGAGCGGCTGGAGGTGCTGCTGCATGAACTGGGACATTACCTCGGTGCGGTACATAGCCCTGAACCTGATTCCGTAATGCGCCCGGTGCTGGGGGACAACCGATCCAACCCTCGCGCGTTTCGCGTGATGTTCGACCCGGTCAGCGCCTTGGCGATCAACCTGGTGGCCAACGATTGGGCACAGCATGGCGTGCGGCGGCCGGACCAAATCACGGCCGCGACGCGCGGCACGCTGGCGGACATTTACCGGCTGATGGTCGCGGCGTTTCCAGCCGACCCGGCCGCTGCCAACTATTTGCGGATCATGCAGGAGTCCGACTTCAGCACCCCGGCGGCCGGAGCCGCGGCTATCGTGCGGGCGATCGCCGCCCAGGATGCCCGATTTCAGGAAACCGTGGGCACCGCTCAGCGTCCCACGTCGGACGAGTTGGCCGATCTCTACATTCGTGCGGCAGTCGTCGCCGCGATGTCGCTTCCTCCCGAGTCGCGGCAGGAATCGCTGCTGCTGGGGCTGGGAGTGGCTTTGGGTGGGCAAAAGTCGCTTGCGGCCCAGATGTTCGGCGGTGACGGCGCGGATCTGACGGCGCCGGTGTTAAGCGGCGTTCCCACGATCCGTTCCCGCGCAGCGCTGCTGCAGCGGTTCGTCACGGCCGCCGCCTACGCCCGATTGGCCGGCCCGGCCGCCACGGAGGCGGCGTCGCTGACGCGGCAACTCAACGCCTCGCACACGGAACTCGGCTTCAGCCTGGCCGATCTGGCAGTCGATCTCGCGGGCATCCGGTTCGCCCAAGCGCTGGCGAGCGGCGACGTGCAACCGGCCCAACTGGCCAGCACGTTCTCCGTTTCGCGATTCGTGCCCAACGTGGACGACCTGGAAGCGGCGATGACCGAGCAAGCGTTCGCCACGCGATTTGGCAGCGTGTACGACCCAAGGTTTCGCGCGGAGCTGGAGAAGCTCAAGACGCGGATCAACAGCCTGCCCGGGTACGCGGGAGTGCAGTAGAGGCGAGCGCCGGTTTCAGTCACTAGCCCGAAGCGCAAGCGAGGGAGCATCGATTTCCGTTCTGCCCCCTCGCTTGCGCTTCGGGCTAGTGATTTCGCTTTTTGCCTACCGATTCGTCTGCGCCGGGTTCGCGTGGATCGAGAAGTACGCGTTCCACTGGTCGTTGTACGTGTACGGGAACGTGTTCGGGAACATGCCGCCGAACGACGTGGCGTAGACCGACGGGCGTTCAGCCGACTGGCGGAGCCACTGCATCGCGGCGATCCGCTGCGAGCGCTGGGCGGCGGCAATTTCCGCGTTGCGGCGCACGGCGTTCTTGGGCGACTCGTACCGCTGCCGCTCCTGGAGATAGAACCACATCTCGGGCGTCATCTTGATTTCGGAGAGCGACACCGTGGGAGCCGGAGTGGACTGGGCCGACTTGGCGGAGGCGACGCGGGCCGTGGGGGCCGCAGGAGCCGGGGGCGTCGCAGGATCTTGCGCCGTCGCGCTGCCCGCAAAAATCGCGCTGCCGGCAATGAACGTCGTAGCCAACACCGCCCAAGCCAACCGTTGCGTCTTCATCATCCTGGCTCCTCGCTGAATTTTCTGCACTGGATCAATCGTCAGTGGTCCGTCGTCCGTTGCTTGCCGACAGCCGACAGCCTCGACCGCCACGAATCTTCCTGTAATTCGGATTCGGCGACCTGGCCCCCTGTAATTTAGGCCGACTTTTCGGAAATGGGGAATGGTCGCCAGGGTTCAAACCCAAATTCCAGCGGCATTTGGCTCTTGGGGCGGGGTACGCAAGTTTTTCCGTGCGATTGGCCGGTGAGGTCGGTCCATTTGGCCCATTTTGGAAAGTGGCCCGGCCGGTGCTGGCAACCCTTGAGCGGGGGTGATATCATGCCGGCTTGGGTCGGTTGCCGCCGTCGCGGCCGCGTCAGACCGGGGTACACCAGCGGGTGTCGTCACACCAACGCGGGGGACTCGGGGCTGGTCGCGGGCTGGGCTGAACATCTCGATTGGACGAAAGGTGCAATCGCGATGGGTGACAGCTAGACTTGAGAGGGCAATTCACGTTCACGCATTTTTACTTGCATTGAATGGAGACAGTTCGATGAAGAAGCTTTCGATGTTGTTGGCCTCGGTCATGATGACCGCCTGCCTGGTGGGTTGCAGCGGCGACGCTCAGCCGACCCCGACCGCGCCGGTCACCCCGGCTCCCGCTCCCGCCGGCACGGACAAGCCGAAGGAAGAGAAGCCGAAGGACGACAAGGCCACTCCGCCGCCGGCCGCACCCGCGAAGCCATAGTTTGGCCTTGCGACTCGTGCGAATTAATCAAATGAAAACACCAGAGGCCGCCCCGCGCGGGGCGGCCTCTTTTGTTGCGCGGAACCCCTCGGGCAGGTAACAAGAATAGTGAGCGGAATGGCGCTAGCCACCGGTCCCACGGTTGGCCGCGCATTTCGTGTTACCCGCGGCTAGCGCCTTGCGGCTCACACAGTGGTTGCCCATAAACAACTCTTGAACCACCACAGCTTGCCGGCCATGATGGGACGATGGTTGGCGCATCAGACAGCTCCGCTCCCGCCCAACCCGTCCGCGGGCGGTTTCAATTTTCGCTTCGCACATTGCTGCTGCTGACGGCCGCGATCAGCGTGGCCTTGGCTTTTGCGCTGCGCGATCGGGGCGAATTCGACATGAACAGCTACGGAGGCGTCGCCCTGCCCGGTGGCGGGAAAGGAGAGATGTTCGTCTTTAGGGCGAAAAATCTCAGCCATCCGATTCAGATCGTGCAATTCACTGACGGCATACGGACTCGAGTGGTCGCAACATTTGGAACAAAACTTCCCACGTGGGTGATCATGACGTTACCCGAGGAAGGTTTTGCAGGGGGGAAAAAGATTCGAGTATTTGATTACCCGAAGGAAAATGTCTTTGATTTGGTCCCGGCCGGGGCAACTGTCACGACACGAGGCGATGCATGGTTTGGTTCTGCGCGTCCCGCAGCAACGCCAAGCGACGCCAGCCTATTCAAGAGAAGATCATTTCGATTTTCACTGCCCGGCGAGACGGGAGAGCGCGCGGTCGTCCACGAGTTTTATTTATTGCAGGAGTAATGGCTCGCCGGATCATTGCCGCCCTGCCGATTCTGGCCTGCTCGGTCGAATTTACGGCCTTGCGAAGTGCCGAGGTTCCGCCCGGCAGGCGGGACCTACTGATAATCTCTTGGCGCAAGCTGGCATTTGCGCTCCAATAGGGCGTATGGGTTCCGTCACCGCACTACCGCCTGACTTATCAACGCCGCTGCCCCCCGGGTCGGCGGTCTGCCCGCCGCCGATTTCGATTGGTCCGGTGGTGGTCGATCCGCCGGTGCTGCAGGCCCCGATGGCCGGGTTCACGAACTACGCCTTCCGGCAGATCGTGCGCGAGTTTGGCGGGGCAGGGCTGCAAGCGACCGAGATGGTCAACGCCAAAGGATTTTTGCACATCGCGGCGGAGCATAATGAGTTTCCCGATCGGCTATGGGGCGTGATCGATGAGCCGCGGCCGCTGGCGGTGCAGATTTGGGATAATGACCCCGACGATCTGGCGGCGGTGGGGGCTCGGCTAGCCAACGAGTTTCGTGTGAGTGTGGTCGATCTGAACTTCGGCTGCCCGGTGAAGCAGGTGACCGAAAAGGCCCACAGTGGCAGCTACTTGCTAAAGCATCCGGACCGAATGGCGCAGATTATCGAACGCGTAGTGGCGGCCTGCGCTCCGACCCCGGTGACGGCCAAGATCCGGCTCGGCTGCACGCGCGATCAGATCAACGCCATCGACGTGGCCCAGGTGGTCGAGGGGGCCGGGGCGGCGGCGCTGACGGTGCATGGCCGCACGGCGCAGGACTATTTCCAGGGCTCGGCCGATTGGGACCGCATTTCGGAGATCAAGCCGTACTTGAAGCGGATTCCGCTGATCGGCAACGGCGACTTGAGTTCACCCGCCGCGGTGGTCGAGGCGTTTCGCCGCTACGCGGTTGACGGCGTGATGATCGCCCGCGCGTCCTTGGGCAAGCCGTGGCTGTTTCGCCAATGCCAAGCGGCCCTGCGCGGCGAGCCGATCCCGCCCGACCCCACGCCCGACGAGCAGCGCGAGCTGCTGCTGTATCATTATGATCTTGTCTGCCGGCGGTTCGGCGAGCAGAATGGCAGCGTGCTGATGCGGAAATACGCGTGTTGTTATGCCCAAGGCCGGCGCGGCGCCCGCGAGTTCCGCACGCACGTGGCGACGGTGGCGACGCCGGCGGAGTTTTTGGAGGTGGTGGAGAGGTATTTTCCGAGGGGGTGAAGGGGCTGTCGACTATCGGCTTTCAGCAATAATGTGGGCGCGGGGGCGCGACGAGTGGATGGCCGGGGCGTTGCCCCAGGCATCCGGCAACTTACTAGATTCGGCACCACGAGTAGCGCAACGCTTTACCCTCCCCCGACCCCTCCCTGAAAGGGAGGGGAGTTTCTTCCGCCCTACCCACCCGCCCACCACGCTCACCCCTTCCGCTTTCCACTTTCCGCTTTGGTCTCCCATGCCCCAACCCTTTTACCGCCGAATCTGGGGAGAAGCCGCGGCGCTGGTCGACCATTCGCGCCGGCTGCGATGGGTCGATCTGCTGTTTGTCGTGGGGCTCACCGGGTTGGTGTTCGGGCTGATGAGCGTGGCCCGCGAGTGGACCGGGCTGCATCGCACGGCCGTCGAGATCGACCTCTCCCCGTGGGCGCTGCCGGGGTACACGCTGTACTCGCTGACGCGCGGGATTCTGGCCTACGGGATTTCGCTCGCCTTCACGCTCACCTATGGCTATTGGGCCGCCAAAGACGCGCGGGCGGAACGGGTGCTGGTGCCGCTGCTGGATATTTTGCAGAGCATTCCGGTGCTGGGGTTCATGCCCGGCTTGATCCTGTCGATGGTGGCCCTGTTTCCCAACAGCAACATTGGGCTGGAGCTGGCCTCGGTGATCATGATCTTCACTGGGCAGGCGTGGAACATGACGTTCAGCTATTACCATTCGCTCCGCAGCGTGCCGCTGGACATGCGCGAAGTTTCCACGGTCTATCGCTTTGGCTGGTGGCGGCGGCTGAAATGGGTCGAGCTGCCATACGCCACGATGGGGCTGGTGTGGAACAGCATGATGAGCATGGCCGGCGGCTGGTTCTTCCTGACCGTCAGCGAGGCCTTTCGACTCGGCGACCTGGACTTTCGACTCCCTGGCATCGGCTCGTACATGAGCGTGGCGATTGAGAAGGCGGATAAAACGGCCATGGCCATGGCTGTGGTGGCGATGACGGCGATGATCGTGCTGGTGGATCAATTGCTGTGGCGGCCGGTTGTCGTCTGGGCGCAGAAGTTCCGCATCGAAGAAGGGGGGCATCAGGAGGCGATGTCCTCCTGGTTTCTCAATTTTCTGAAGCGGTCGCAACTGCTCACGTGGCTCGGCGCGCTGCTGCGTCGGCTGCGCGACGCGGCGGAGCGGCCTCGCCACACCGAGGTTGCGTTCCCCGCCGTGCAGCGTACACAGACGCGAGGGTCGGCCCGGTTGTCGCTGTTGCTGCTGGGGCTGTTAATGGGACTGCTGGTTTTCGGCTCTTGGAAACTGCTGGTGCTGATGGCCGGCGTTACGCTGCGGCAATGGGGCGGCCTGCTGCTCGCCGCGTTCTGCACGCTGGGAAGAGTGCTGGCGTCGACAGCGCTCGGCACGCTGTGGGCATTGCCCGCGGGACTGGCGATTGGCCTGTCGCCGCGCATCTCGCGGATATTGCAGCCGGTGATCCAGGTGGTGGCCTCGTTCCCGGCGCCGATGCTGTTTCCGCTGGTAATTGCCGGGCTGGACCTGATCGGCGTGTCGCTGGGTTTTGGCAGCATTCTGCTGATGCTGCTGGGGACGCAGTGGTATATTCTGTTCAACGTGATCGCCGGCGCGATGGCGATTCCAGCCGACCTGAAAGAAGCCGCCCGCAGCTACCGGCTGACGGGCTGGCGAAGGTTCCGGATATTGCTGTTGCCGGCCGTGTTTCCGTTCCTGGTAACTGGCTGGGTAACTGCCGCCGGCGGCGCGTGGAACGCCAGCATCGTGGCGGAGTATGTCATTTACAAGGGGCAGAAGTATCAGACCATTGGCCTGGGAGCCGAGATCAACCAGGCCGCCGCGGGAGGGAAATCGCAATACCCCTTGCTGGCTGCGAGCGTGCTGGTGATGTCGCTGTTGGTGGTAGTGTTCAATCGGACCGTGTGGCGACGGTGTTACAATTTGGCCGAGGAGCGATTTACCCTCAACAAATAGCTTTTTGGTCCGTGGTCCGTTGTCAGTTGCTAAGGACTATCGGCCACGGAAAACTGACAACTGACCACGGACAACTGACGAAAACATGACTCAGCCCATCGCCATCAACCCGACCACAGCTTCCGGCACCACGCCGCACCTGACCAACGGCCCGTTGTGCGAGGTGCGGCATGTGTCGCATGATTTTGTGCTTGGCGATCGTATTTCAAAGCTTTGCTATTTATCCCTGGATGACGGTCACACAGAACGTGCAGGCCGTCCTCGAAGCGGCCGGCATCGAGCGCGACAAGGTGCCGGAGTCGGCCGAGAAGTCGATCCGCATGGTCGGCCTGGCCGGCTTTGAAGAAGCGTACCCGCGCGAACTCTCCGGCGGCATGAAGCAGCGCGTCGGGATGGCGCGGGCACTCTCCGTCAATCCGGAGATCCTGTTCATGGACGAGCCGTTCAGCCAGGTCGATGCCTTGACCGCCGAAAGCTTGCGGGCGGAAGTCCTCGACATCTGGGCGGCGCAGGAAAAAAACCCTTCGTCGATCCTGATGGTCAGCCACGACATCAAAGAGGTGGCGTTCATGGCGGACCGGATTGTGATCCTGGGAGCCAACCCCGGCAAGGTGCGGACCATCGTGCAGAATCGCCTGCCGCGGCCGCGCGATTATCGGTCACCGGAGTTGCTGGGCCTGGTCGATCATTTGCACGAACTCATCACCGGCAGCGAACTGCCCGACGTGCCGGCCCTGGTCGCCGGCCGGCAAGCGGAGACGATCGAGCCGCTGCCCGAGGCCACCTCCAGCGAGATCGTCGGGTTGCTGGAATACCTGGATGCCCGCGGCGGCCAGCAGGATATTTTCCGGATCGCCAGCGAGACGAACCGGGAGTTCGGCCGGCTGATCAGCGTGGCCAAGGCGGCGGAAATGCTCAATTTTGTCGATACACCCAAGCGGATGGTGGTGCTGGAGGCGGACGGCAAGCGGTTCGTCCAGGCCGACGCGGAGCAGCGCAAGGTGATCTGGCGCGAGCAGTTGCTGAAATTGCGGCTATTCCGCGAGATTTACGACACATTGCAGCGGCAGCCCGAGCACGAGGTGGACCGGGAGTTCGTGCTGGAGACGATCATCATGCACATGCCCCAGGAAAACCACGATCAGGTGTTCAACACGTTCATCCGCTGGGCTCGCTTTGGGGATTTGATTAGCTACAATGACGAGACCGACACGCTGTCGCTGTCGTGAAGGTTCGCTGTCGTGAGGGTTCCCTCTTTTCGCTTCGCCGGGGGGCGACTATGAGAGCCAGATTTCTAGCGCGTGGTGCTTCGTTGGCGTGCGCCTTGGCATTGATGGTGTTCTCCGGCTGCTCCGTCAAGCCGGAGCCCGGCACGATTCAAATCGGCATGCCCTACGACGCCGCGGTCAAAGCAGTCGAAGAAGCGGGCGGCGCCCCCTACGGCATCTCCAACGCCTCGCTCCCCCCCGGCCAAAACCTCCAAGCCCGCAAACTCCGCTCCGGCAAAGTCGTAGTGCTGCAAGGCGCCGCGACGCTGGAGTCGATCGAAGTGCTGGACAACCCCGAAGAGCCAAAGCAGCAGAAGCTGAACTTTGTGTATAGCTATTCGGTGAGGTGAGGGGTGGGGTTGGAATCTGTAGGTTACGCGCAGCGTACCATTTCCGCACGGCTGGCCGTAATTGGTATGCTGCGCATGCCCTACTTGGCTTGGCTACAAATCGCACGAGGCATTCCACGAAGAATCGAAAAATTAATGGAGAGTATTTTCATGCGACCGTTCGTCTCGCTGCTCGTCCTGCTATCTGCATCGGTCGCCACCGGCCAGGAGTACAAGGTCGGGGACAAGGTGGTGGTGATAAAAAATGAGACTCCCGTCAAAGGTGAGAAGGAAGTTGTGAACAAGCTACTTGCCGGTGAAACGCTTATCGTACGTGCCATCGATGGCATAACGCTCCAGGTAAGTGGGCGCAAGTCCGGCTGGATCATGAACGAGAATGTTGTCACTTTCGATAAGTCCATTGATTATTTCACCCAGGCCATCGCAAACGACTCGAACAATACGACGCTACTATATGGTAGAGGGCTTATCTGGACAGAAAAAGGAGAATTAGAAAAGGCCATTGCCGACTACACGGAGGTGATTCGAATTGAGCCTAATTCTGTGAAAGCATTCACTGGTCGAGGATACGCTCGGAGTCTTAAGCACGATTACGTTGGGGCGATTTCGGATCACACTCAAGCGATTCGGCTTGCTCCGAATAATGTGACCGCCTACCAAGGACGTGGAAATGATAGAAATGCGACGGGTGACTTCGACGGTGCTATTGCAGACTTTGACAAGGGCATCCAGGTTGAGCCGCACAGTACTGGGTGCTATTGCGGCCGAGGCGTCGCCAAGCAATCCAAGCGGGACTACGACGGTGCAATTGCAGACTACACCGAAGTTATCCGACTCGATCCGACTTTTGTAAGGGCATTTGACAATCGAGGCATTGCTCGGGAGGCAAAGCAGGACTTCAACGGTGCGATTGCAGATTACTCCGAGGCAATTCGACTCGATCCAAAGAATGCCACTGGGTATTGGGGACTGGGATTGCTGATGGCAAGTTGCCCTGATTCCAACTATCGCAATGGCGAGAAGGCTGTCACAAACATGAAGATGGCGGTAAGCCTTCTTAGTGAAAAGGACGGCAACGTGCTCGAAGGTCTAGCTGCTGCCTACGCCGAGGCGGGCAACTTCGATGAAGCGATCAAGTGGCAATCGAAGGCGTTGGACTTGGCCCCCGAAATGCACAAAGCGACATTTCGTACACATCTTGATCTCTTCAAGCAACACAGGCCGTATCGGGGTGAGGTGAAAAAGTGACAGAGGAAGGCAACTCGTCCAGAGGGTGACAAAACGAAGAAACGGCAGGAGGAATAGTGACCTTTCTACTTTATTCTCTAAATTAGAATTTCCCCCGATACCCTACTTGCTTTCCTTGACATCGCTATGCCGTGACCGCTCGGGTGGGCTATAATCCAAGGGATCAAACCCGATTCGTTTCATCACCCGGGCTGCCTATTACCATGGCCCTTCAACCAACTCAACTGCACGATTTCTCGTGGGAGAGGATGATCGCGGCTGTGGAAGACGTTCGACAACGAGCCAGCCGGGCGGCCGGCGCGCTACGCCAGGCGGGGGTGCCGTTCGTCGTGGTCGGCGGCCATGCCGTCGCGTCCTGGGTGGCGCGCGTTGACAAAGAAGCGGTGCGGAACACCAAGGACGTCGATTTGCTCGTGCGGCGGGAAGATTTTTCTCGCGTGACGGAGGCGCTGCAGGCGGCCGGATTCGTGCATCACACCGTGGCCGACGTCGATCTCTTTTTGGACGGACCGCAAGGGTCGGTGCGAAGCGCTGTGCATATTCTGTTCGCGTGCGAAATGGTTCGTCCGGGTGAGATCGTTGCCAATCCCGACGTTGCCGAGTCCGAACCAGGCCCCGATTTCCCCGTGCCGACGCTCGACGCACTCGTGCGGATGAAGCTGAATTCCTTTCGCCTCAAAGACCAGGTTCACATGCTCGACCTGTTGGAGATCGGGCTGGTTGACGCCAGTTGGTGCGACCGCCTGCCCCCCGAACTGGCCGCCCGACTCAGGGAATTGATTGAAACCCGCGCGCGGGAGCTGTGAGACTCGACGTCCAAGTGAAAACGCCCCCTTTGGAGTGCGATGACTTGTCATCGCTTTGGATTTCAAAACCGGCTCCTCTTTCCGTAGCGATTGCCAAAGCTAAAGCGACGACAAGTCGCCGCACTCCAAAGTAGGCTGAGTGAGAAAAGGGTGGCGCCGCGCGATGTTTGGGAAAATCGCCTACAAACTGGATCGGTAAGCCTCCCTTCTCGCCCGTGCGATCCGGCCGCGAATCGTTCCTCCAAACGTTCGAGCCGCGTCCCCTTCACTTTCCCGCGTCCCCTTTGATTTCCCAGGTTCCACGTCGAACCAATGCATAAGTAATGTAATAATGAAAAACGGATATCAAATTATTGAACCAAAAAGTTTGCAGAGTCTAATTTCAAATCCGCTACACTTCGAATTTGCTGTAGCAATCCTTCATTGGCTAATACCCAAAATTTATTCCACGGTTGGAACTCCTTTGTCAGGCGTCATTATCGAGATAATTTGTGTGGAATATCTGGGGAGTTATCCGGCGATCGGTATCAAGTATGAAAACGAAGCGCCTTCGAATGTTGGGCCACTGGTCGAATCTGCGATAGATACACTTCTTCATGAAAGGCCTGTGATCGAATTTGCGGTCGCCGCCGGTCAAAGCGATGTTTCGTGGACAACAATTACTTCAACGATAATGGCGAAACCGGGATAACGTGCTAGCGAGAGAAAAGAGAAGGCACGTAAAGGTTCCTCGCACTTTTTCCACTTAAACCTTTATGTCCAGACTTGAAACTATTTCGGCTACGCTCGTGAAGAGAATTCGACGTGCAAGCCCTTCGAAGCAACGCGCAGCGGCTTTGGCAGCCGCCACGCTGGCCGTGTCAGCAACAAATGTTAACCATCCAGCCGTGACGAAGTCGATCGCTTTCCTCAAAGCCCAAAAAAAGGTTACGGCGCGGCAAAAGAATGAACTCAAATCGTTGCTGTCTGACCTCGATGAAGAATATTTTACTTTGCAGGAAGCCGCTGAAGACGGAACGGCGTCTACAGATGATTGCCTTAAATTGTTTTCACAAGCACGAGCTGTTTCTGCCGTGCTATTTGCCGGCAGCGACGATCCGCTTGAGGCTGCAACCGAAGCCATCTACGAAGCTACCGCAACAAGCGATGATCCGAAGAGTATTCTTTCTGCAGTCGACGCGGCCTTGGCATAATTGGGACGCAGTTGCCCACATTTCTCGTCCCGTCGATGGACTTGAAACAAAGATAAAGCGAATGCGAGGAACGATGAAACTAAGAATCCTGCTTCAATCCTGCGGAGCGATCGCGTGCCTGGCCATCGCGGCGCTGCTGGCCCCACCTGCGCGCGCCGACGTCCGGATGCCGAAAATCTTCGGAGACCACATGCTGCTGCAGCGAGAGCAGCCGATTCCCGTCTGGGGCTGGGCATCCGCCGACGAAGCCATCACCATCAAGCTCAACGGCGCCGAAGCGAGCACGGTCGCCAGCAAGGACGGCAAGTGGAAGGTCGCGCTCCCCGCGCAACAGGCGGGCGGACCGTTCACGTTGACCATCACGGGCAAGAACACCGTGTCATTCAACGACGTACTTATCGGCGAGGTCTGGTTCTGCTCCGGGCAATCCAACATGGACATGCGCGTCGCGCCGTCGAAGAAACCCGCGGATGGCATCCTCGACCGCGAGAAGGTGCTCTCTGACGCGAACCATCCCAAGGTCCGGCTGTTCCACGTCGACTACAACTGGCAGCGTGCCCCGATCGACGACGTGAAGGGGCGCTGGCTGTTGTGCGAGCCGAAGAACGTCGCCGATTATTCGGCGGTCGCGTATCTCTTCGCCGCCCAGTTGCAAAAGGACCTCGACGTGCCGGTGGCCGTCATTACCGCCGCGATGGGCGGGATGCCGATCAACCAGTTCAGCCCGCCGCCGGATCCGGCGTTCTGGTACAACGGCATGATCGCGCCGGTCATTCCGTACGGGATCCGCGGAGCGCTGTGGTATCAGGGCGAGACGGACATGAACCTGGGCATGGAATACTTCCGCCGCCAAAAGCGGTTGATCGAGGGCTGGCGACGCGCCTGGGGCCAAGGGCCGTTTCCCTTCTATTTCGTCCAGATCGCGCCGTTCGCGTATAGCAAGGGAACCTGGCCGGTGAAGAACCCGCCGCCGGAGTTCGTGCCGCTGTTGTGGGAGGCGCAGGCCGCGTCGCTCGCCGTGCCGAACACGGGTATGGCGGTCATCACCGACGTCGGCGACCCGAAAGACATCCATCCGAAGAACAAGCAACCGGTGGCCGACCGGCTCGTGCGTCTCGCGCTGGCGAATACGTACGGCCGGAAGGACATTGTCTCCAGCGGCCCGCGCTTCAGCCGCGCTGCCGTTGAGGGGGACCACATTCGCATCCGCTTCGACCACGTGGCCGGCGGGTTGGTCTCGCGGGATGGCAAGCCGCTCGACTGGTTCACCATCGCCGGCAAGGACAAGAAGTTCGTACCGGCCGAAGCGACGATCGACGGCGACGCGATCATCGTACGCAGCAAAGAGGTCGCCGAGCCGACGGCCGTTCGCTTCGGCTGGCACGAGACGGCTCAACCGAATTTAGTGAACAAAGCAGGGTTGCCCACCGCGCCGTTTCGCACCGACGACTGGCCGCTGGAAGCGGCGCGAAAATAGGGACGGAGAGAACTCAAGCGGGGAGAAGTCGCAGGGGAAAAAGGGGACGAGGGGTAAAAGGGGACGCGGCTCGATATTTGAAACCGCCTGCCCGCTGGGTCGACACGTCTCACTTCGCCGCTGACATCACCCTCGCGATTGTTCCTCCACAATTCGAGCCGCGTCCCCTTTTTTCTAAGGGCAGCTATGGACGTCAATGTTGATATCAAACGAATTGCTCCTTTATTGAATGCTTTACACAAATCGCGTTCACCTGAATTAACCTATCATATTTTTTCTGACGCCCTCGTTTGGAGTGATGAATACCCACACAGGCCATTAGGTGATGACGCTATTCTCCGCTACCTTCTTATGTATCGAACAAGTCTGATTATTGGAGAGCCAATCGAAGCCTTAGAGCAGTATTGGCAATCCGCTCAAATCGCATTTCCGAAATGGCCTGGATTTGCCGTTGAACGATGTACGCCATCCGTTGAATGGAGAACGAAATACGAACAACTGAAGGCACAAGCAGAGCGCGCCTTGGAGGAAGCAGGCGGCTAACAAGCACCCGCATGCCGCGGAAGGAAAAAAGCGGAGGCAGCTCGATTTTGTGTGAGACCGCCTCCTTCTCTTTCCCAAAGAAAATAGCAAATGCAATCAACTGACGATTGGATCGAAATCATTCCTCCCATGGCGCACGAGGACGCACGCCGCTTGTATCAAGACTTGAAGGCCGCGCGGGCGGCTGCTGGACATGACGTCAATGAAGATCATGTCAGGATTGATTACCTGGTCGGAGTCAAAGGAACTGCCGACGTACGTTACTGCGTTTTGCGCAGTGAACTCACCTAAGGGTGGCCTGTTCGGAAAAACATGGGGGGGGGAAAAGGAGGACGCGGCTCGATATTTGGCGAAGGCAACCGCCAGGCTGCTGAATCTGCAAGCCTTCCTGTCCTCCGTTCACGGTGCGGCATCCTGCCCCAGGCTGTAGACCAATACCGTCCCATTGATCAAGCTCAGGGCCAGGTACGACGCTTTTGGACTGAATGTGCCGGTCGCGAAGCGCCGCTTTGATCGCTTCGAGTCGCCCGCCACATTGGGCGACAATAGTGGAATGTTCGACAGCGTTTGCCCCGTCGCACTATTGAAACGCAACACCTCGGAGCCCAGTGGATCTCTCGCCAGTACTACGCCGTCATTGCCAATTGCCAACGTCAGGCTATGGAAGGTGTCTGTGTCGCTTCTCACATCGGGAAAGGTTTGGAGAAGCTGTTTCGATTCGAGACTCCAAACCTCCAACGGCGACCTTTGGGATAAGACTTTCTTTTTTATTGCCAACAGCTTTCGATCCGGACTGACCGCGCACGGCAGCCGGGCCTCGCGCACATCGAGCAGGTTCTGACCACTGGCAATGTCGATGATGCTGATCTGGCGCGACCGATCGCGGAAAAACAATTCGCCATTGGGGCTGTAAGCGCCTCGCTCAAAGTGCAGCGAGTTGCCGGCATTTGGCTGCAGACGATCTCCATAAAGCACGATCGAGCCGTCCGGCCCAATAGCATACGGCGTATGAGTCAGGCTCTTTGGTACACTCAACTCTTCCAATTGCTTACCGGTTTTGGCGTCGTAGCGCCGGACTTTATATTCGCCACACACAGCATAAATCGAGCGTCCGTCGGGGCTGAATCTGGGCTGCCCGAGTCGGGCATCGCCGCTGAGCCGAAACCGCACCGTCCCTGCCGGCATGTTCCACACCTGAACGCGGCCGGCGGAGTCCACACCTGCCAAACTCGATTCGTCGCAACTGAAATCCAAGAAGTCGTATTTCGTCGCTTCTGAAGTTGCAAACGTCCCGCCGGTGGCCGCATCGAGGACGCGAACTCCAAAATCCGGCCCCCACACGACAAGCAGAGATCCGTCGGCGCTGAATTTGACCTTGATGTCCGTAGGATTCGAGGGCTCGGCGGTACCACACAATTCGGCAAGAGAGCCGTCCAACAGATGCTGGTCTTTCACCAGGTCGTGGACGATCAGTGCGGTCTGCCGATCCGACTTGCGCACCACCACACTCAGCAATCGGCCGTCTGGACTGGCCGCAAGCGCTAGAATGGTCTCGAACGTCCCGACCCAGCGCGACTTGCCAGTCGCCAATTCAAACAACTCCATTTTCTTGGCGCGGAAATCCTCCGCGGTCAAATAGGGAGGAGCCAGGCGGTAGTTTTGCTGGCCACTCCCCCGGCGCGCCGCCTGGCCCGACTCCGAAGGGGGCGACGCGAGGTCGATCGCCTTCAACTCTTCCGGGATTCGGCCAACAATCAGCGTGCGTCCACCATTGATCAGGGCCTGGGGCAACCAATCCACCCGATCACTGATCAGGGGCACATAACTGTCACCCTCGATCTTGCCCACCGTCGTTCCCTTGCGTCCCTGGACGAAAGCACATACCGACAGATCTTCGCTAAAGCGAACGAACGAGGGCAGTTGCATGGACACGGCCATGTTCGTTGATGGCTGCGGCGTCAACTCAATTGGAGGCAACTGTTCCCCCGAACGGATGTTGAAGCGATAGAACTTGTTGAACTGCACCATTCCCGCCATGGATTCGCTAGCGTTGAACGCCAGCTCGCCGGTGTAATTATTTGCGCTATGATCGCGCAGCAGAGGCGGCAACTTCCAGTTGAATAGCAGATCGCCCGTGGACAAGTTCCACACGCAGATCGACGACGCCCCCCGCGTCACCATCAAGCGTCGATCCTTCGTAACGTGCGCCTCCGACAGATGCGAGTCGGGATGCAAGAATCGAGAATCTCCCAGAATCGCCATCAAGCGCGGCGGGATACCCGCCGGGTCGTCGATTCCGAGGGCCTGCCATTTCTTGGGATCGATATGCCAATCCACCTTGGGCCGCGCGGGGGGCGGCGACGCCGGCGGTTTTTTTCCGCTGGCGCCTGAGCCACCGGCAGGGGCGCGATCTTCTTTTCTTCTATTGGTATTGGCACCGCCGGATTTGTGGGGGGCGCCACATTGGCTGCTACTGCGCCGCTCGGCTGGCTCGTCGCAGGGGGAGCGGCCGGCCGCGACAACATCACGACCAATGCAATAACGCCAAGCAGGATCGCAACGCCCCCCACGCCGCCTGTCACTAATAGCCAGACCGGAACGGCACGTTGTTTCTTGACCTTCGGATTCGCTCGCCCGGGCGACGGTTGAAAAGACAGTGGATCGCTAAGATCTCGCTGCGGCGAGGACTTGGGTTTGAGAGGAAGTCGAGGGGGCAGCGGTTCTGGCAAGCCTTTTTCCGAACGACTTTCATCCTGCCGAGGGCGAGGCGGCTGCGGACTAGAAGCGCGGCCTGTATCGCCGACGGGCTCCGCTGGCGAAGCGGGCGCAGCGATTGAGGGCACGGTTAGTTTTTGCTTGCACCGCGGGCAAAGCACTGATTTACCGGCGTATGCAATCGGCGCGTTGTAACGCGCCTGGCAATGCGGGCAGGTGACGGGGATGGCCATAGGTTGTTGCCCCAAGCGGATGGATGGTGCCACGAGAAAGGAAAAATCGACAGACTGGTGAGAGTCCGGATATTCTTTCACCAAATCGTAGCGATGCCTGACCGCGACTCTAAGACCGCGGCCATTTTAGCTGCTGGTGGAGTGTAGTGTCCAATCAAGTAAAAAATGGGGACGCGGCTCGTTTTTTTAGGGGATCGCCTACCCGCTGGATCAGTAAGCCTGACTTTGCCCGTGCGATGGCCCTCAAACTGTTCCTCCGAAATTAGAGCCGCGTCCCCTTTAGCTTCTCGCGCAGGATTTGCTAGATTCTTCCCTCATGGAAGAAATGTTCTCTCGCGGCTGGCATGAACTGATCGCTCGGGACAGCGGTCCCTTGCATTTTCGACTCATCCTACAGCCACTGGTGGCGTCGATCATCGCGATTCGCGTTGGCATCAAGGACGCCCGCGAGGGTCGGCCGGTATTCTTCTGGACGGTCGCGCTCAATGCTGCCCACAGGCACCACCTGTTGCGCGAGGCTTGGGATCATCTGGGCAAAATCTTCGTCGTCGCGATCGTGCTCGATTTTGTTTATCAGGCCATTGTCTTGCATTGGATTTACCCGGTGCAGAGCCTGATCGTCGCGACCGTGCTGGCGATCCTACCGTATCTTGTGCTGCGCGGCGTTGCCAACCGCGTCACGAGACTTCTGGATTCCAAGTCGCCGCCTAAGTAAACTGGTGTGCCATGTCACAAGAAACAGCGGAGCATCCAGCCGCGCCAGTGAATCACGCGACAGTGGATCACCCGCCAGTGGATCAAATAAGCCTCGCGCTGGAACGCACGTTTCTGGCGTACGAACGGACGCTGATGGCCTGGACGAGAACCTCCACGTCGCTAATTACATTTGGATTTACGCTGTACAAGTTCTTTGAGTATCTGCATGAACGGGGAGAGGTTGCGCGGGGGCCGCAACTATTCGGCGCAAGAACCTTCGGCATGGTGATGATCGGCGTCGGCGTGGTAACGCTCGTCCTGGCGACGATCCAGCACCGGCTGCAATTGCGGCGGCTTTACGCAACCGCCGGAAAGCCTCCCTTTTCTCTGTCATTCGTGCTGGCCAGCTTGATTGCCGGCCTTGGCATTCTTGGATTTGTGTCCGGAATAGTTCACTAGCCTCGTCCTATAACCAATACGACCAAATACGGAAGGAGAACGCGATGTACTTCACTGACGACGCCCTGCTGCCCGAGAACATGCCGCCGCTGATGATCACCGCCGCTCCGTATGGGCCGATGTGGATGCCGGAGGACTGCACCCCCGAACAGAAGCTCCCGGTGAGCTGGGACGAGCAGGTCCAGGCCGCGGTGGACTGTTTCAACGCCGGCGCCACACTCTTGCATATCCACGTCCGCGATCCCGAGACTGGCCACATTTCGAAGGATTTTCAGCAATACAACGACCAGATCGCGCGCTTGCGGCAGGCCGTGCCGAAGATGATCCTACAAATGGGCGGGTCCATCTCGTTCGCTCCTGCGCCGGGCGAAGCAGCGCACGCCGCGAACTACGACACGCGGCACAAGCTCTGCACGCTCAAGCCCACGCCGGACCAGATCACGGTCATGTGCGGTTCCAGCCTCTACGATCAGACGGCGATCCACCCCCTGGATGTCTTTGAGGATCGATCCGGCGATGGCCCACGCGATGGCCAACCTGGTGATGGATGCCGCGCCTGACTTCTACCTGGAGAACATCAAGCGTTGCGTCGAGAACGGCATCCAGCCATACTTCGCGCTCCCGCACATTCACGGTTTGGAACTGGTGGAACGACTGATTCGCAGAGGCTACTACATGGGGCCGGTGAACGGCTTCTTCAGCACCGGCGCCGGCGGTGTGTGTGGCGTCAATCCATTCGACCTGATGGAACTGGTGCGCCGCACCCCGCACGGATCTTGCTTCACTTACCAGAGCACGTTCCGGCTCACCTACCCCATCTCCATGATGATGATCGCGCTGGGGCAGCACACCCGGGCGGGCATCGAGGAGAACCTGTGGGATACCAAGAAGGGTGTTCGCGCGACGACCATGCAGATGATCGAGAAGCAAGTGGCCATGGCGAAACTGATTGGCCGTCCGATTGCCACGCCCGAACAGGCGCGACAGATGCTGAAGATCGGGGTGACCTACAAAACCACCGAGGAAACCCTCGCCAATATCGGCCTGCCGCCGAACCGCGAGAAGGGGAACATGGGCTTCCTGGTGCATAAGACCGATGGGTGCTTCCATCCGGTGGCGCAAGGCGGGTGCGGGCACATCCACGCCGGCGAGTGGGAAAAAGAGGCGGTGCGCGTGAGGTCTGTTGTTACGGTGAAGTGAGGCTCTTTCACACCGGGGAGACGTCCCGCTCTGGTTGAGTCGGGGGGAGACAAAAGGGGACGGGGCTCGATATTTTGAAACCGCCTGCCTACTGGATCGGCGAACCTCACTTCGCCTGTGCGATTGCGCTCGAATTGCTCCTCCGACCTTCGAGCCGCGTCTCCTTTACTTTCGCCGGGCGATGCTGCGGCGCAACGCGCGGGTGAAATTGCTCTCCACTTCGGATAGAATCAACGTCGCGGGAGCATTCCTGGGCAATCCCTGGAGCGTCAATCATGGGGCATACTTTAGTCCTATTGACCACCATCGTATCGGTGCTGAGCGCGCCGCCGGCAAATGACTATACGATTCGCGATAAAGTAGTTGCCATCCGAACAGTACCGTTGATGGCCGGGACTGAAAAAGTGGCCGATGTCGTGCCGGGTGAGGTATTCAGGGTTCGGTCAAGTCACGCCGAGGCCCTGGAAGTAACCGGAACTTTTGCAGGCACGCTCAAACGGCGCGATGTACTGCCGCTTCGGGAAGCGCCCGAATATTTTTCGGGGCTAATCAAGAAAGAACCGCAGCAACCGACTTGGGTGGTGGCTCGAGCACTGGTATTGTCGGACGACTTCCAGCTATCTGTCCGCGAACTTGCGGCGCTAACGCAGCGATACCCCAAGATCGCCGAGTATCGGAGGCTGCGAGCGTCGCTTCTGTGGCAACTCGGCCAGACAAAAGAAGCACTCGCCGAGTTCGATGAAGCATTGCGGCTGGAGCCGGATAATCCTGACACTTACTGCCGTCGAGCCGTGTACTATTGGTCAATTCAGGAATTCGACAAGGCGATTACCGATGCCGCCAACGCGATCCGGCGACAGCCAAAGTGCGTGGACGCCTATGCCAAGCGCGCGGTTGCGCGCAATGACAAAGGGGACCATGCAGGAGCAATTGCCGATTATGACACGGCTTTGCGCCTGGGACCGGGAGACCCCTACCTACATAACCTGCGTGGCATTGCACGCCGCGATGCAGAACAATATCAGGCAGCCAAAGCGGATTTTGACGAAACGCTTCGTTTGGACCCGCAATATGCGGATGCTTTTACCAACCGTGGAAGAACATTCAATTTACTCAATCAGTGGGACCAGGCGATTGAGGATTTTTCACAGGCGATTAAATTCCACCCGGATCGAGGAGGCATTTTTTGGTTGCGCGGAAACTGCTGGATTCAAAAGGGAAACGAAGATCGAGCCATCGCGGACTTTACCAAGGCGATCGAACTCGACCCGCAGGATGCGCGAGGCTATGCAGATCGCGGTCGCGCTTGGGGCCTCAAAAAGGAGTATGACAAGGCCCTGGCCGACCTGAATGTGGCCGTGCGGCTGAATCCGAAGTATGCGCGGGCCCACTTCATTCGGGGCGATGGCTTCTGGGCGAAGGGACAGCTCGACCAGGCGATCGAGAGTTACAACACTACATTGCGGCTTAACCCCGGCGATAGTTCCGTCTATGCAAATCGTGGTCATGTCCATGAGCAACAAGGAAAGCATGACGAGGCGATTATCGATTTCACGGAAGCAATTCGGCTCAGCCCAACCAACCCCGATTTCTATGACAATCGTGCCTTCCTATATTGCGGCACTCATCAATACAATAAAGCCGTCGCCGACTACACAAAGGCAATTGGCCTGAACAATCCGGATCCAGAACTATATAGCAAACGTGCGGTCGGATGGATCGGATTGGGAGAGTATGACAAGGCGATCGCCGATTTTACGGAGCATATTCGTCTCGACCCTCAAAGTGGCATCAGCTATCTCCGACGCGGCTATTGCATGAGCGTTTGCCCTGACGCCAAGTATCGCAATGGCAAGCAGGCGCTAATTGATGCCGAACAGGCCTTGAAGCTCATGAGAGCGGATAGCGCAGTCATCACGAACATGCTGGCGGCCGTTTATGCTGAGAACGGGAACTTCGAAATGGCGGTTCAATATCAATTGAAAGCAATCGCCCTGGCGCCCAAAAAAGACAAGGTGCGACTTCAATTGCCATTAAAACTCTACCAAGATCACAAGCCATTTCGTTTAGAACCAACCGCGGCTACGCCACCCACAGCAGGCAAGAAGTAGCGGCCGCTTGACGGCGGACGCGACATTTTGGCTGACTTTATCTTGTACTCGATCCCGTCTGCCGAACGGAATCTAAGGCGTCGAGATGTGCAGGTCACGCCCGTCCCTGGAAATGGGGACGCGGCTCGACGATTGCGGGTGACAAAAGGAGACGGGGCTGTCACGTCCCGTTCAATTCGCCCTGCGATTCAGGCCCGCAGGGCCGATGGGCAATAGGTCGGCCCGTTAGGGCCAGTTAACACGCCACCCCAAATTTATCGAGGGCCCGCAGGGCCGGCAGGCGTTCCCGGCCCTGAAGGGCCGGGCTATTATCTGGCGGCCCTCCGGGCCTTTAGCGCCTTCCTTACCGCCGATTCCGATTAATATCATCCACCACCCGGTAGAATCCCGTGTTGCTCAGCGTGTTGTCCACGCGGTCGAAAATCGGCATCAGCCGCAGCGGCACGGACTTGGCCACGACTTGATAGATCTTGCTGTTGTACGAGTTGCTATTCTCCAGGATCGCCTGGATGTAATTGAACCCGATCTTGGTGTTCTTGAAGCTGAGCACGCCGATGCCGGTCACTTCGTCGGTGCGGACCGTGTAGGTGCCCCCTTGCACGCCAATCACGTTGACTGTGATCTCGGTGCCGCCGAAGAACGGGTTGCCGTGCGCGCCGACCGCTTTGACTTGCAGCGTGGTGTAGTCGTTCACGCGCCCGGCCAGCGGCTCCGTGATCCACTGCAGCGAGGCGGGTGAATACGGACGGCCAGTGACGATCGGGCCCGTGCTGGGGTTCGGGTCGTTCACCGGCGGCGGGGTTTGCGAGTTCAGCCAGGAGTTGAGGTTGATGGCGACAGAGGTCATCGCGGCGTTGATGTTCGGCGCGTTGCTCCCCTGATCGTCGTAGGGAAAGCCGTAGGCCAGGCCGTTGATGCTGATGCCGGTCGCGGGGCTGGTCGTGCTGTTCTGGTGCAGGAACGCCGCGTACCAGTTCGATGGCGAGCCGGGGTTGTAATAGATCGGTGCCCGCTGGCCGGTCGGGTTGTATGCGCCGTCGTCCGTCCAGGTGTACGTGCTGCCGTCGACGCTGTGGACGAAGAAGTACGGCCCGCCGGGTGTATAACTGCGATAGATGTTGTATTGGCTGGCGGGGTAGGCCAGGCGAACCGCGCCGGCCACGGACCATCCCAGGACCGCCGCGTTGTTGGTGCCGTCGGTCGTGACCACCATTTCGTTGCTGGCGGTGGTTTCGCTGGTCTGGGCGCCGCCGGTGAGGGGCACGCCATTGGTCGCCGTGACGACGTAATAGTACGTGTCGGGTGCTAGATGCTGTCCATCAACCTGCGACGGCGCGGCCGCCGCCGAAGAGAGCAGCGGAGCGTTCGCCCAGTTGTTCGGCGCGATGTTGGGATTGTTGGCGATCCCGCGGTTGAGCGCCGAGTCGACCGAGTTCTCCAGATCCTTCCAGGTTGAAAGATTGGCCGAGGGCATGTAGGAGGGGAGCGCCGTCGGGGCCGTGCCAAACACGCCGGCCGCGCCTGCAACCATCGCCCCAGGAGGGAGATCCCCATCGATCATCCAGCTTGGGGCCGGCGATACGGTGGTGAGGTTCGTATTCGTGGTGAAAAACGGCTTAAAAATCGGAAAGTGATCGGTGCTGGGAAAATCGGTGCTCTGCAGATCCAACACGGTGTACAGGTTGCCGCCGTCGTTGAAGCTGTAGTTCGTCTGGCCGGTGAAGACGTGGCCGTCGCGGATGATGCTGAACGAGCCGGTCGCCTCGTACATTCCGAAGAAGCCGTTGATTTCATTGTCAAAGTACGAATTGAGCGGGTTGTACGTGTAGCTGTTCGTCGGCGGATTGACCCCCGGCGTATTGGCGCCGTAGTCAATGAACGACGTCGCGGACCCAGCGGCCGAGCCGACCAGTTGCGCCTGCGTCGGGTCGCTCGACAAGCCGCGATAGATGTTGAATCCCGTGGCCAGATAGAACGGGTTCCAGGTGACCTTCAAATTCACGTAGTTCGCCGTGTGCCCGCCGCTGGACAATTGCGCGGAAATCATTTGAAAGTTGCTGGCGTTAGTTTCGCCGACGCCGCTTTCGACGTTGGAGTTCGTGGCCGTGACGAAGTAATAGTAGTTGGTCCCATCTCCCCGGATATAGCCGTTGGTTCCATTGGCCACCGCGCCGCCCCCGTTGACCGACGCGCTCATGGAAACCGGAGTCATGCTGTCGGCGATCACGTCCTGCGGAGCGGTCAGCCGATTGCCGGAGTAGTCGGTGATCGACTGCATGTACGGTGCCATGTTGGCGCCGCCGTTGGCGATGTACTCGTCGAACATATTGAACATGTCGCCGCGGTTTTGCGTCAGCCCCACGCCGTTGTCGAACGGAAAGCCGGGCGACGTGGGCATGGTCGGCACGATGGTAAACGGCACGTCCACCTGGTCGACTTCCGAGATGTCAACGTCGGGCACCCCGCCGGCAATCGTGTATTCAAACAGGCCGAAGTGGTTGTCGGGGTTGGCGGAAGGGCTGGGGGCAGCGATCGGCGAACCCGCGGTGTAACTCAGCACGGGTATGCTGCCGACGCCGATGACGATTTGCCCGCTCTTAACGTCCACGCCCGGCAACGTGATCTGCTGCGTGGCGCTGGTCAGTTGATAGCCAAAATTGCCTCCGGCATTCGACGCCAGGTCGTAGTCGTTGATGTTGTGGTTGAAGTAGACGATGTCGCCGGAGACCATTTGCGTGGTTTGGTTGTTCGTGTAGCTTGCCTGGAGTTCGGCGGAGATTTCCACATACACGTTGCGATTAAAAACGTCCTGCGGAATGGTGAAGTTGACCGGCAACGGCGTGGCCGTCATCAAGGCCCGCGTCTCGAGCGCCTCGACCGCCAGCGAACTCTGCTCGCCGCGCTTTCGGTTGCGCCCCGGCAGCGGCTTGCTGTTGCCAAAGATTCGGGACAGGAGAGTTGGCGATGTTTTGGTGTGGCTCATGGGTCTTTATGTGGAGTGAAGCGGTGGCTGGACTGTTTGGTGAATGTGCCGCCGGCTAATCCCCTGGCCCTAAGTGGGGGGGGGCTGCCTTTCAAAGATTAGCTCGCAGCAGCGCGCGCGGCGGCAGCAGCGGGGAAGAGCAAGGAGATTAGTGCGCCCGGATGCCGATAGGCGCAATCGTTACGACCCGTAGGTTTCGCCTGCCGGGCGGTACTTGCGTTGGCGATTCGCACTTTGAAAAAAGTCAGACGCAAAGTCGCCAAGGCGCGCAAAGAAACTACGTTTTTCAAATCAAAATCGACTTTGCGCGACTTTGCGTCTTGGCTGCTACGGCAACAAATCGACGCTCTTCCCCTTCGACGGTATTTCAACCTTCAGTGTCGAAAACGTCCATTTTCCCGCTACTTTTTCCGCTACCACTTCGATGGTTCCGGCCCCGGTCGGGCCGGAGATCGGAATCGACAGTCGAGCGTTTCCTGAATCGTTCGAGACGTTGATGTTGCCGGTTGTGAAAAAACCTTCGTTAATCGGTGAACCGAGTTCCTGCGCCACCGCGGGGGAACTCTTCGCCCGAGCGAATGCTTCCTGATAAGCATCGCTCGATTTTATCATTCCCGTAATGCCAAAAAAGCAAATCGCCGCCAAACCGGCGCAAAACGCCAGGAACGCCATGAAGCCCGCAATACAGCCGACAGGGACCAACCAGCGCCAGTTTCGGCTCCACCAGTTGGGGCGAGAATCTTGAACCGTTAGAACGGGCTGTGGATCCATCGGTCGATCCGCCATCGCCATTACTTTTTCAACACCAACACGGGGCAATGCGCCAGCCGCACCACTCGCTCGGCCACCGAGCCGATGAGCAGGCGCTTGATGCCGGTGCGGCCGTGCGAGGGCATGACGATCAGCTCGGCGTTGACGCTCGCGGCGAACTCGGAGACTTCTTCCCCCGGGTCGCCGATCGCCACCACCACGTCGAGGCTGCCGTAGGTCTCTTTGGACAGCCGCTGCCGCAGGGCTTCTTCCACATGCTTGCGGCGGCTGTCGTCGTCCACCGTTTCCCAGATTACGCCGGGCTCAGTCGCCGCCAGCACCGGCAGGACGTGGATCACATGGACCCGCGAGGCGCTTTCGACCAGTTCCAGCGCGGTGTCGATCGCGGCCAGGGAATCGTCGGAGAAGTCGATCGGCACAACGACGTTTTGCTTTGGCAGCCAACCCATGGAAGTCTCCTGAACTTAGAATCGATTCACCTGAGCAATTAGACATCGCTAACATGTTATTGTCAAACGGCTTATGGAAATTACATGATCAATTGGGTATTTTGCGAATATATCCTTGTCAAAAATGCTGGAATCCTTATAGTTGTGATAGGGGCGGGGTCGGTTTGGGGCGTGTACCACGGGGGTTGAGTAGGGGGCGAACTACGCAGGGGGAGAGTCCCTTCATTTGCTGACCCAAAAGGGACAGTCCCCGAGGCCTGACAGAAATATCATGCATCAGAATCAAACGTCACCAAACAGCATCGAAAGCTCCGACGCGGCGGTGCTCGATTTGATGCGCCGCAATAGCGACGGCCTCGGCGTGACCGAGTTGGCCGTCGCGATGGGTGTGACCGCCACCGCGGTTCGCCAGCGGCTCAATCGGCTCATCGGCCAGGGGCTGTTGGAAAAGGCCGTGGTGCGCGGCGCGGAAGGGCGGGGGGGACGCGGGCGGCCTTCGCACCGCTACCGGCTCACGGCGCTCGGGCGGCGTGCCGGGGGAACCAACTTTGGCGATCTGGCGATCGCGATGTGGAAAGAGATTCGCGCGGTCAAAGACCCTGAGGTCCGCCGCGGGCTGCTGGGTCGCCTCTCCGACGCCATGGCCGACATGTACGGCGGGCAGGCGGCCGGAACCACGCCGGGCGAACGAATGCACTCTGTGGCGGCAATGTTTCAGGAGCGAAAAGTGCCGTTCTCGGTCGACTCGTCCGGCAAGCTGCCGGTGCTGGTCGCCGAGGCGTGCCCTTACCCTGGCTTGCCGGAGCAGGACCACTCGCTGTGCGCGATGGAGCGGTTGTTGTTCTCGAAGTTAGTGGACCACGACGTGCGGCTAACGGCGTGCCGGCTGGACGGGGCGAATTGCTGCACCTTTGAAATGGCGTAAGTCTTGGCTATATTTTGGGATTCGTTATTTCGGCCGGAATGCAGAACGATCTGGTAAGGAACAACCATGACACGCCCCTGGATTGAAGGACGCTTTGAAGAAAACGTCGTCACCACGACGATCGAGCAGGCCATTAATTGGGCTCGCCAATCGAGCTTGTGGCCGATGACGTTCGGCTTGGCTTGCTGCGCCATTGAAATGATGGCCGCCGGCGCCAGCCGTTATGACCTCGATCGCTTTGGCGCCGGCGCCTTCCGCGCCACGCCCCGGCAGGCCGACTTGATGATCGTCGCCGGCACCGTGACGTACAAAATGGCCAGCCGCGTCCGCCGCCTGTACAACCTGATGCCGGACCCCAAGTTCGTCATCGCGATGGGTGCCTGCACGATCGGCGGCGGCCCGTACTTCAAATACGGCTATCACGTGGTGAAGGGGGTCGATCTGGTTGTGCCGGTGGACGTGTATGTCCCCGGATGTCCGCCGCGGCCCGAAGCACTGCTCGAAGGCTTGATGCGCATCCAGGACAAGATCAAGGGACAAAAGATTACGCGCCGCGGCGGCGTGCGGACGCCCGACGAATTGCCCGTGCCGCATCACAGTGGCTACTCGGCGCCGGAGATTGATCTGACGCCGGTGTTTGACCATCAGAAGATTACGGGGTAGGGGCTGTCAGCTACCGGCTGTCAGCAAGAAGCCTTTGGTATTGGAAACAACTTCAAAACATTCATTCACATCAAGCCAGCATTTCAGCAAGCCAGAAACGATCATGCCTGAAACATTGACGATCAAAGACCTGTGCGTGTCGGTGGAGGAGAAGCCCATCCTCCGCGGCGTGACCATCCAGATTCGCCGCGGCGAGACGCACGCCCTGATGGGCCCCAACGGCTCGGGCAAGAGCACGCTGGGGCTGGCGATCATGGGGCACCCGAACTACGAGGTGACCGGCGGCAGCATCACGATTGACGACATGGACCTGCTGGCCCTGGAGGCTGACGAGCGGGCGC
>JAIOQB010000117.1 GCA_021413585.1 Planctomycetia bacterium
TCGATGATCGTTACGTCGGCGTCGGCGCCGATCTTGAGCGTGCCCTTGGGGATGTCGAGGATGCGGGCGGGGTTGATGGTCATTTTGGCCAGGGCGGTGGGCCAGTCGAGATGCCCTGGCTCGATCAGCCGGCTGATCACCAGCCCCAGCGCGGTCTCCAGCCCCACGATGCCGAACGGCGCCAGGTCCAGCTCTTGCATCTTCTTCTCCAGCGCGTGCGGGGCGTGGTCGGTGCAGATCACGTCGATCGTGCCGTCGATCAAGCCGCCGATCAGCGCCTCGACGTGCCGCCGGCTGCGCAGCGGCGGGCTCATCTTGTAGTTCGAGTCGAACGACCGCAGGCATTCGTCGGTCAGCGTGAAATGGTGAGGGCAGACCTCCGTGGTGATCCGCACGCCGCGAGCCTTCGCGCGGCGGATCATGTCCACGCTCCCGGCGCTGGAGACGTGCATCACGTGGATCCGGCCGCCGGTCACTTCGGCAAGGGAAATGTCGCGGCCGACCATCACGTCTTCCGCCTCGGCCGGCATGCCGCCGAGCGCCAGCACCAGCGACACCATCCCTTCGTGCATCACGCCGCCGGGCGTCAGCTCGCGCACCTCGGCATGGTTGAGCACCGGCTTGTCGAACATCAGGCAGTATTCCAGCACGCGGCGCATCAACTCCGGGTCGTACACCGGCGCCCCGTCGTCGCTGAACGCAACCGCGCCCGCTTCGACAAGCTGCCCGATCTCGGCCAGTTCCTTCCCCTCGCGATTGCGGCTGACGCAACCCACCACGTACACGTTGCAGTTGTCCGCCACCGCGGCCTGGTGCTGGATGAACCGCACCGCCGCTTGGGTGTCGATCGGCGGCTCGGTGTTCGGGATGCAGGCGATCGACGTGAAGCCGCCGGCCAGCGCGGCGGCCGTGCCCGTTTCGATCGTCTCGTCCTCTTCGCGCCCCGGCTCGCGCAGATGAACGTGCATGTCGATCAGGCCGGGCGACACGATCCGGTCGCTGGCGTCGACGATTATTTCAAGGGGAACGACTCCATCAGCCACGTCGTTGGCCGTCGGCTCGACGTCGTACGCGGCGATCCGGCCGTCTTCGATCAATAAATTCGTGATCCGGTCCATGTTCTGGCTCGGATCGATCACGCGCCCGCCGACAATCAGAATGCGACTCATGACGTTTAGTACTCCCCGCGGTGCGCCGCGCCCAAAAGCAACCACAACACCGCCATCCGTACCGCCAGGCCGTTGCTCACCTGATGGAGGATCACCGAATGCGGGCCGTCGGCCACCTCGGGTGTGACTTCCACGCCCCGGTTGATCGGCCCCGGCGCCATGATCAGGATGCTGTCCTTGGCCTTCGCCATCCGCTGGCCGTTCATGGCGTACAGGTGGGCGTATTCGCGGACGGACGGGAAGGGGCGCATCGCCTGCCGTTCGAACTGGATCCGCAGCAGGTTCAGCACGTCGCAGCGGGGCAGAATCTCATCGAGATTGTACGCCACTTCCACGCCCAACTCTTCCCAGGCGCGCGAGACGAGCGTTGACGGCCCGCACACGATCACATGCGCGCCGAGCTTCTTCAACCCCCAGATGTTCGACCGGGCGGTGCGGCTGTGGGCAATGTCGCCGACCAGGGCCACCGTCAACCCGGCGATCTCTTTGCGCTGCTGGCGGATCGTGAGGATATCGAGCAGGCCCTGCGTGGGATGCTCGTGCGGCCCGTCGCCGGCGTTGAGGACCGAGCATTGGAGATTCTGGGCGAGCAGGTACGGCGTGCCGGGGGTGCGGTGCCGGACGACGACGGCGTCCACACCCATCGCTTCGATGTTCTTGGCGGTGTCGATGAATGTTTCTCCCTTCGACAGGCTGCTGCCGGAGGAGGAGAAGTCCACGGTGTCGGCCCCCAGCCGCCGGGCCGCCAGGGCGAAGCTGGTGCGAGTGCGAGTGGAGTTCTCGAAGAACAGATTGGCCACGGTCCGGCCGCTGAGCACGGAGAGCCGCCGCGTGCAGCCGTCGGTCGCCTCGCGAAACATCTCGGCCGTGTCGAGGATCAGCGTGATCTCCTCGGCCGTGAGGCTTTCCAGGTCGAGCAAATCGGTGCGCGTCCACGCCTCGGGCACCGTGCCAATTTCAATCAGTTCGGTGGTCATGGTCGAGAGTCCAGGTGGGCTGGTGATCGCCTGTCGCGCTCCCTTCAATTCTACCACTGCGCGGGATGGTCGCAAGAACGTGAAGTTGGGCGGGAAAGTACCCATCACGACAATGGTGTTCGGACAGGAATGGGGCGGAAGGCTCTTCGGGCGTACACACCGTCCCGGAGGGACGCCTGACAATAGCCCAGCGATTTATCGCTGGGTAGTCGTGAACGTGCATTTCGTCGGCGTCCTGTAGGGACGATTGAAGACAGCGCACATGATGAGATGCATGTGAGCACGAAATATTTTCACACCAAATATTCATGCGTCCCTACGGGACGCACTGGCGTTGAGGTGGATCTCGAACCCAGCGATGAATCGCTGGGCTATTTTCAATGGTCCCTCCGGGACCGGTGATCGCATCACCCGTGAATAGCTACAACTCAAACCCCTCCCCCCGCTTCGGCACCGTGACGTTCGGCAAGCCGGCGGTGCGGAGCGAGTTGGCGAAGGCTTCGGCCGGGCCGGTTTCGGTGTGGACGAGGTAGACGTGATCGACGTGCCCGCGCTGCTGCGTTTGCACGGCCCATTGCAGCAGTTCGTCGCAATCGGCGTGTCCGCTGAGCCCTTCGGCGCGGCGCACCTGGGCTCGCAGGCGGTAGTCGCGCCCCATGATCGGCACGAACTCCGCGCCATTGAGGATCCGGCGACCCAGCGTGTTTTCCGCTTGGTAGCCGACGAACAGAATCGTGGTGTTGGGCTGCTCGATGTGGTTGCGCAGGTGATGCAGCACCCGGCCCCCTTCGCACATTCCTGAGGCGCTGACGATGATTGCCGGCTCGGAAAGCGAATTGAGCTTTTTAGATTCCTCCGCCGAGCGGACGTACCGCAGCCGGTCGAACCCAAAGACATCGTGATCGGCACTGGCATGCATCGCGGCCAGCACTTCGTCGTCATAGCATTCAGGGTGATTCCGATAGACGGCGGTCACGTCCACCGCCAGCGGGCTATCGACATACACCGGCAGCGGCGGCAGTTGCCCTGCGTCCCACAGTTCGTTGAGCCGGTAGACGACCTCCTGCGTTCGGCCGACGGCAAAGGCCGGGACGATCAGCGTGCCCCGTTCGCGGGCGACGGTCTGCACCGCGTCGATGATCAGGGCCTGTGTGTCGGTCGGCGGGGCGTGGCGGCGGTCGCCATAAGTGCTTTCCATGATGATCACATCGGCGCCGGGGACGATCGTGGGGTCGCGAAGGATCGGCGTGCCCGCGCGGCCGATGTCGCCGCTGAACAGCAGCCGCCGCGTCCGGCCGTTTTCAGTTAGTTCCAGCAGCACGCTGGCCGAGCCCAAGATATGCCCCGCGTCAAAGAACCGGCCGACGACGCCAGGCAGCGGCTCGAACGGCCGCTCGTAGTTGACCGCCGCAAACTGCCGCACCGCACGCGCGGCGTCCTCCGGCGTGTACAACGGCTCGAACGGCCGCTGACCCGTGCGAAGCCGCTGCTTGTTGACCGTGCGAACGTCGCTGACTTGCAGCCGGGCCGAGTCGGGCAACATGCAGGCCGACAGATCGCGCGTGGCGTCGGTGGCGTAGATCGGCCCGCGGTATCCCGCCCGCACGAGCGAAGGCAAGTTGCCGGTGTGATCGATGTGGGCGTGCGAGATCACCACCGCGTCGATGGACTTCGCATCGAACGGCAAGTTGCGATTGATCTCAAACGCCTGCTTGCGCGGGCCCTGGTACAACCCACAGTCGAGCAGCAGCCGCCGGCCGCCGACCTCGACCAAGTGCATCGAGCCGGTGACCGTGCCGGCGGCGCCGAAGAATTGCAGCTTCATGGGGAGGGCCAATTCGGGGATTTCAGATTTCAGATTTCAGATTTCAGATTTCAGATTGATGATTGATGATTGATGATTGATGATTGATGATTTGGATAAAGCGGAGCGTGTATTTAACTCACTGCTCAAAGCCGATAGCCGACAGCCGATAGTTGATAGCTGACAGCCTAACTCCCCATCCACTGCGCAATTCGCTCCGCCGACAATTCCCCCAGCCCGTCCACCTTGCGATTCGCCGCCGCCAGTTCCGCGTGCGTATGGCCGTGGCTGACGAAGCCGATGCTCAGCATGCCGGCGGCGTTGGCGGCGGCGATGCCGGGGGCGGCGTCTTCCACGACGGCGCAGCGCGCCGGCGGCACGCCCAATCGCTCGGCACAGAGCAGGAACACCTCGGGATCGGGCTTGCCGCGTTTCACGTCGGCCCCCGAGATCGCGGCCTGGCACCACGCCGGCCCGTCGAGTTCGCGCAGCACGAGGGCCAGGTTTTCCGGCGGGCCGGAAGTTCCCAGCCCGACGGCGAAACCCGAGCGTCTGAGATCGGCAATCAACGCGCGGGCGGCCGGCATCTCCGGGAACTGTTTGGCGATCAATTGGCGGTACAGCGCTTCTTTGCGGTCGTCGAGTTCGCGGATTCGCTCGTCGGTCAGCCCCTCGGGGGGCCAGAACTCGCGGATGATCTCGCGACTGGTCCGGCCGAACGTGCGGGCGAACTCCTCGACCGACAGCCCGTAGCCGGCCTCGGCCGCCAGTTGCTGCCAGGAGGTAAGGTGGGCCTGGTACGAATCGACCAACACCCCGTCGACGTCAAAGATCACTGCTTTTTGTGGTTGCATGGCCGCCGATCATCCCACATCGACGGGGCGGCGGGCAAGGCATGGCGCTGGCGGGCGCCTGGGGCAACACCCCAGTGTTTCCGCCGCTTGCGAGTCCCAGCAAGACGACAGACAATGGCAGCAGCCAAGGACGCCGAGAATGACCGACGAACCGACCAATCCTGCCGCGAACGAAAGGCAGATCAAGCCGCCGCCCCCGCCACCTGGTTCCAGCCCTGCTCAAACGCCAAACGTCGAGTCCGCACTCGCCGGCCCGCCCGACGCGCGCCGTGGCACGCACGGCGAGTCGCAGATCGCGCCGCCCCCCGGCCCGCCGGGTTCGATCCGTCCGCCGGCCGCATCGCCTGCGACAGCGCCACGCGGCGGCTCAGCTATCTCTCCACCGCCCCCGGCGATGCACCCTGCGCCGCCGCCCGCCAATCTGCCGACTTCCGGTTCGCCCGGGATGCCGATGACGTCGCACGCGGAGCCGCCCGCGTCGGCCGGACCATCGGTCGCCACGCCAGTGGGGATGGTAGTCGGTTCAGTCGCCGCGGCGCCGGCAGCGCCTCCTACGGTTCCGCCGCCTGCCGTTCCTCCGCCAGTTCCACCGCCGACCAGCGGCACGGGCGCCTGGATCCCACCCGACCGCGGCGGGCGGGTCGGCAAGTCGGGTCAATCCATTGGCGCGGAGAGTTCGTCCGACATTCGCAAGATCGAAGCCCAACCGGTGGCCACCGCGCGCAAGGTGCGCCGCGCCTCCAGGCAGCGCAGCAACTATGTGTTTGCCACCGCCCTGATCGGCGGGTTCTGCGCACTGGTGCTGGTGGCGATTCTGGTGGCGGTGACGATGTATCGGCGGTGAGGCTGGAGGCTTTAGGCGTTAGGCTGAAGGACGGATGCGAGTGATCGGCGGTCGCGAAAACGCGAATTCTCGCGGAGTTGACACCCCCACTGTGGGTGATAAAATCAGCCGGTGGTGTGGACTCTTCTCGTTCCAATCTGGCTTTGTTGAAAGGGGCACAACATGCGGTTGATCTTGTTCGGCGCGATCGTATTCGGCGCGCTCGTTGCGGCGGGGATGTCGTTTGCCACTCCGGGCTTCGCTCAAGCGAGGGGCTTCAATCCCGGCGGCCCCCGGCCAGGCGGTCCATATGGCCCAGGTTCCCGGACGACGTTTCAAGATGCCAGTGGCCGGCCGGCCGGCTCGATCACTCGCGGCGTCGGCGGTTCGGACGCGACCATTCAGGATGCCTATGGCCGAAGGATCGGCTCCGCCTCCACGACGCGGCTCGGCGGCAACGCCGCGGTGACGACGATCAAGGACGCCAACGGCAGAACGGTGGGCACCGCCACCACGATCCTTCAGCCGGGGGGCGCCATCACGACAATTCATGGCGTTGGTGGCGGAACGCGCGGCACGGCCATCACCTCGCGCGGCGCCGGCGGCAACTCCACGACGATGATTCAAGATGGAAGTGGCCGCACCGTGGGCACGGCATTCACCACCGTCCGATCCGACGGCACGACTCGGACTTTTGTGGATGCCCGCGGCAATCCGGCGGGCTCCGCCCAAACGTCTGAGAAATAGGACGGGTGGCAGTGCTGCTTGAAGCGTGGCAGCTAGAAGCGAGCGTGCGCGTATTTGCGTGTTTCGAGCTATCGTTTTTAGTCGGCCCCTGATCGCGCCGCCATTCGTTGCGCGGTGAACTCGATCACCATGCCCGCCGCAATCCCCGCCAGATACGCCCCGATATCTCCCCACCCGAAGGTATCGCCGAGCGTCAGCTTGCCAAGGCGCGTCTGGCGGATCGCGTCGATCCACGGCGCACGATAAAGCTGACTGACCTCCACCGTCACGCACAACTCAGCCGCCACGCCGCAGGCGAGCAGCGTACTCCACCGCGGCCGCAGCAGACCCACGCCAAGAAAAATCAACACTGCCCACAGCGCGTCGCCGGCGTATTTTGAGAAGAACCCCGGCGCAATGAACGCCGGCGTGCGCACCGCGAGGCCGAGGGCGATGACGGCCGCGGCGCAGAAAACGTAGACCGCGCGGTTTCTGTGGCGAGGGCGTGTCACAAGGCTGCATTTCTCGCCGGCAAGGTGGTGAAACGTGAGCGGAATGGCGCTAGCCACCGGTCCCGCAAGGCCACGCACTTCGTGGAACCGGCGGCTAGCGCTGAACCGCTCACGGCAAGCAGTTCGGTACACCGAGCAAGTATGCATTGATACAGCACCACTGTCCGGCCCCGTCGAGCGTAGCAGGTTCAACTTTTGCTTGCTATCATAATTCTCGCAACCATCGCGAAGGGATTCTAGAATGGCGAATCGCCAGCATTTTTTCCAAGTTCCACGCGCTGAGGTTTTTTAATTGGAGGGCAGACGATGACCGCGAATCGCACGTCGATAATGGCCGCATGTCTCGTAACGCTCTTGATTTGCTGTCGACCTCAGGCCGCCAGGGCCGCCGATTCGGCCGGGGTGCCAAAGCCGCTGCGAGAATTGACTCTTTCTGGGAGCGTCGAGTCGGTGGCCTTTGCTCCCGACGGCCGGACGGTCGCCGCAGCCTGCAATAAAAAGGCCGAGCTATGGGACGCCTCCTCAGGCAAGCAACTGAGCGCTCTGGAGCACGGCGGCACCGTCGCCAAGGTGGCTTTCAGTCCCGATGGCCGGATGTTGGCCACTGGCTGCAAGGATTGCAAGGCCCGCATCTGGGATATCAAGTCGGGAAAGCTCCTGCACGAGATGGAGGGGGGCGTGAAAGACGCGTTTGTCCTCTGCGTGGCGTTTAGCCCCGACGGCGGCACGCTTGCGTTTGGAAGTGGCGGCACGGCCCGGCTGATGGATGTTGCCACAGGCAAACTGATCCGCGAGATCAAGGTGGAAAAAAATGATGTGCAAGATCTCGCCTTCAGCCCCGACGGCAAGTCGTTAGCGCTGGCCGACTCCGCGGACACGGCGCGCCTGTGGGATGTGGCAACGGGCAAGGTGCGCCTCGAAATGCAGGAAGGGAGCGGCGGAAACTCCGTCGCCTTCAGTCCCGACGGCGGCACGCTGGCCGTCGGCACGGCGCGGGGAAAAGTTTGGCTATTCGATATCAAGTCCGCCGCGATGTCGAAAGAACTCAACGCCGAGGATTGGATATTGAGTGTGAGCTTCAGCCCGGACAGCCGCACCCTGGCGACCGGCGCCGAAGACAACAAGGCGCGGCTCTGGGACGTGGCAGCGGGCCAGCAGCGAAGCGTGTGGGATCACAAGCAGGCTGGAAAGGACACCATCGATTGGGTGTATGGAGTTTCGTTCAGCTCTAATGGACGGCTATTGGCCACCTGTACCGAAAAGAAAGTTCGCATCTGGTTGCTGCCGGCGGCCAAGTGACCGGAAAAGAAGAATGAGCGACGTAGGATGGGTGCCGCACCCACCAATTGCATGTAAATGCAGGATGGAGCAGGCGGCATTTGCGAAACGGGTCTCAATCTTTGCGATCGGTTTTGGCAGAATCATCTCGCGGAGCACGAAACCGGCGAGCTATTTTCATGGACACAATGATTGCCACCGTCTCAAACACAATCACCAGCGGGACACCGATCCACAAGTTGGGGAAAGTCATGGCCACGATCAGCACGCCGCCAATCGCCATCACGAGCGCCGCGACCCAACTGAACGCTTCTTCAAGCAACGAAGCCGCGAAGGAGCGAAGAAATTTGAAGATGCTGGACATTCCAGGGCCGGCAATGTTTGAAGGCGAATAGCACAATGTGGCCCGTGCGACAGCGCTCTGCGTGGGACCGGGGCTAGCGCCGAACCGCTCACTCCAGGCCCGCAGGGCCGGCAGGTAATAGTTCGGCCCGTCAGGGCCGAGTGCGCCAGGCCAGACAATTGTTGTGAGGCCCGGAGGGCCGACAGGAACTCGCGGCGCTACGCTTCCTGGCGGCCCTGCGGGCCTCAGCGCCGAGGCGACCCCAACGATGCACTGCTGGGGACAAGCCAGCAGTGGCCCTCTGCGGCTCAGTTCCCGCCCGCCATCTGCGCCGCCTTCGCCAGATCGGCTTCCCCCTCTGCCGATTTGCCGATCTTCTTCAGCGCCTGCCCGCGGTTGCGGTACGCCACGGCGTCCTGCGGGTTGATCTTGATCGCGGCGTCGAAGTCGGTGATGGCCATTTCATAGTGGGCTTGGCGGGCGTAGGTGGCGCCGCGGTTGTTGTGCGCCAGGTTGGCGTACTGGCCAAGCTCTTCGAGCTTCAGCGATGCCGTGAAGTCGGCGATCGCGGGGTCGAGATTGCCGGCGGCCATTTGGGCGCAGCCCCGGTTGTAGTACATCTCGGCGGTCGGCTCGGCGACGGTCAGCAGCCGGTCGTAGTCGCGGATCGCCAGGTCATAGCCCCCTTGGGCCAGGTACGTGCCGGCGCGTCCTTCGAGATAGTAGGGATCGTCCACGTACTCGGTCAGCAGGTTGTCGTACTTCTTGATCGCGGCCGGGTAGTCGCGGCGGTCCATGTAACCCAGCGCGTCTTCCATCGCCCGCAGGGCTTTGGGATTGCGTCGCTCAGCATAGTAGTCCTTGCCGCCCCCGTGCCTGTGCTTCTTGCCCTTTCCGCCGCCGCCCCCGCTTCCTTCGCCCGATTCCTTGGCGGGTTCTTTGCCGGGTGTTTCAGCCGAAGCGAGTTGATCGGGTGCGGTGACTTCGCCCATGCCGCTGATCGGCGTGCCTTCGGTGCTAGCCGCCGCTTTGCCGGCTGCCGCAGTATCCGCAGCCGATGGAGCGCCATCTTTGCTGCCGGCGCCGTCCTTGCCACTGCCGTCTTTCCCTGAACCAGCGCCGTCAGCCGGCGCCGAGCCCTCGGCCGTTTGACCGTCAGCCGACTTGCCGTCTTTGCCCATGCCCTCCTTGCCCATCGCCGTTTCGCCCATGGAACCGGCGCCCATTGCGCCTTCACCCATCAAGCCCTCGCCCATCGTCGGGTCGCTCTGCTTCGACGGATCCATCGGGCCGCCAGCGGTGGCATCCTTCGGCGGCTGCTTCGATTTTGCATAGGCTGACTTCGCGGCCGGCTTCGCGTACCGGGGCACGGCATAAAACGTCTGCTTGCCGACCGGGAAATCCTTGGTTGAAACGTCGACTGAAAAACCGTCCGTCGCGTCGGTGTCGGTGCCGAGCAGATGGTCCTTCGCTTTGTCAAACTTGCCCGTGCCCGCTTCGCTGCGATAGAAGTCGACGGCGGCGGGCGGAACCGGCTTGCCATTGGCGCCGCGCGGCACGTTGGCCGACGCAGTGTCACCTGCGCCCGGCTTTCCCTTCGTCGCGCTGCCGTACAGCAGGTCTTTGTCGGTTTTGTCGCCGGCGGGCTTGTCGCTGGAATTCTTGTCGCCGGTGGTCGCATCGCTGCCGTATTTGTCACCCTTTGGTGCGACCTTAGTCGCCTTGCCCGGAGTCAGCTTCTCGGGATCGGCCACCAGCGTGATCATTTCCCCCTGCTTCACTTTCTCCGGGGTGACCAGCAGGCCGCCGGAGTCGGGGGTCTTGCTCGGCGGAGTTGGCTTCGGCTTCTGCGCGTAGTCGCTCGATTTCTTGGGCGGGCTCTTGGCCATGCCGGAACCCGAGCCGCTTCCAGAGCCACTACCCGAACCGCTGCCGTATCCGCTTCCTGAACCGCTGCCCATGCCGGCGCGGTACTTCGTTTCGATATCGCGGGCCTGATCGTAGTCCGCCTTGACCATCTGGTTGATCAGCCCCTGCCGCGTCGGGCCGGTGGTGCTGTTGAGCGGCTGCCAACTGGTGTCGCTGAGTTGCTTATCGCGGGCGGCGTGATACATCTTGCGATAGCTCTCGATCTTCTCATCGAGCATTTCCTTGCCCACGTCGCTCTTCGCCAGGGCCTTGAGATTGTCGCCCCGATGGCGATAAGCACTGGCCAGTTCGGGCTTCGCCTTGACCGCCTCGTCGAAGTCGCGCGCGGCAGCGACCGGATCTCCCTTGGCGGCGTTGGCCTGACCACGTCCGTCGAGCGCCTCGGCAAACTTGGGATTGATTTTGATCGCCTGATCGAAGTCCTTCAGTGCCGCCTCCGGCTGGCCATGATTCATCGCCGCCAAGCCACGCTGGTAGTACGCGTCGGGGCTGTCCGGATTTTCGCGAATCGTTTCGCTGAATCGATCCGCCACGGGAGCGCCCGGCGCTTTCTGCGGCGCCTCGGCCGGAGCGGCCGGCGCGGCGGGAGCGGGAACTGGTTGCGCGGGGAGCGGGGCGACCTTCACGCCGGCCCGGCCGCCCACTTCGTGGCGATCGGCCGCGCTGAGGCGCTCCAGCGGCACGGAGATCAGCCGGCCATCGGCGGCTTTGAGTTGCACCGCGCCGTCCTTCACGCCGACGTACTCGGCGTCGACGGTGTGACCTTGCACGTCGGTCCAGACACGGGCGTATGCCGCGTCGACCGCGCCGGCCAACATGAGGACTGCCGCCGCTGCTGCCACTGAACGCTTCTTCATCGTCCGGCTCCTAGGCTCTAATCCGTGGATTGGTCCGTGCTGGTCGCGCTGCAAACTTTGAATTGAGAAAACCGTTTAAATGGTTCGGTTCGTAGTTCAGATTCTATTCCGTGGGGCGGGCCATATGGGGCGCTTTTAACCGCCGGCTTCATTCGCCCAGCTTACCAGAAGGGGGGCGGATCGACTACCGAGTTCTTGGCCATCTAGTTGGAACCCTGGACCCGGTAAAAGGTTCCGCGTAATGGGAATGCCTAACGGGTTCGCGGGGGTTACCACGGGGAAAAACCCGTGGCTAGGGGAGAACCTAGGGGAATTAACCTGTCACATAGCCCGATTGGCCGAGCGTCCCCATGTATTTAGGCCAGCCGCCGGTGGCCACGCCTGGCGACGAACACGCCAGGGCAACCAGCGTCCCGGTGTCCAGGCCGAACACCAGCCGCCCGGGGCCGACGATCGCGCCGGCCGAGCGGACCGCAGAGCCGACGTTGGCGATCCACACCTTTTGGCCGCCGGCGTCCACCGCATGCACCGCGCCGTGGTTGTCTCCAAAATACGCCACGCCGTCGCTGCCAAGCACGGGAGTCGACTCGATCGGGCCTTCCGCCTTGTACTCCCAGCGGACGCGATGCGCCCGGCCGTCGACGCAGACCAGCTTCCCCTGGCCCGCTTCGCCGCGGCGCTGCAGGCTTACGCCCACCAGCACGTCGCCGTCGGCGGTGACTATCGGCGAGCCGAGCATCTGCCCGCGCAGGTGCAGTCGCCACAGCAGGCTGCCGTCGAGATCAAAGGCGTAGAGAAACTCATCGCGCCCCGCGACGATCAGCGCCGGCTGCGGCGAGAGGGCCGGCGACGAATTGATGAACCATTCCGTCTTCCCGTGCCCCCCGTTGTGATCCCACTGGTTGCGTCCCCGGCTGGCGTCGAGCGGAATGGCGTACACATACGCGTCCTCGGCGCCGACGTACAACACGCCGCCACGAATCAATGGCGTGCTGTCGAATTTCTGCCGCGTGCGCACAAACGGAGTCGTTCCTCGTACACCGCGCGGATCGACGCGCAATAGGCCGCCGTTGTAGAGGCAAACCCAGGTGTTGTTTTGCGAATCGATCACGGGGGACGCCCAGCCGAGCGGCTCGCCAACATCGGCCGGTGGAAACGCCGCCTCGCCGCTGGTGGTGACGCAGTGCAACAGGCCGTCGCCACTGTGGACGCGCAGCCGGCCATCGCCTCCGAGCGCGGGGGAGCCGGGGATCTGCCCGCCGGTCGTGTATTCCCACGCGGAGCGAATGGCCCCGTCGCGCTCTTCGAGGGCGAACAGCTTGCGGCCGACCGCTGCGTAGATCCGTCCGGCCTCATCGACGGCGGGGCAATTCCGCAGCGAGGCGGCGGAATAATCCTGCCCTGGGATCTGGATCGGAAATCGCCACGCGATGCTGCCCGGGCCGGTGGCGGCCGGCGCGGGTGCGGCCGGTTTGGCGGGTTCGATTCGAGCAGTTGGTGCTGAAGGTGAACTGGATGCGGCGGCCGGCTTTCGCGCCGCGGGCGTAGGTGGAGTTGATGGCGGCGAGGGAGAAGCAGTTTTCGCGGGAATCGAAGGGGGCGAAATGGGCTTCGGCGGCGGCGCGGATCGGGCTGGCGGTTGAACGCGCGTCGGCGCCGCAGCTTTCGGTGCTGGAGTGGATGGCGCCGGCGGAGAGGGGGACGCAGGCGCGCTCGCGACGGGTGCCGCGGGGCGGAGCGGGGCAGGGGGAGGTGCGATCGTGGGTTTCGCCGGCGGCGGTTGTGCCACAACCGGTTTCGGCGCGATTGGCGTCGGGGCAGGCGGGGGCGGGGCAGGCGAACCACCAGCCGCCGCCTTGACCTCTTTGAACAGCCCGATCCGCTGCTGCCCACACGCGTCGCACTTCAGCGGCGCGGTGGGGCGCCGCACTTGAGCGCCGCAGTGACTACAGGCGAAGGTTTTCATTGATTTGTCAGTTGTCAGTGGTCCGTTGTGCAGGTTGAAGCAGATCAAGGGCTCAAAGTTCGCAACTGACCACGGACCACTGACAACGGACCAACTTTTATCTCACCGTCACCGCCGCCTTCGTATACACCTTGCCGTTGTCGCGCAGCACGACCCAGCCTCCTACGTCAACCACTTCCACCCCCGGCTGCCGGGCGTGATGCCGCTTGGAGTCAAACCGGTCGCCGGGGCGGACCAGTTCGATGACGTTCGGCACGCCCGCTTCGGCGCATTTGCGCTGCAGCCAGCCGCACAGCTCGTCGCGGAGGTCGTCGGGGCCGTCGGCGGTGGTGGGGCGCCAGCCGTACCAGGCTTCGCCGATGTCTTTGAGCAACAGCGGCAGGCGCTCGCCCGTGGCGCCGCGGAAGAGCATGATGGCGCCGCACAGCGACAACGCCGCCGGCTCACCGTTCATGGCATCGGTGAGCAAATCTTCCCGCTCGTCCGCCAGCGAACCATTGGCCGACAGCTCGGGCCCGAACGTCAGTAGCTCCAGGTCCGCGGAAGCGTCCGCGTCCGCGCCGCTGACTAAGAATTCCACCGGCGATACGTTGGGCACCATCCCCACCGGGCGGCCGACGGGCAACGGCGGCGGCTGCCGGACGGGCGCTTCGACGGCAACCTGCTGCGGCGCTACGTCGCGCTCCGCCTGCTTGAGCTGATGGGCCAACTGGGTGATGTCGTCGCGGATCGAGGCGAACAGCTCGGCCGATTGGGCTTCCTGCTCGGAGAGCCGATCGCGCAGCCGGTCGAGCGTTTGCCGCGGCGACTTGTCCGCGGCCGCTTCGTAATCGTCGTCGTCGGTGGAGAAGGTGGTCATGGTGCTAATTACCGTGGCATCTCGATATTATCGAGTCCGCCGGTGTCCAGGTAGTACCGCTCGTCCGCCAGCGTCCGCCAGCGGAATTGCACGTTCTCACCCAGGATGGCCGGCTGCCCGGCCACAGTGCCGGTGACCGACTCCAGGTCCAAATGCTCTTCGGCCTCTTCGTCCGCTTTGACGCGGCGAATCCGCACGGTCAACTGCGTCGGGCCGATCCGGTCGCCCGGGTCGGTCTTGAGCACATAGATCGGCGACGTTCGGGCGTCTTCGTCCGGAGCCATTTTGCGCCCCAGGATCACGCGCTGCGCGCTGGTGGTGAACTCGGTCCACTCGTCGCGCGTGTTGTCGTCCACTGGATGGAACAGCAGCCGGTCGTCCCGAATGGTCGACGTCGACTCGGTCATCACCCCCCAGAAATAGGTGTTCTCCGTTTGCTTGCCGCGCATCTGGAACTTGAACTGCGGCAGCAAGCCATTGCGGGCGAGGAACTCAATCGCCGCGCCCACCACCACCGCGCT
>JAIOQB010000118.1 GCA_021413585.1 Planctomycetia bacterium
ACTGCCGCAGTTGCTTTTCAAGCAAGCGAACGAACTTGGCTCCGATCAGCTGTTCAGGCCATACCTTCAGCGGCTCGGCCGGCTCGTGCGCTGCGGCGGACCGCGCGAGGCGATCGCTACGCCTCCGGCGTCGTTGGTGCCTGGACTGGGACATGCGGAGTTTATATACAAACGCCGCAGATCGCGCAAGTTAAGAAACAGTTAAGATTTTTCCCGGACGCCATTGGGCTTTGCCAGTGCCGGCAGCACCAACCCGCTATCCACACCAATGACCAAAGAAACTGGAGCCGCCGCACCGCTCCATTGGTCATTGGGATTTGGTCATTGGTCATTCCGGCTGAGCGGGTTCTATTTCGGCAGCCTTCCCGGATTCACCTTCGGCAGCGGGCCGCTGCATGACTTCATGAACGCCACCAGATCCGCCTTGTCCTGGTCGGTGAGGTCCAGCTTGCGGACGTCTTTGTCGAGGTGCGGATTGGGGTGGCCACCTTTGGCGTACCAGTTGACCACCTCTTCCAGCGTCTGCATGCTGCCGTCGTGCATGTAGGGGCCGGTCTGGTCGATGTTGCGGATCGTGGGTGTTTTGTACGCCCCGGTCTCCGTTTCGTTCTTGCTGATTTCCGAGCGCCCCAGGTCGGGCTTTGGCTTGTCCATGCCGACGCCCAGGTTGTGGTACTTCTCGTCGGTCAGGTTCGCGCCGACGTGGCAGGCGGTGCAACCCGCCTTCTGGCCGAAGAACAGCTCGCGCCCTCGCTTGGCGCTGTCGCTCATCGGATGGGCCGTCACCTCGGCCAGCAGCTTTTCATAGTCGGCGTAATCGGCAGGGTTGTTTTGCTTCAGGTCGGCCAGCTCGTCGGGCGTGGAGTCTTTGTAGCCGCGTAGCCGCTCGTTGTAGTCGTACGGCGAGGGGCCGGTGACCAGGCAGCGCTCGAAGCTGGCGATGGCCTTGGCGATGTTGTCGATCGTGGCCCCTTCGCCCGGGAAGATCTTGTCGAACTGCTGCTTGTAGCCGGGGATGCCGCCCACCGTCTTGCAGCACAGGTCGTGCGTGTTCGACATTTCGATCGGGTTGGCGATGGGGCCGATGGCCTGCTCTTCGAGCGACTTGGCACGGCCGTCCCAGAATTGCACGTCGCTGAGAATGCGATTGAACGCCACCGGCGAGTTGCGTCCTCCTTTTTTCCCTGCCACGCCGACGCCGAACTGCGTGTTCGCGGCGAAGCCGTGGTCAGGGCTGTGGCACGAGGCGCAACTGATCGTGCCGTCCTTCGACAGCCGGGGATCAAAATAGAGTTGGCGGCCGAGTTCGATCTTGGCTCGGGTGAGCGGATTCTCGGCAATGCCTTTGATCTGCCCTGCGCCGGCGTTGAGTCCCAGCGGCAGCTCGATCTGCAGCACGGCGTGGTTGGCCGGGTCGGCGAGCCACGCTTTGAGTTGCTCGGCGGTCAGGTCGCCGTCGCCGGGAATGCCGGCGGTCAGTGACGGGTCGCCGAGCAGGACTTTGTTGGTGGGTGTTTTGGTGGCGCGGCCGGCGTGCCGGTGTCTTGCGGCTCGGCGCAACCGGCGATGGAAAGCAGTAGCGGCAACAACGCGGCCAATGGAATCAGAACGGCGGTGCGGCAATGGTGCATGGCAATATCCCCTGAGAGCAGGCGCGAAACGTGCCGGGCAATCGCGCCCAGCAGGCAACATGAATTATCGGGCAAGGCGTCGAACATGGGTCGCGCCGAACTGGGGCAGCGCGACGGGCGGGACGCACCCTGGGTGCAGGCTTTATGGTAGATGCCCGGCTTGCTTCTTGTCCAGCCAGCCTACTTCTTGTCCAGATAGAACGCATTGTAGACCAACCCGGCCAGACCCCCGCCGACGAGTGGGCCGACGAAGTACATCCAGACATAGTCCATGCTCTGCTTGGCGCCGGCGAACATCGCCACCGCCGGCCCCAGCGTGCGGGCGGGGTTCATGCTGGCCCCGGTCAGCGCGCCGCCCGCCAGAATGTCGGCGGCCAGCACCAGCCCAATGGCAATTCCAAACGCCGCCCCATTGCGCCCCGACACGGCCGAGCCATAGACCGCCGTGACCAGGAAGAACGTGAGGATCGCCTCGATCGCCACGATCTTCCACACCACCGCCGGCTGCTGCGCAACAAGCTTGTTCAAATCGCCGGTGGTGGCGCCAAGGTTGCCGTCCGTGCCGATCAACCACAGCAGCACGAACGCGGCCAGAATCCCGCCGGCGAATTGGGCGATCCAGTAGACGACCGCCTTGCCGATGGATATTTTTCCTCCCAGCAACACGCCGAACGTCACCGCCGGATTCACATGCGCTCCAGAGACCGGCCCCCAGGCGTAGACGATGATCACCAGCGCGATGCCGTGCGCCAGTGCCACCGCCACAACGCCGCCACCGGTATGTCCGATTCCGGTAGTTCCGGCCAGGGCACCCGCCATGGCACCGAGGAAGACCAGCGTAAACGTACCGATGAACTCGGCCAGCGCCGACTTGCCGATGCTAAACATAGGGGGCCTCGTGTGATAAGAGTTGAATGCCGTTATGAAAAGAATCGAGCAGGCGACAAGCCAAGCGACGGCCCGCCGGGCTCAACGCAAGAAAAGCCCAACTCCGGCCGCCACCGAAGTGCTGGCAGTATAGCAACGCGCGGCGGGGGCTCAAACAGGGCGACGAGGGTTTTTCACCACGGAGACGCGGAGGTACGGAGGAAGCACGGAGGAGAGAATGAGGAGCGTGGGCACACGATATTGCCGCGTTGGCCCTTGGAGTAGAATGCGATTCTCAGTCCCTGGTTCTACGCATGTCCTAATCTCAGTATCGTGAGACGCTTCGCCATGTCATCCAACCGCAGCGCTTCATGCAAAGTCAGATCGGTCAGACGAGTGATCTTGGCGTGGCTTGCCTTAGGGTCATTGCACGCCGTCGTCATGGCGGCCGAGCCCTCGCCGCCGCCGGCCAAGAATTCGGACATCACCATTTCTTGGGATCCCCGCTGGTCGGAAGATGTGGACGAGGCAACGCCGCAGGTCCGGTTCTTCCTCGATGGGCATCTCGCAGGTCGCAATGAGCCAGGGTTTCAGATCGTGCTCGACACGATGCGACGGCTGCCACGTGGCACGTCTATCGTCTGGTGGCCGGACGCGAAAAAAATGGGCTCTCGTCCGCCCGGGGCACAAACGGTTCCCAGTGCGCTGTATCCCAAGCGGTGGCGGGAATTTCAGCAGATTGCAAAGGAGCGCGGCATCACGCTCTCCAGCCTGGGTTATCCGCCCCGCTTCGATGAAGAAGCGCACTATCTGGAGGCGACATACATCGAGCCGACCGCCGTTGCCGTGCCCGGCGACATCGTTCTTGAGTGGAAATGGGCAGAGGATGGAGCCTGGCCGGTGTACTCCCTCGATGGCCGCGAATCGGGGCATGGACCGGATGGTTTGCGTGCCACGGTCGAGCGGCTCAAACAATATCCTACCGGTGCGCGGCTGCGGGTGCGAGGTCAGGACACGGAAGAGCAATTTGTTCGACCGCCGAACGTGGATGATTTTCCGCGCGAATTTCGCGAAGTGGCCGCTGCCAGGAAGTTTCGCGTAGCGTTCGAGATCCGCAAGGCGCATTGGCCGCTGTCAGCGAACCGCCCCGCCATTTGCCAGTTTGAATGGCGAAACTTCAATCTACCAGCTACGCCCCACGATGAGGTGCTGTACCTTCTGGACGGCAAGCCGGTGGGGATGGGGAACGCGGGCTTTGACGCGGTGCTCCAACGAATCAAGCAACTACCAGCAGGCGCTTATTTGGAATATCCCCAATACCATTTGTCCTCCAGAGCGGCCACTGAAGAAGAACAAGAGAAATTCGATGCCGAGGATCCGGTGCCTTTTGGAAAACGGCGGCGCGAACTCAATGATATTGTCAAACAACACCGATTGGTGGTCGACCGCGGATCCATTCCGGGAGATGAAGAGACATCGATTTATCTCAATAAACTATTGCAATTCGCCGTAATTGTTCGCGACGGTGCAAAGCCCGCTCGGGCGGACGCAGTGATTTCCTGGACTCAGGAGCCGCGGGAGGACGACGAGCCTGCCGCCGCCGCGATTTATTTCTACAACGGCCAGAAGACAGGCATCGGCACACGCGGGTTTCTCGCGGTTCTCAAAAAACTTGAATCACTCGCCGCAGGGGCAACGGTCCGCATCGATCCGATTTCGATTCGCACGCAAGGCCCTTTTCGCCGCGCGGTGGTGATGCGCGGTCAGCGGCATTTTGAGCTGACCGGCGCCGATCCGTTTTTCGGACTTGTCGATTTGCTGGCCGAGGAGGCGCACCGAAAACGGCTGCACGTCGAACTGATTCCCTCCAAGGGAAAAGCCGCTGCGGCAAATGCCGATGAAGATGGGTGAGAATCATAGGTCAGGCCTCAGGCCTGACAGTTTTGCAAGACTGTAATAGCATTTGACAGGTCAGAGCCCTGACTTTCTTACCTTGGCTCTTCTTCGTGTGGGCCCGAATAAAACCGCCAAGCAACCCTATGCTAAACCACACCATTCAGGTCTCGCGCGGGTCGTCGGAAGAGATCGAGGCGGAAATCCGCGTCTATGAGGAGATTTGTCAAGTCAACCCGGCAACTTACGTTCTCAAGCTGTACGCTGGCCTCTCAGGTTCGCATTACGTAGTCATCGAGCCGCGATTCCCGGGATACCATTTTAATTTTCTCACCTGTTGGCTCGATTCACCTCCGGGCAATTCCAGCGTAGGCGACGCATGTGGATGGTGGGCAAGTGAATCGGAATGTTGGTATCTCAAACCCAATCGTACAGGTGACACCGCTACGATCGTCCAGCCGAGCGGTCGAACCTTGACTTGTTATATTCCCGGGAATTGGATTTATCCATCTCCCGATGTTGCGGAGCCATATGTCGCAGCGCCGGACGAGCTGGGAGAATTGCTCGCTGAAATTAGAATTCTAGTAGCTAATCTTGAAGAAGACAACAATCCAAGAAACGAAATTACGGATGCATCTGAGGAAGACTTTCGTGCAACCCTTCGCGCTTTTAACCGCGAAACGATTGCGATGTCCAATCGGATGATTGCAATCACCCTAGTCACCTGCGGCGTCATAGGACTTGTCGTTTACGGTGCGATTCGCTGGCTATGGTAAGCTTTGTAGGTCAGGCCTCTGGCCGGACAGCTTCGCATCGCTTTAAAAGCAATTGTCAGGCCAGAGGCCTGACCTACGTCTTTCTCTGTGTCTCTGTGCCTCTGTGGTTCATGTAACTTTCAAAATGAACTCATGCGCCACCGCCCTGAACCGGCCCCAGTCGCCTAGTTCGCGGCTGTGGTGGTCGAGTGATTTTAAATGCTCGGCGACCGCGCTCATTTCCTGGCGCGGCACCCAGCGGAAGTCGCTAATGCCCTCGGACTCGTCCAGGGGCACCGGGTCGGCGGTGACGCTGTCCAGCTCGAA
>JAIOQB010000332.1 GCA_021413585.1 Planctomycetia bacterium
CGGCACGGCCTGGTAGATGATCGTCCCGCCATCGGGCGAAAAATAACCCTCACCCGCCTTCTTGAACCCGCTGGTCACCTGGCGGGGATGGCTCAGGTATTTTCCTTCCACGGAAGGCTCATCGGCGAGGAGCCGCGCGGGACTAATTGCGGCGATGCTCAGCGTCAGCGGCAGGAAGCAGGCAAGTCGCGTCGATCGCATTTCAGCCTCGTCGAAGTCAGGTCAATCCAAGCTCCGCCAGGGTGGCTGGAGCGACACCCAGCCGCTATTATAACCGCGTCGGCAGTTGCCTACGATGCGCCACCGTCAGGCTCGGCGGTAGGGTCAAAGCGACAATGCCGGTCACCCGGAGTTTTTTTTGGTCATTGGGATTTGTTCATTGGTCATTTGCTTCCTTGGCCCGCGTCGATAACCGGCAACGCTCCCAGCCATGTCCTCCAAGATCTACACCAAAACTGGCGACACCGGCGAGACGGGGCTTTTCGGCGGCCCGCGCGTCTTGAAGGACAATCTGCGGATCGAGGCCTATGGAGCGGTCGACGAGCTAAATGCCGTGCTGGGCCTGGTCTGTGCCGAAGAAGAGCGGCGAGCCATGTCCGACCGTGCCGTCGCCGCGACGGTGCGCGCGATCCAGCACGACCTATTCGCCGTGGGAGCTGAATTGGCCACGCCCGACCCGGTGCGTCACGGCACCGACTACGTCGGCCCCGCCGAGATCGAACGATTAGAGCAGGCCATCGATCGCAACGAAGAAGCCCTGGCCCCGCTGACGCAGTTCATTCTGCCGGGCGGCACGCCCACCGCCGCCCAATTGCACGTCGCCCGCACCGTCTGCCGTAGGGCCGAGCGGCGCGTGGTTACGCTCGCCCGATCCGCCGGAGCGACGGTCTCCAACGACGTGATCATCTATTTGAACCGACTGAGCGACTTGCTGTTCGTGCTCGCCCGCCGTGCCAACGCCGACGCCGGCCGGCCGGATGAGGCGTGGCAGAAGCCAAGCAAGTAGGTTCCGCCTGCCGGGCGGTACCTGTGGTCAGCTCGCAACTCAGGTACCGCCCGGCAGGCGGAACCTACTGATTCCCTTCTTTACGTCGCCCTCACTCGCCGCTACCTTGTTAGCGACGCTGCCGCTCTGCACAGGCGACGGTCGATGGGGTTATCGGCCGGCAGAGGGGGCGGGTGGTTGCACGTTGCGGCTCGCGCGGCGATGAGCGGGCCGCTCCTCCCAAAGGCCCAACGACTCCGGTCGCAGTTGAGGCGGCAAAGGCGCCTCTCGCCGCGGACGCCGACGACCTCAAACCGGCCACCAAAAAAGACGTCGCCGAAGCCACCAAGGCGGCCAACAACGCCTGGGTGCTCACCTGCAGCGCGCTGGTGTTGTTCATGACCGCCCCCGGGCTGGCGATGTTCTACGGCGGCCTGGTGCGCAAGAAGAACGTGCTGGGCGTGATGATGCAGTGCATTTTTCTGATGGCGATGATGACGGTCATCTGGGCCGTCTACGGTTATTCGCTCTCGTTCGGCGGCACCGGCGCGTACGTCGGCAACGCCGACTACGTGGCGATGCGCAACGTGCAGCCCCACTGGGACGAAGCGACGAAGAAAGTCGTCGTCCCGATGGAGGGCAAGATCTCCCGCATGTCGCACATGCTCTTCCAAGGGATGTTCTTCATCATCACGCCGGCGCTGATCTGCGGCGCGTTTGCCGAGCGGATGAAGTTCAGCGCCATGGTGCTGCTGATGTTGCTGTGGGGCACGCTGATCTATTGCCCGCTCTGCCATTGGGTGTGGGCGAAAGGGATATTGGCCTACGGCGCGCCGAACGCATGGGCAGGCGGGGCGCTCGATTTTGCCGGCGGCACCGTGGTGCATATCAGCTCGGGCGTGTCGGCGTTGATCTGCGCGCTGCTGATCGGCCGGCGGCTGGGCTTTGGGAGCGAAGACATGCGCCCGCACAATCTGACGTTCACCGCACTGGGGGCGGCGATGCTGTGGGTGGGCTGGTTCGGCTTCAATGCCGGCAGTGCCCTGGAGAGCAACGACCTGGCTGCCAGCGCTTTCATGGCCACGCACTTTGCCGCGGCGGCGGGCGGCGTCTCCTGGGCGGTGGTGGAATGGATCGCTCGCGGCAAGCCGAGCCTGCTGGGGGCCGCGTCCGGCGTGGTGGCGGGGCTGGTGTGCATCACGCCCGCCTCGGGGTATGTCCAGCCAATGCCCGCGCTGCTGATCGGCGCGGCAGCCGGCGTGGTGTGCTACTTCGCCTGCTCGGCGGTGAAGTCGAAGTTCGGCTACGACGACTCGCTGGACGCGTTTGGCGTGCATGGCGTGGGGGGGACGCTGGGGGCCGTGCTAACCGGGGTTTTTGCCACTATATCGGTCAACGACGTGAATAACGGCAACCCGGTCGGCCTGCTGGAGCATGGCAATGCCCTGGTCGGCCAGATCGTGGCGGTGGGGGTCACCTGGGTATTTGCCGCCGTCGGGACGTTCATTCTGCTCAAGGTGGTCGACATGACGATCGGCCTGCGGGTACGGAAAGAGCAGGAAATGATCGGACTCGACATTTCGCAACACGGCGAAGAAGGGTATATTTTTGTATGAGGTTGAGACCGCTCACCGCGGCCCAGGCACGTAGTCTGTAGACGATGGCCCTTAGAACGACGACACGCCGGTTGCTTCCCGCTTCGGTGCGGGATGGCAGGCGCAGGGATTGAAGGAGAGTTCGCATGAAGAAGATTGAAGCGATTATTCGTCACTTCAAATTGGAAGACGTCAAGAACGCACTCTCCGAGCGCGGCGTGGCGGGGATGACGATCACCGAGGTCCGCGGCTTCGGCCGGCAAAAGGGGCACACCGAGATGTACCGCGGCACCGAGTACGCCGTGGACTTCGTCCCCAAGGTGAAGCTGGAAGTGATCGTCACCGACGACAACGTGCGCAACGTGGTCGACACGATCATGCGATCGGCTCAAACGGGCCAGATCGGCGACGGCAAGATTTTCATCAGCGATCTGGTGGACACGGTTCGCATTCGCACGGGCGAG
>JAIOQB010000333.1 GCA_021413585.1 Planctomycetia bacterium
TGAATCTTCGCCAGCTTTTCCGCCAGATCGGTATCCGGATGAAACGCCAGTTCCACCGCCGCCACGCGGCTGACGCGGACCGTCAGGCTGCGGATGTTGCCCTGCGGCACGCCGTCGATGAAGGCGGCCAGTGGGCGTTTGTTTTCGTCGATGGTCCGCAGCTCGATCTTCGATTCCAGCGGCAGCACCACGCTGCGCCAGGAGATGGGCCGCATGATGTTCGAGCCGACCAGCAGGACCGCCGGCGTCCCCAGCGGCAGCGGCGTGGCCCCCATCGCGCGGGCATAAGCGGTCGAGCCGGCGGCGGTGGCCACCAGCGCCCCGTCGCCGACGAGTTGCTCCAGCCGCGTGTGGCCGTTCTCACGGACTTCGATCCAGGCGGTCTGACCGCTCGCTCGCTCGACCCAAGCGTCATTGAAGGCGAGCGCGGCGGTTCGTTTGCCGGTGAGATCCTCGACCTCTACGTGTAATAGCGGCAGATGCTCGAGCACGAATTGGTGCGGCTCGTTGGCCAAGGGGCCGCTTAAGGGACTCTCTTCGTTGAGCAGAAAGCCGAGATGCCCTGCGTTGAGTCCGAACAGCGGCAGGCGCCGCCGCCAATGCTCGCGAATCGCGCCGAGCATCGTGCCGTCGCCGCCAACAACGACAATCATTTCCGGATGATCGTGAACATACGGGAACAAGGGCGCCGCCAACGCCTTGGCCCGGTCACTCGATTCGTCGACCACCAGGGCGAAGCGCCGCTCTCTCAACGTGAACTGCGTATGCCGACGCGGCGGCGCGCCGCGGTACAGGGCATGGCGATCGATGTAGTTTGCCACGTCGGCCGGCAGGTGTTCGTTTACTTCCTTGCGTTGAAACACACCGGCTCGCAGTTCCAAGCCCTGGCCGTCGCTGTCGACTTCCACCAGCCGATGCTGCGGCGGCAGGTCGTCCGCCGCCACTTCCACCGAGCGCGGCTTCACCACGGCGAAGCGAGACTGACTCCACAGCTCTTTTCCGGCCGCCCAATCGCGCTCAATGGCCGAGTCCCCCCGGCCGCCGTTCTTGATATAGTCGGCGGTGACGACGTGCCACACCGTCCCGTCGTTGCCAAAACGCCTTTCCAACTCGTGGGCCGGCGTGAAGATGTCGTTCTCCAGGTCCGCGAGTTCCACGCGGACCCGCTGCAGCCCGCGAAACGTCATGTCGACCATCGCCGCCCGATGAACCGGGTCGAGATCGCCGGTGGCCGGCTTGTCCGGGCGCGGGCCGCACGGGACGACGATCACCTCGTCAAACATCGCGGCCAGCCGCTCGGCGATTTGCCGGTGGTGCAAGCCGGGCGGGTTGAAGCTGCCGCCGAAGAGGGCGATGTGGCGCGTCATGGTGTCCCTCGCCGCAATCGGTCGTGAGTTGCAATAAAATAAAGTCCCGAATAAACGCGGGCATCGATCAGTTTCCCGCCCGCCGCGGCGACCGCGAGCCACTCGGCAACCGTGCCCAGCGGCACGCGATGCACGGTGATCTCCTCGCTGCCGTCGCCGCCACCCGCGCCTAGTTGCTCCAATCGCCCGGCCAGAAAAAACGTGACGGTTTCGTCGGTGAGTCCTGGGCACGACGCGACAGTTACAACCTGCCGCATTTCGCCGGCGGCGTAGCCGGTCTCTTCGAGCAGTTCGCGTTGCGCCGCCGTCTGCAGCGTTTCATCGGACGCTCCGGCAATGTCTCCTGCCAATCCGGCGGGGAGTTCGATGACGCTTTGCCGCAGCGGCGCTCGATACTGCTCGACCAGAACCAGCTCGCCCCCCGGCGTCACCGCGACGATGCACACGACACCGGTGCAGGCCGTGCGCTGAACGAACGACCAGCCGTCGCGGTCGATCAGGCGCAGGTGGCGGGTCTCCGCCACTGTCACGTCGTTTGTTCCGTCACGTTTTTTCACGGCTGGCCTCTATGCTGCACCAGAGCAGAATCGCTTTTGAAAGGGTCGGATAACGTCTTGCTGCTCGGTCCGATCGAGAACGGCGAAGACAACGGTCTCAAAGGCACCCTGAAAAGTTGGCGATTCGCAGAGCCATTCGTGAAACCAGGTAGCTACGTCCGTCGGGTCATTCCTAAAGACTCCGCATCCCCAGGCCCCCAGCACCAGCGCCGTGTGTTGATGGACTGCGGCCACCGACAGGACACGCTCCATTCGCCCCCGCATGACCGGCGCAATTTGGGCGACGTTCTGCGGCTCATTCTGATGGATGGCCCCAGCATTGACGGCGGGGGAAGTAATCATCGAAACAAAATGCGGCACAGCGTGCCACGCATCCTGATCGTCGCGGAGCACTGGAACCGCGGGCGAGTAGATCATGTGCTCTGTATACAAGCAGGTATGACAAGCTCGATTTGCCTCGTAGTACGCTGGCACGCGGAGAAGGGACGCGTAAAGTCCGGTTGCCCTGGCCAGGCTCTCTTCCTGAGCCTGGCTTCCACCCAGGAAACCGCCGCCCGGATTCTTGGCCGAGGCGAAGTTTAGGCAGACGACGGATCGTGAGGGTTGGGAATCGACCAGACTTTTGGCAGCCGCCAAGGTCGTGGCGTTAACGACTTGGAACTGAGTCTGGCGTGTTGCCGGCCAATCCCGACGCAGTTCGTCGCGCCGGCGAAACACCTCCGCGAAGTCCTCTGGCGCGTAGTGCCGAGTTCCATTCCGCGTCGATTCGAGCGCGGCCTGGATGGATACCGGCTGGTGGTCTGCCAGTCGATACTCCCCTAGCTCTAGGGCAGCGACCGTTTCCGCGGCGATCAGGGCTCGTGTCTTGCGTGTGCTCATGGCTACATTCCAGTCTCATCGAAACGGGAGAGTCTTTTCAGTTTGCGCCGGTTGGGAGGTCCGCTGTCTGACCGGCGCGGAGCTCCGCGCGAACCTCCATCAATATCCGGCCCAGCCAGTTCTTGCCGCTGCCAGTTGAGCCGCATCCCCAGAAATCGTCTCGCGCTGCATCTTCAACGATGGCTTCCTCGCCGGTCGCCAGCAGCAGGGCGCGCAGTTCCTGGTGCGCGGCGAACTTCGCGCGGACCGCGCGGCGCATCACGTCGATCTTGGCGGACTCCCAGTCGCGGCGAATCGTGACCTTGCGGCTGCGCCCCAGGCGGGCCGCGATCATGGGACTCTTGGCGAGCCGGATTTTTTCCCGGTAATCCTCGTCGGCAAACTTCAGGGCCTGAAAATAATGCTCGCTTGTCGGCCAACGCTTGCCATCCAGAGTGAAAGGAAACGCCGCGAAGTTGGAGAACTCGCCGTACTCGTCCCCCGTCGAGTAGAAGTGAATTGCCATGGGATGGTCCTCGTTGAACCTGCTATCGAATATTCATGGTTTGCAAATGTGCGGCGTGCAATGATCAGTCCCTTACTCACGAATATCCAACGGTTCTCGGGCCGCAATCCACTGTTCCGGCACGCCCGCTTCTCCCACTGCGACGGCGACGATCGATCCGACAATCGCGCAGGTGGTATCCATATCGCCGCCGACCAAAACGGTGCTCCACATTGCGTCTTCAAACGAATGCAGGTGGCGTGCCGCGCTCCAGATGCAAAAGGGCACCGTGTTGACACAAGTAACCCGGCTGCCGTTTCCGAGAGCTGCCGCGGCCTCAATTGGTTCGGTATTCTCCGGCAAGTCACGAGCGTGACGCACGCCTTGTGCCGTCGGGCCAGCGGGCGTTCGCTCAAGCACGTAGTCGCACATGTTAGTCAAGGTGGCCGACTCATTTCCGCAGCGTACCCGCCAGGCATAGCAAACCGCCAAAGCGATGGCGGCCGCTCCCGCCAGTATGCGCCGACGGGGCCAACGCGCATGGCACTGCCGTTGCCCATGGAACCGGTACCGCCGAATGGCTTGCCTGCCGCGTCGGCCCACGGTGTCCCGTCAACCATTTCTTGCAGGATTTCTGCCGCCGTCGGGCCATAAGCGCGGCTGGGATCCTCCGCGTACCGCTGGGCGAAGCGCCGCGCCAGGTCGTCTTGCTCAATGCCCTGGAAGTGGGCCAGATTTTCGTACACGCTTAAGGCCATCATGGTGTCGTCCGTGTAGCGCCACGTTGGCGCAGGGAGCGCACGATTTGCCACGAGCATTTCGCGTAGTGGCGTGTAGAAAAAGTGGCGCCCGAATGCGTCCCCCACGGACAAACCTTCCAGCGACAGGCGTGCCCGCGCGAGCCGCGCGGTGTGATCGGCCATCGAAGGTAATGAATGACTCGTCATGGCGGTTCAGCAATCAACAGGAAACTCAATGAACTCACTCGGCACGCGGTCTGTCAGCCACACGCGGTTGGCGGTGACGAAGAACGCGTGGCCGGTCTGGTGCATTTGTAGTGCTCGCACTTTCAGCAGCACCGCTTTGCCGCGGCGGTTGCCGACGGCGGTGGCGGTGCCGACCTCCTCGTGCAGGTGGACGTGATGTCGCTGCATTTTGCGGAGCCCTTCGCGGCGAATCGGGTCGACGAATTGCCGCGGCGTGCCGTGGAACAAAATCTCCGGGGGCGTACAGGGTTCGTAACCCAGCTCGACCTCGACTGAATGTCCCTGGCTGGCACGGATTTGCGTGCCGTCATCACTGAAGGCGAAACGCTGCTTGTCGTTATTCTTGACGACCAGTTCCAGGGCTTCGCGCGTCAGCGGCCGGCCGTGGCGCTTGAGCGCGGCCAGCAGTTGGTCGACCGCCACCCAGCCGGCGTCGTCCAGCTCGATGCCGATTGTCTCCGGCTGGTGCCGCAGCACGAGGCTGAGGAACTTGCTGGTCTTTTTGGTTTGCTCTGCGTTCATGGTTCCGTCCAATTGCTCCGTCACTCCGGCCCTTTCCCAGAGGAGAGCGGAAAAAGATATTGACTCTGCACAATCTTTACGCCGGCGGCCTGGAGTTCGCGAATCGCCGCCGCCACATCGCCGGCTTTCAAGTTGACTCCGCGGCAGCCGTCTTCGATCAGCGACGTTTTCAGCCCTAGCTGCACGGCATCCAGGGCGGTGTATTTCACGCAGTAGTCGGTGGCCAAACCTAGAATGTACACATCGCTGACCCCCTGCTGCCGCAGCAGGTTCGCCAGACCGGTCGCCTGGCGGTGGCCGTTGTCAAAAAATCCACTGTAGCTGTCGATGTGGCGATCGGTCCCTTTGCGAACGACATGATCGATCTGCGCCGCGTCGAGTTTCTTGTGCAAAGCGGCACCGTGCGTCCCCTGGACGCAATGATCGGGCCACAGCACCTGGCTGAGGCCGTTTAAGTCCACTACGTCGCCCACCGATCTGCCCTCATGCTGGCTGGCAAAGCTCAGGTGATCGGCCGGGTGCCAATCCTGCGTCGCCACGACCAGATCGAACAGCGGCAGCAGCCGGTTGGCCACGGCGACGGTCTGGTCCCCTTCAGCCACCGCCAGCGCGCCGCCGGGCATGAAATCGTTCTGCAAATCAACCAGGATCATGGCGTTCATGGAAACTCAATGACCAATGTCCAAATTCCAATTACCAATAGCTCTGCATCAGAGGCGAGCCCGCTTCAAAAAGCTGATAGCCGATAGCTGACAGCCGACAGCCAATTTTTCAAATTTCAAAAAGAAATCCTCGCTTTGTCAGTCGGTCGTACTTCTTGCGGTCGAACTTGTAGAGCCGGGCGGCGCGGTGGGCGACGTCGGTTTCCACTTCGTCCAGCTCGACCAGGATGTCCATGCCCAGGATTTTTTTGCGGAAGTTGCGCTTGTCCACCGTGCGGTCGAGGATCACTTCGTACAGGTGCTGAATCTGCCGCAGCGTGAACTTGGCCGGCAGCAGTTCGAACCCGATCGGTTGATAACGCACCTTCCCCCGCAGACGTTCG
>JAIOQB010000334.1 GCA_021413585.1 Planctomycetia bacterium
GGCCCAGCCGACCAGGAAGATCGACGTCACAATGGCGGCGTACATCTTCTCATTGGGCTTCATCTCGGGCGTGAGCAACTCGCGCATCGCCGGCGTGCGGGCCAGGTTGAACAACTGCTGGTCCATCGTGTCGAACAGCCACCCCAGCGCCGCCACGGTGAACACGAACCAGTGATACCGGTTCAGCTCGCGATACCAGGGCTGGGAGGATTGCGACATGGAGTTTCAGCGGCCTGGTGCGTCAAAGAGACGGAAAATCGGAAGTGCGGCGTGGCGATCGAGCCGAAATTTGGCGGGCAAGGCGAAGGCCGCCATTATAGGCGATCGGCCCACGGACGATAGGGCGGCGCAAGCGAGGAACTGCGCCATCGTCCGGAGCTTTACTCCGCTCCGCTGCGCCCCGGGCACGTTACCCCAGCCGGTCCCACGAATCGACGTACCTGCTCACCGGCCGCGACAGTGCTTCCTCGCGGCCCTGCGACACGAACCACTCGTCGAACGTCGACAGGGCCCAACCGTACATCACGCAGTAGGCCACCCGGAACACAAACGAAATCGACATCCCGATCATGTAACCGGCCGCCACGGACCCCTCCAATTGCTTCACCTTCACCAGCACTTCGGCCGTCACCATGATGATCGACAAGGCGGTGGCAACCACCGCCAGCCAACCCACGGCAACGCCCATTCGCAGGTTCGCCAACATCATGGCGCTGGCAATCAGGCCTAACAGGGCGACTCCCGCCATCGTGCCCAGTTCCGTGTACACCATCCAGTCGGGGAGTTCGGGCGCCGCGCGGGCAACGCCAATCAACCGCAGTCCATAGATGGCAAACACCAGCACGAGCGCTCGCAGGATGCAGATGATAATGTCGGTGATAAACACCATGCCGCAAAACGTCGGCCGGGCGCGGCGCCTGGCCGGCGCGGCGTACAGATCGCCGCTGCCGACCGGCCGCGCCACCTCGACCTCGCGCGGCGAATCGTACGGGTTCACCGACGGGTTGGAATCGTAGCTTGAGTAGTTCGACATCTTGGCTGTCCCGGCGTCTTCCAATCTCAGAACTGGACAAACGGTAGACCGATTGTGATTAGCCGCCCCGGAGGGTGTCAACAATTCGCTGGAAACGCCCCGTGAGCAATGTCGAAACCGCCCATTCTCGGCCGGGCCACGATTTCCCGTTTCCCCCATGCCGCCCGTTGCGGACCGCCTTCCCCCCCGGCATAATATGGGGCACGTATGTACAGGTTCGCGGCCGCACTATTGCCGCACTGGAACTATTCACCATCCATTCCTGTCCAATTCAGCACAACGCGATTCAATCTTTATCACTCGTCATAACCCATCCGCTGCTCGGCTCATGTAACTCTCTTCTCGATCCCCCTCGGTTCTCCATGCTCGCCCGACTCCGCACCTTCACGCTCTTGGGCATCGACGCTGTGCCGGTCGAGGTCGAAGTGGACGTCTCGCCCGGCGCGATCCCAAAAACCGTGCTCGTCGGCTTGCCCGAGGCGGCGGTCCGCGAGAGCCAGCACCGCGTGGAGCGGGCGATCGCCAACAGCGGCTTCATCCGCCCGCAAGACAAAATTGTGATCAACCTGGCGCCGGCCGATCTGCCTAAAAACGCCGCCTCGCTCGATCTGGCGATCACGCTGGGCATTCTGGCCGGCAGCGGACAACTGGCAGATGATCGGCTGAGTCAATACGCGGTGGTCGGAGAGTTAGCGCTCGATGGCAGCACGCGCCCCACGAAAGGGGCCTTGTCTATGGCCATCGCCGCCGCGTCGCTCGAAGGGCTGCGCGGCATCCTCGTGCCCGAGGCGAACGCCGCCGAGGCCGCGGTGGTCGACACGGTCGAGGTGATTCCGGTCAGCTCGCTGTCGCAGGCGGCCGCGTTCCTCGCCGGCCAACTCGATATTGAACCCACGCCGCCCCGGCTCGACCAGTGGTTTCAGCAATTCGCAAAATACGAAGTCGACTTCTCCGACGTGCGCGGACAAGAGATGGCCAAGCGGGCCGTCGTCATCGCCGCGGCCGGCAAGCACAACCTGCTGATGATCGGCCCGCCCGGTTCTGGCAAGACGATGCTGGCCAAGCGGATGCCGACGATTTTGCCCGATCTTTCCGCCGCCGAATCGATCGAGACGACGCGGATTTATAGCGTCGTCGGCAAACTCGAACCGGGCCAGCCGCTGCTGGCCACCCGGCCGTATCGCTCGCCGCATCATACAATCAGCGAACCCGGGCTGGTCGGCGGCGGTTCCCCACCCGGCCCCGGCGAGATTTCGCTCGCCCACAACGGCTGCTTGTTCCTCGACGAACTGCCGGAGTTCAACCGCCGCACGCTCGAAGTGCTGCGCCAGCCGCTGGAAGACGGGCATGTGACGATCAGCCGGGCACTGGGGACCTCTACGTTTCCGGCCGATTTCATTTTTCTCGCCGCGCTCAACCCCTGCCCGTGCGGGTATCGCAACGATCCCAGGCGCGAGTGCCATTGCAGCGTGCCGCAGATCGAGCGGTACATGCAGAAGATCAGCGGCCCGCTGATCGACCGCGTCGACATCCACATCGAAGTCCCCGCCGTGCCGTTTAAAGACCTCAGTGACGGCCCGCCCGGAACCAGCAGCGCCACGATGCGTGAAAGCGTCGTCGCCGCCCGCCGCGTGCAGCAAGCTCGCTTCGCCGGCACGCGCACCAGGCAGAACGGCCAGATGAGCCACCGCCAGGTGCGCGAGCACTGCAAGCTCAACGCCGAGGGAATGAACCTGATGAAAGCCGCCATGTCCGAGTTGGGCCTCTCCGCCCGCGCCCACGACAAAATCCTCCGCGTCGCCCGCACCATCGCCGACCTCGATGGCAGCGCCGCGATTCAGCCGGGGAACGTAAGCGAGGCGATTAATTACCGGATGCTGGATCGGCAGTTGTGGACGTAGCACGGAAGAGGGCGTAAGTAGGTCAGGCCTCTGGCCTGACACCTTGGCGTTGTATTCACATTCAATCGTCAGGCCGGAGGCCTGACCTACAACCACCTGCTATTGGGAACATCATGCCACGATGTTGAACTGGTATTTAAAACGATTGAATTACTTAGATGCATATCTCACCAATGGGCCGACGTGGTTCGTCGAAGTTGACGGAAAGCGAGTGGCTGTTTTGTCGGAGTGTCATTTTGTAGACATGTTTTGGTACCGCTATCGAGTGGAACCTCTATCATCTAATGAGGCGGATCGGCAGTTGCTTCTCAGTGAGAAATTCTGGGATCCACTCACAGCCATGAATCGAGGATATGTGTTTGTGGATTGTGATACGGGCATTCCCGCAGAATATTCAATCGTCGGCGGCGGGTTCAGTCCTCCATACGTCGTGGTCCGAGGTCTGTGGGGGCCTATGAAATACCGCCTATGGCCTTGGGACCGAATTGCCTTGTGGGTTCGAAGGGCGTTCAAACGTAAAACGAGAAGTTCTGCGATTGGATGATATCGGATGGTATTCTGGAACCTGATCGGCTTACTGGGAGTTGTGCTGGCAGGAGTGCTTGCGAGTTTTCCAGTTATAGTTGCGCATGTTATCGGGCATGGCTTTTCCGACGCGACCGATCTCATTTGCCTGACGATTGGATTTGGGCTGTTTTCGAGTCTCTTCGCGTTTACTTTTGATCGCTGCGATGAGCAGGGCCTGATTCGCTCGTATTTCGTACTCATGAAATCGTCTCTCTATGAAACGGCGTGGCGCCGTTCCGGTGTCGCATGGGCAGATCCGCGGAACAGCGGCTTTGCGTTTCACCCACAGCGACGACTATGCTATTTCGGTTGTCCATTGGTCTTGAATGTATACATCTTAGTGCTTGGGTCCGTGCTCGCATGGTGCTGGCGAGCGGGAACCAATGACCTCACAACAACCCACGCTCAGCATCTCACGCATCTGCTGATCAGCCTGGCGGCCGCTATCGTCGCGACCATATATGGCCTGGCCACAAAGAAACGCCGGCTGATTCCGCCACTGGCCGCAAGTCGTACAATATCTTGACTGGCGATTAATGGCTTGACGCCGAATTGGCAGAATTGGACGAGAGGATACCCATGAACCCACCATGCCCAAAGTGCGGCGGCGAAATGGAAGCGGGCATCGCGACCGCGCACGGCCTGGTCCTTCAAACGCTCGTGCCGGAGGAAACGCCTCGCCTATGCTTCCGAGTCCTTGGCGAACGCACCTCCGCCAACCCAATTACCGCCTTAAAGCAAGGCCTGGCCGACGAACCGACACACCACGACTACGGCGTCCGAGGGGTTCGTTGCAGTCAGCGTGGGTTTCTGGAGTTGTATGCGACGGGCGAGGCAATACCTTGAGTTTGCGGATGGACAAAGTGTGCGAGCGAATTTTCTCCACGGGAGTGATCTATGGCCAACCTCGTCGCCTGGCTCCGCAAAAGCGTCACCCAAATCATCGATCCCGAGCGGGAACAACGGGTTGGCGACCTGAAGAAGCTCTTACACTATGAAGTCTCGCAGCAGAAGCAGGCTTTCCGGCTGGCGACGTTTCTAGCTCGCCATCCAGCCCAGCCCGGCGATGTTTCCCTGGCCACCGAGGAGCTTTATCGAGAAATTATGACGCGCGGCTGGAGCGACGGCGTGTTGACGCAGGACGAAATCGCCGTCGCCGTATGGGTGGCGCGGGTGCTCGAAATCCAGCCGCAGCGGGCGGCGCAAATCAACCTGGAATTCGGGCTGAGCATCTTTGAGCGAACGCTCGCCGCGGCGATGAGCGATGGCCAAATCACCGACGAGGAGGTCAACCAGCTGGCCGTCATCGCGGCCGGCGTGGGCAAGACCGTGCCCGATTTGATGCAGCACTATTTTCGTTCCAAAGGCGAGGACTTTCTCCGCGCGATTTTCCTTAAGGCGATCGAAGACAATTGCCTCACGTCGGCGGAGTGGCAGCATTTGCTGTCGACCACGGCGAAGCTTGGCCTAACGCACGACCAGATGCTCCACGCCATCGCGCCGCAAGGCCGAGCCTTTGTCGCCCACGTCCTGGCTGATGCCAAGGTTGACAATCGACTGTCCGACTACGAATCTCAATTGCTCGAATGGCTGCTAGCCAATCTGCAATTACCGGACGACTTTGTAAGCACCGTCCGGCATCAAGTGGCCGAATTGAAAGTATTCACCGAAGCCGCGGCGGGGCGGCTGCCGTCGATCCAGCCCCCGGCCAATGTGGAGCTGCGAGCGGGCGAGATTTGCCACTACGCCGGACCGGTCAGGTTTTTCTTTACGAAGCGCCTCCGCAGCGGACCGGTGGTGGAATCTCATTTGGGAACCCTGGTGCTGACCGATCACCGTCTGCTATTCACCTCGACGACCGCCGCATTTACGCTCAACTACCGCAAGGTCGTCTCGCGCAATGAGTCGTCCGGCGGCATCGAATTGCGCACCGACGGCAAAAAAGGGAATGGAACCTACGAGTTTCGGCAACAGCGCGATCTGGCACGCACCATCCTGATTACGGCAATCGGCCGAGCCAATCAAACCATCGTTGAGCAATTGGACGCCGCGCCCAATCGCCACATTCCCCGCGAGGTCCGTCAACGCGTGTGGCAGCGTTATGGGGGTCGCTGCGCGGAATGCGGCGCTACGGACTATTTGGAGTTCGACCACATCATTCCAGTGGCCAAGGGAGGCGGCAACTCCGACAATAACGTGCAGTTGCTTTGCCGGAAGTGCAATTTGAAGAAGCTGGACCATATTTGAAGTCGTTTGGCAATGAAGCCATGAACGATGCCTCGACACTACATTCACTCTCAATCGTCAGGCCAGAGGCGTGACCTACAATGGGTTTCAATCGCAAGAGGCTCCATCATGCCATCCTCGATTCATCACTTCCACTCAACACAGACCTTGAAACACCGCAAGAAAGCTCTTGCCATTGCGTATTTGCTATTCGTACCATTCTGGAGCGCGCGTGCCGAAGAACCGCGTGTGGAGCCCACAGCAAAAGCGGCTGAAAGAGCAGCCCTGTTGAAAGCGGCCATCAAGACTTTTTCGCTCAGTGTGAGCAATTTCCCTAGCAGCAGATCGGAAGATTTTGACAGCCTGACACTCAAGGTGGGCGCTAAATCAGACAGACGCGAACGTCGCGCCAACGAGCGATATGTTGAAATCAGTGAAGCCCAGGCCGAGAAGATCGTCGACTATCTTGCGACCAGCGGCTATCTCGAACATGCGAAGAATGTTCTTCCTCCGCCGGTCCACTCGATCAATTGCTACGAACTGCATATTTTGGCGTCAGACCAAGGCAAGTCGATATCATTCAAAAATATATTAGGCTGGGGACTCCGCCTGAAGCAAAACCTGAATGGTTTACGTCGCGAGCTGGATGGCGAGGCTGCCACGGAAATGGATAAATTGATCTCGTCGTTGGACAAGAAGCATTGAATGGAAATTGCCGAGCCAGCCATAGTACTCCTCACGCTCCGCGTGATGCCAATCCTCACGCGGAGCGTGAGGGGTACTTTGATTGCGCCCTTCTGTTCAAAAAACAACGTCAACAAAGACGCGGCGCCCAGGGTGGCCAATTCCAACAATTGAAGTTTCACACAAATCTGCTATAATCACGCTCCTCTGCCTCTCCGCACTGCGCGTCTTCGAGGATCGTGTGTATGAATCCCCTCCGCGCTGCCGGCCTCGTTGCTCTCCTGGCAGCGGCGGGTTTTGTAAATCCCGCGCGGGCGCACGCCCAAGCCGCTGAAACCGCCGGCGGCTGGGTGAAATCTGCCGCCAATCCAGTGCTCGGCGGCAAGCTCGGCACGTGCTTTGACGTGTGCGTGCTCAAGGAGGGGGACGTGTATCGGATGTGGTTTTCGTGGCGGCCGAAGAAGAGCATCGCCCTGGTGGAGAGCCGGGACGGCGTCCACTGGAGCCAGCCGGTGATCGTGCTCGGCCCCAACGGTAAGACCGGTTGGGAGGGGGAGGTGAACCGGCCGATCGTAATTAGGAACGACGCGGTCGGGAACGACAGTCCAACGGCAGGCGGCGCCAGCGGCCCGAAGTATCAGATGTGGTACACCGGCCAGACGCTGGCCAAATCGTGGATCGGCTATGCCACCAGCCCTGACGGCAAGACGTGGCACCGCGAAAGCGACAAGCCGGTCCTCTCCGCCGAGCGGCCGTGGGAAAAAGTGGCCGTGATGTGCCCGCACGTCATGTACGACGGCCCGGCGAAGACGTATCGCATGTGGTATTCCGGGGGCGAACAGGGGGAGCCCAACGCTATCGGCTACGCCACCAGCCCCGACGGCCTGAAGTGGACCAAACACGCCGACAACCCGGTCTTTCGTCCCGACCCCAGCAGCCCCTGGGAAAAGCAGCGCGTGACCGCTTGCCAAGTGATCGCACCGGAGAGTGCGACGAACGGCAAGGGCACGGCCGACGGTAGCTCGAGCAAGGGGGGCTCAGTCAAAGGCGGTTCAGGTAAAGCGGACTACGTCATGTTCTACATCGGGTTTCGCGACGAGAATCACGCGCAGATCGGCATCGCGCGATCGCCCGACGGCATCACCGGCTGGCAGCGACACCCTGCGAACCCGATCGTCCGCATCGGCCCCAACCACTGGGACCACGACGCGGTCTACAAACCGTTCGCCGTCTACGACGGGCAACAGTGGCTGCTGTGGTACAACGGCCGCCGCGCCCACGTCGAGCAAATCGGCCTGGCGACGCACGACGGGCGCGACCTGGGCTTCTGAAAAATGTCCGCCGGGGACTGTCCCCCTGTCGAAAACTCTCCACTGCCTCTCCACTACGCAGCGGCCCAGAGCGCCAAACCCGCCAGCCGCCTCTTCGCAGGGGACTGTCCCCCTGCGCCCTCTCGTGCCCAGGCCCGATCCACGCGCGAACAGAGCGCGAACACCGCGCGAACGGGGCGCGAGCGCCGCGCGAACACCCGCGCGAGCGCTCCCCGGCGATCGTAAGCGATAAAACCCCGAGAAATCCCCTGTGCAGTGCGATGACTCGTCATCGCTTTAGATTTTCTGCCACCTCAATTCGTCAGCGGCCGCCTCAAACGAAAGCGGCGACGAGTCGCCGCACTCCAAAGTAAGGGCGCGAAACACGCTAAGACGGGCGGGAGGGTGAGGCCGGGGGCAAAAGGTACCGCCCGGCAGGCGGAACCTACGGGCATAATCCGCGCCGATTTTTCTTGCTTCCCCCTCCGCCGGGCGTAACAATGCAGGTCGGAAACGGCCGGGCGCGGCAGATCGCCTAGGTCGTAAGAGCGAAACAGGGCGGAACAGAGTCTACGGACTTGGGGCTATGGCGACGGCGATCACCACGGTGCCGCTTAAGGCATTCCGGCTACTCTGCGCCGCCCTGACGGGCGTGGAAAGCGCGGCCGTTGTCGTCGAGCTGGCCTATCTCGACCCGCGCGAGCCGCAGGCGGCCGATCGACAGGCCCATGTTCACGACGCACTGCGGCTGCTCGCCATGTTGCGCGACGAGTTTGTTCCGGCGATCACACTGTTTCCGGTGGTGCTGGTCAATGATCTGCCCGCGGCGCGGCACTGCGGCGAGGCGTGCCACTCGTCGAGCCACGTCACGGCACCGACATACGACCGCTGGAGTGAGGCTGAGCGAGCCGACTGGTCCGCGGAACTCGCTGAGGCAGGAATCGGCGCCGAGTCGGTCCGAACCTTCTCGATGCGCAACACGAGAAACCGGGCCACGAAGTCCATTAAGCGGGTATCCATCAAGCGGACATCGCTGCATTGCAATGCCAACGGCACGACTGCCGCGCACTCACCCCACAACGGCCCCGGCATTTACCAATCGCATTCAAACCCGCTGGCCGCCGACAACTTTGCTGACGTCTTTGCCGACACCGGCGAGCGGCAGATTCTGCTGGCATCGCAACGCTTGGGTGCGCCGGCGCCGATGCCGCGCTGCGGGGCCCTGATGGCCCAGCATTATTTTGATTTGTATCGCCATGCCGCTGCGCGGTGCGCCGGGCTGACGCAGTTGTGGATCGTCGATTTCAATCGGGCCAGCGAAGGCGCTCGCACCGCCCGCGGGGCCGAAGCCTCGTTCGTGCTGCACCCCTGGCCGCGCGGGACGTCGGTCCATGTGGCCAATTGCGTTTATCATCCCACCGACCCCGACCGAGGGTTGATCCAGGTGACCGACGGGCCGTGATATTTTGTGCAGCTCCCGCATTTCACGCCCCCCATTACCCTATAATTGAATCGTTGCGATTCGCTCGATTCCACAAACAAATGCCACAGCCTGACCATGCCGCAGGGTGTCATCTACCTCGACAACCACTCCACCACCCGGGTTGACCCGCGCGTGGTCGAGGCGATGCTGCCGTATTTCACGGAGCAGTACGGCAACGCCGGCAGCACCAGCCACGCTTTTGGCTGGGAGGCGCGCGACGCGGTCGAGGCGGCCACCGCGACGATTGCCCAATCGATCGGCGCCAAGCCGAAGGAAATCATCTTCACCAGCGGGGCCACCGAGAGCAACAATCTGGCGATTCGCGGGGCGGCGGAGCGAACCCGCCGCCGCGGCAATCACCTAGTGAGCGTGGCGACCGAGCATCGGGCGGTGCTCGATCCGCTGCTGCGACTTTCCCACCACAATTTTGAACTGACGCTGCTGCCGGTTGTTCAAGCAGGCCATCCCGAAGCCGGGCGGGTCGATCCGCAGCGCGTGGCGGACGCGATTCGCGACGACACGCTGCTGGTGAGCGTCATGCTGGCAAACAACGAAATCGGCGCCATCCATCCCCTGGCGGAAATCGCCGCCATCTGCCGGCAGCGCGGGGTGCTGCTGCACTGCGACGCCACGCAAGCGGTGGGGAAGATCCCGGTCGACGTCGCGTCGCTGCCGGTCGATCTCATGAGCTTTTCCGCGCACAAGATCTACGGGCCGCGCGGCGTCGGAGCGCTCTACGTGCGGCGGCAGACTCCGCCCGTGCGGCTGGAACCGCAGATTGCCGGCGGCGGGCAGCAACATGGGCTGCGCAGCGGCACGCTCAACGTGCCGGGCATCGTCGGCTTCGCGCGGGCGTTGCAGCTCTGCATTGAGGAGATGCCGAGTGAGGCTGTGCGGCAGGCTCGGCTGCGCGATCGGCTGTGGGATGGAATGGCGGCGGAGCTGGGAGACCTCGCTCTCAACGGCCCCGCGCTGTCGCACCCCGACTGGCGGCTGGCGGGCAACCTCAACGCGTCGTTCGGCTTTGTCGACGGCGAGGCCCTGATGTTGAGCATGGGGACGCTGGCGGTCAGCTCCGGCAGCGCGTGCAGCTCCGCCGAGCCCGAGCCGAGCCACGTGCTGCGAGCCCTCGGCCTGTCCGACGACGTGGTGCGCAGCAGCCTGCGATTCGGCCTGGGTCGGTTCAACACCGAAGCGGAGATCGACACAGCGATTAGCGAAGTCACCGCCGCCGTGAAACGCCTGCGGAAGCTGAGCAGCCTGGCACGGTAAGCGAGAATTACAGATTTTATTGGTCATTGGGATTTGATCATTGGTCATTCGCCCTCGGGCGTCCACTTGATCCGTCGCCCGCAAAAACGTACCATGGTTTGCCTTACCTGGCGACGTAGCTCAGTTGGTTAGAGCAATGGCTTCATAAGCCATGTGTCGGCGGTTCGAATCCGCCCGTCGCTACTTTTCTGTCTGCCACTTTTTCTCCCAGCACTGTGCCGCCCTCTTCTTCGCCGAATTGCCCCTCCGCTGACGATTGTGCGGGCAGTGCCGGCTTTAACCGCCGCCTGGTCGCCAGCCGCAGCGCAGGCCCTATCTCGGCCGCGGGTTTTGCGCGGTCGCCCGGAAAAACAACGTATGCTTTTTCAGAGGGTTGATCGGCGCGGCAGGCCGACGAGCTTGCGCACATTACTTCTCTGAAAATTATGTCCGCTGTTGGCATTCAAGGCGAATCGAAGTGACACATTTCTTGAAACATGTTGCACGATTTCTGGCCGATGAAGACGGTCCGACGGCGGTGGAATACGCCGTCATGCTGGGGCTGATCATGATGGCCTGCTTTAGCGCCGTCGCCCTGGTGGGGACGAACACCACCGCCAGCTACACCAAGTCGTCCACGTCGATCAGCAACGCAATGAATGGGAAGTAACGCGGCCCGGCGTTCGGTTCCTGATGGCACTCTCTCTTGGACGCCGTCGGCTCACGCCCCATAGCCCCGGACTCCGCCCGGGGGTGAATCGGCTGGCAGCCCCCGCTCCGCACGGCACTCGCCGTTATCCACGTTTGGCAGCCGACCCTCAATTCAAACCCTTGGCTAATTAATGCGCCTTGCAGGTCGAATCGCGGCCCCGGATAATCAGATGTAGCCCTGGCCCGCGACAACGGAACCAGGACGCGACGGGCGGGGTTGAAGAGCGGGATGGGATTCCGCGGGGATAACCCCGCGGCTCGGCGCGGGCGGAACTTTCAAAGAGTGCAAACAATACACGGGGCCTGTTGATCGTGTCGGATGTGTTCAATCCTTACGTCGCGTGGCTGGGGCTTTCCGCCAAGGGGCCGCACGATCACTATTCCCTGCTGGGATTGAAGCAGTACGAGAACGACGTCGAATTGATTCGTCGCGCTGCCGAGCAGCGCAAGTCGCAAGTCCGCCGCTGCCGCCCCGGCGACCAGGCCGCCGCCTGGGGACAATTGCTCGACGAATTGGACGAAGCACGGCGCTGCCTGTGCGATCCCGAGCACAAAGCGGCCTACGATTCCGACCTCCGCACCTGGGGTGCCGACATGCCGGTCGCCTCGGTTTTCGATGACATTGAGATGAACTCTGCGTTTGATGAGGCCGCGTCGAGCGCCAGTCACTCGCCCGCGGCCCCTGCCGAGTCGTCGATCATCGCTCAGCCGGCGCCGGACACGGCGGCATCGCTGTCCTCCACTCGGTTGATGCCACCTAAGAGCGATAACGCACAACCAACGACCACGGAGCCCGCCGCCAAAACGCCGGCCGCGCGATCTGCGGCCCCTGTGCGGCCGATCTCGCCGCCGACACTGCCCGCGTCGAGGCCTGCTGCCTCCGCACCCATTACGCCGCCCGCCACTGTCCCGCCGGCCACCAGGCCGATCACGTTGGCGGTGGAGCCGACACCCGCCGTGGAGACAAACGATCCCGCGCTTCGCAATCCCGAGCCGCCGGCCACACAGCCGCAAGCGGCGCAGGTGCGCAACGTGATGCCGCCGAGTTGGACGGCACCTTCGGCGACAACACCGGCAGCGACAACACCTACAGCCACTGCGCCTGCTGCGCCCATACCTGCACCGACGCCTGCGCCCTCGCCCGTTGCCGCCCCAGTCCGGCCTGCATCGGCGCCGAGCGCCGGCCAGCCTGCGCCCCTCGCGGCCGATCGTCCCGTTCGATTCATCATTCCACAATTCGTCGAACGTGGGCCGGCCGCCCACCTGTTGCCTCCTGCTGCTCTGCCGAACGGCGCCAACGGAAGTAATACCGCGGCGGGCAATTCGGTTTCAGGCGATGTCCCGCTCGGCAACACAACGACCGACGCGGGTGGCCCCGCCGCGTTTCGCGCCACCGGGGCCGGATCGGCGGTGGCCGAGGGATTGGCGGCACCGCTGGTCGTGTCTTCGATTCCGCACTTGCTGGGATTTCCAACAGACGCCGGCCCGAATGCCGCTGGCCACGCCGCGGCGACCACCCTGCCCCCCACGGCAATCGCGCCGCCATCGGCCGCGGAACCCGCGCCGCTGCTGGGGCACGCCAACGTCTCGCAGCCCTTCCCGCCGACCGCAAGCAAAACCGCCGCGCCGCGCCGCAGCGCGTCGGTGGCGGCGCTGCCGTGGGGCCTGATTGCCGTCGCGTCCGTGGCGGTGGTGATCCTCTGCGGCGCGCTGGGGTTGATCTTCCGCATGCAGCGACAGCCGGTGGTCGTGAGCGCGAATCCGACGGCGCCGGAAACGCCAAGTCAGCCGGTCGACAAGCCGGTCGAAAAACCCGTTAAAAAACCCGTGGGCAAAAAGCCAGTCGACCCGCCGAGCAATCCGCCGCTATTCCCCGACGACCCCAAAGAACCGATCGCGCCCGTGCCGAAGCCGGCCCCGCCCAAATCGCCGCCGGTCGAGCCGATGCCGCTGCCGAAGCCGATTCCAAAACCGGTTCCGCCGACGGCTCCGCCACCAGTAGCACCCTCTCCCGCCACGCCGGCGCCGCGTCAGGCCACGGCCGAGGAAACGGTCAAGATTCGTGCTGCCATCGATCGCGCCCGACAGGCCTTGGCCGCGCGCGACATGGACGCTGCCCGCGCGGCGATCAAAGAGGCGGGGGAACTTTCCGCGATGACATCAATGGCGGACGAGGTGGAACGCAACGAGTTGTTAGTCAAATACGTGAGTGAGTTCTGGCGCGCAGTTCGCACCGCGATGCCGGACCTGCAGGGGACCGAACTCGAAGTCGGCGACACGCGCGTGCTGGTGATCGAGTCGGGCCCAGACCGCCTGCTGATCCGCTGGGCCGGCACCAACCGCGAGTTCACGCGCCGCGACCTCCCCTCCGCCTTGGCCCGCACGATCGCCGAAAACTGGATGGACAAATCGGCCGCCACGAAAGTGATCGTCGGCGCATTTTTGGCCGTCGACCCCACCATGGTCAGCAACAACGGCCGCCAAAAAGCCCGCAAGCTGTGGACCGAAGCCGCGGCGGCCGGCGCGCCGGCGCAGGACCTGTTGCTGCTGTTGGACGAGTGGGCGAAGTGAATTTGCGAAATGGCGATGCCAGATGGTGAGCGGATTGGCGCTAGCCACCGGTCTTTAGAGCCGTCTTTTCTTTAGCGGTGTCGACATAGCCAACATGAGGCACGCGGATGGCAATATCCGAAGATCCTGACTTTATCCAAGCTGTTGGTGAGGAATTGTCATACGCAATCTGTCCACCAGTGCCATTCGAAGATGCTTCGGCACATGAGTGTTATGAAGCACTCTGCAGGGCGTTGGGTCAACCCATTACCACTGAGCAATTGCGGTCCTTTTCACAAAAACAGATTGAGACAGCTTGTGCTGGAATTGCGACGTACTTTGAATGTGAACCGATTGGAGTTGACAGAATTAAACAGGCGATTGCCGGCATTCTGGCTCGCTGGCCAACTTCCTCGTGACGGATTCGACTACCTGTAATTGCACGTATTGCAATCTACAGACGTTCTGAACGATTCAACGCTTCTGTTCGCGATGGGCAATCGTGGTATAATGGGGAAGCCTTAGGAGGTTAGTGTTTATGTCGCACATCGTTGACGCCGTGTATGAAAATGGCGTTTTGAAACTGGAACATCCGTTGCCCTTGAAGAACCAGGAAAAGGTTCGCGTCACGATTGAAAGTATTGCCGTGGGAACGCACCGGGTCTTGGACATCCAGCCGATCAGCGTGGGGCGAATACTTCATCCGCTGTCGTCCGACGACGACCTGTTGGGGGAGATGCTGGAAGGACGCTGATGGTTCATGGGTTGGACACAAGCTTTCTGATTGCGGCAGAGTTGGCCGAGCACAGTGGCCATGCCGCCGCGCGGCGCATTTTAGCGCAACTTTCCGCGGCGGGCGATTTAATTGCCATAGCGCCCCAGGTGCTTGCCGAATTCCTGCATGTCGTTACGGACCAGCGTCGATTGGAAAATCCGCTGACCATGGATCAAGCGCGGCGGGTAGCTCAGCAGTGGTGGACAGCAAGCGATGTGCGGCAGGCATTTCCCAGTGAGGCGGCTACTAGCCAGTTTTTGATGTGGATCCAGCAGTTTTCTCTGGGACGAAAACGATTGCTAGATACTCTGCTGTCAGCGACGTACCACCACGCTGGGATTCAGTCCATCCTGACGACCAATCCAGCCGACTTCGCGGTCTTTGGCGTCTTTAGCTGCATAACGCCAGAGAATTGAGGATGAAGCCAGTCATGCCTAGCGCGGTGAGGTGCCGACTTACCGGTGGCTAGCGCCGAACCGCTCACGGGTGGTTTCCTACCGTTTTGCCGGCGCCGTTTGCGCGGGGACCAGTTCCTGCGGACCTTCCAGCGTCTCGCGTACATGATGTGCGATTACGATGCCGATGATCACCAGCGCTACGGCGCCGAGGATGAACGCTCCGAACCGCCAGTCAAACCGCACGTTCGACTTGCCGCGGGCCGTTTTGCCGACCGCGGCGCTGCGGCCGCGACGAGTGTTGATGTCAAACCCAGGTTCGGCCGGCATCCCCTGCGGAAGTGTGGCGGCGGCGGGCCCGCCCATGCCGGTCGCCATCTGCTGCATGGACGGGAGTGACGGGATCAACTGCGGTTGAATCGCCTGGGGAGGGAAGGACGAAGGGGGCTGCAGCGTGGTCAGAGGCTGAATCAGCACCGGCGAGCCGAGATCGTCGTCGAACTCCGATTCGTCGATCTGCACCGGCCCCAGCCGGGTGCGTAGTTGCTCGTCGTACGCCGGCTTGCGCTTGGGGTCGAGCAGTGCCAGCCGGGCCTGGGCCACCTCGTTGAGGACTTTTTGCGATAGGCTGACGTACGGGCCGGTGGCGCAACCCTGGATGTAGGCCATCTGCCGGTTGGCGGCCGCCTCGATCACTTCCGGGTCCGTCTCGAACAAATCGAGCCCCAGCAGACGATAATGGTGCGGGGGCTGATCCTTGGGCGGAATGCCGAGCCATTTGTGGTAGGGATCGAAGGATTCAGCCATGGCGCGGCGTCGCGAGGACAAACGAATAATGGACTACAGCTTTGTCACAGCTCAATTATGGGATCAGCCGCAGGGCGCTAGCCCCCGGTTTATGCGGCATGAACCGAGGGCTAGCGCCCTGCGGCTGATATAGCAAATCCCAATTTTTAGCGTTGACAATGCAATATCGAAAAACTCCTGCCCCGGCCCCCTCCCGGAGGAAGACGGAGCAAGCACTTCCACCCTTCATTATTTGTCGCCACCGCCGCAGGTGCAACCGCCCGCGACCGCTATTGTAGGCGTTTTAACGCGCAGCGCGGCGGGTGAAATGGTCCGATAGGCAGGGTGGCCGATTAGTCGCCTTGAAATCCGCAGGCTGCCCGTTATCGTGATGTGGGAGCGTCGCAGGGTTGAACAGCCGATCGTAGGGCGCCAAGCAACCCCAAGATCCACCGAGAAACCTCCCGTCCACCTTCTCCGTGCCTCCGTGGTGAACAAAATCAGTGTACAAAATCAGTGAACTTACTTCGCAGATAATCTCCGGACCTGTTGAAAGAGCACCATCGTGAGCAGACCCGTCGCAGTTGGCCCGCCGGTTGGCATCGACCTAGGCACCACGTTTTCCGTGGTCGCCACGGTAGACGCCCAGGGGCGCCCCCGCACCATTCAAAACGCCGAAGGGGATATCACCACTCCCAGCGTGGTGATGTTCGACCGCAGCAGCGTGATCGTCGGCAAGGAGGCGGTGAAGCTGGCCTCGTTCGAGCCGGAGGCGATCGCCGCCTACGCCAAGCGGGATATCGGCGCCACGCGGCTCGGCAAGGCGATCCGTGGCCATCACCTGCCGCCGGAAGTCGTCCAATCCTTTGTGCTGCGAAAGCTCAAAGCCGACGCGGAGTTGAAGCTCGGCCCGGTCCGCCAGGCGGTCGTGACCGTCCCCGCCTATTTTAACGAGCCGCGCCGCAAGGCGACGCAGGACGCCGGCCGGCTGGCCGACCTGGAAATCCTCGACATCCTCAACGAGCCCACCGCCGCCGCCATTGCCTACGGCGCCGAGCGTGGTTTTCTCAATCGCGAAGGGTTGATCGAAAAGCCCGAGACGGTGCTCGTCTACGATCTTGGCGGCGGCACGTTCGACGCCACGCTGATGCATCTCGAAGGACACGACTACACCGCTCTGGCCACCGCCGGCGACGTATACCTCGGCGGCATCGACTGGGACCAGCGGATCGTCGATTTCGTGGCGGTCCGGTTTGCCGAGCAGCACGGAGGGCTCGATCCGCGCGAAGACGCTTCGGCCCTTGTGCGGCTGCAGCGCGAGGCGGAAGAGGCAAAGCGGGCACTTTCCGCTCGCGACGACGTGAACGTCACCATGGAATACGAAGGCCGGTTTCTGCGGATTCCGGTTACACGCCGCGAGTTCGACATGATGACCAGCGATCTGCTGGAGCGAACGCGGTTCACCATCCGCAAGATGCTCAAGGAAGCGAGCCTCGAATGGAGCAAGGTCAGCCGGCTGCTGCTGGTCGGCGGCTCCACGCGGATGGCGCAGGTGCAAAAGATGCTCAAGGCCGAAAGCGGCCTCGAGCCCGATCGCTCGCTGGCGGCCGACGAGGCGGTGGCCCACGGCGCGGCGGTGTATGCCGGGTTCCTGCTGGCAGGCAAATCGAGCGCGGTGCATGCCGGAGCGAAGGGGAACATCACCAACGTCAGCTCGCACGACCTGGGCGTGCTGGGGACCGAAGCGGCCACAGGGCGCCCCAAACGGCGGATCATCATCCGCCACAACAGCCGGCTCCCCGCCAAGCAGGGTGGAAGATTCTTCACCCAGAAAAAGGGGCAAAAGACCGTCGTGGTCCGCGTGGTGGAAGGGGGAGACGACAGTGGGCACAACGCCACGGTGATCGGCAACTGCACGGTGACCGACCTGCCGGCCGATCTTCCCGAGCACACGCCGGTGGACGTGGTGTTTCAGTACGAAGAGAACGGACGATTGAAGATCAACGCCCTGCTGCCGACGCACGGCAAAGCAGTGACGCTCGAAGTGGCCCGTGACTCGGGCCTCAGCGAAGAGCAGTTGGTCTACTGGCAGCAGCGGATCGCCGCCGGCCAATTGATGGAAGACGCGGAAGAAGCGGGAGACGAAGTGGTGGAAGCGGTGTTCGACTCGGAAATGCACGTCAGCGATTCGACGCAATCCAACGAGTCATCGCAAAGCATCGAGCCATCACACAGCGGCGACGAACCACTGGACGAAGTGGTGTTTGATTCCGATGAGTCGGTAATAGGAGAACAGTCGAGCGGCACCGGCGAATCGGTGACCGGTCATAGTCACGCGGATGAAGACGAGGGAGGAGATTCGGACCTCAATAGCTTCTTGCGCGGGTTGAATTGAGGGCGGAGAGATAGGTTAATTTCACCACAGAGACACGGAGGCACGGAGAGGGTTTTTAATGTCTAATGTCTAAATCCCAATGTCCAAAAAGACAACCACAGATTCTTGTTGGACATTGGGATTTAGACATTGGGATTTTCTTCTCCGTGCCTCCGTGTTTCCGTGGTGAAAAAATCCGGTAAGAAATTCACCAGGAACATCCGGCGTGCCCGACTCTGTTCGCGAACTTGAAATCACCCCGGTCGCCGGGCCGGTGCGCGGGTCGATTCGTCCGCCGGGTTCAAAGAGCATCACCAACCGGGCCCTGGTCTGCGCGGCGTTGGCAGAGGGCCAATCCACGCTCGACGGCGCGCTGGTGAGCGAAGACACGCAGGTGATGGTCGACTCGCTTGAGCGCCTCGGCATCGCGGTGGTCGCCGATTGGCCCGCGCGGCGATTGACGGTCACCGGTTGCGGCGGGCGAATCCCCGCCGCCGAGGCGGAACTGTTCGTCGGCAACAGCGGCACCACGATCCGCTTTCTGGCGGCCGTGGCGGCGCTGGGGCACGGTTCGTACCGGTTGGACGGCGTGCCGCGAATGCGCCAGCGCCCCATTGGCGACTTGATCACGGCGCTGCGGCAATTGGGCGTCGAGGCCAAGGCCGAATCCCCCGGCGATTGTCCACCGGTGCTACTCAAGGCCAATGGACTACGCGGCGGCCAAGTCACCGTGCGGGGCGACGTGTCGAGCCAATTCCTCAGTGGGCTGTTGCTGGCGTCGCCCTGTGCCCGCACGCCGGTGGAGATTCGCGTCGACGGGACGCTGGTGTCATTGCCGTATGTGACAATGACGCTCGACGTAATGCGCGCGTTCGGCGTCAGCGTCATTGACGAAGGGCACGAACAGTTTAATATCGCCGCGCCGTCGCAGTACCAGCCGCGCACGTACTCCATCGAGCCCGACGCCTCGGCCGCCAGCTACTTCTGGGCGGCCGCCGCCATCACCGGCGGCCAAGTGCGGGTGGACGGGCTATCGCTCGACAGCCTGCAAGGGGATGTCCGTTTTTGCGATCTGCTGGTGCAGATGGGCTGCCGCGTGGAATACGCCGGCGATGGAACGACCTTGATCGGCGCCCCGCAGCAGGGCAGTAATCTAAAAGGCATCAACGCCAACATGAACGCCATCAGTGACACGGTTCCCACGCTCGCCGTAGTGGCCCTGTTCGCCGAGGGACCGACCACGATCCGCGGCGTCGCGCATATTCGCCACAAGGAAACCGACCGCATTGGCGACCTGGCCACCGAGCTGCGCAAGCTCGGCGCCGAAGTGGAAACTTTCGACGACGGGCTGCGGATCACACCCGGCAAGCTCCGCGCCGCGCGGCTTGAAACTTACCAGGATCATCGGATGGCAATGAGCCTGGCGCTGGCCGGTCTGCGCCAGCCGGGCGTCGTCATCCTTGATCCAGGTTGCACGGCCAAGACGTATCCAGATTACTTCCGCGATCTGGAGCGGTTGGTGAGGCCGTGACCGGTACGGCGCGCGGGTGCCACTACTGGCTTGCCCAGCAGTGCCGAACCTTGGCCACTTCATAGCCGTTGCCCAATTGAGAATCCTTGCTACTTCGCCTCTGAATATACGGTTGGCAACCGCGCCACCACTATTCAAACATGGCTTTGTCCAGTGGAGCGATTCACGGGATTCAACCGCTAAGAAGTGCCCCAACAACGCACTGCTGGGCAAGCCAGCAGTGGCACCCGATCACCCTTTCGGCGGATACCGTTGACCCCCGGGCGGCACCCAGGGCTATGCGCACTGACACTACTGCTTGCGGGCGCGAAGCTCGTCCACTGACGCCAGCAATTGATCGGCGCGCTGCAACAGCGCGATCCCCGAATCAGACGGCGGATACGCGGCGCTGGCCGGATCGCAGGCTTGAAATTGCGACTGGCAATGTTGAATCAGAACAGCCGGGGTTGAATCAATAAAAACAACAACAGATTTATCGCGTGTGCTGGCAGCCGCACTGCCAGCAAAACGGAGGCGTCGGCCCCCCAGATCGCATGACCGGCCGCGAATGCCTTAACTCGCTATTCAGCAATGAGTTGCGAGTGCCGCCGCGGTTGGTCGATCGGCAGCCAGCGGGGCCAGCTCGGAGCGGCAATTCTCGGCTCTTACGCCAGTTTGCAGTCAGCCGGCGTCAGTTGCGGCACGATCTATATTTGATAGGAACCAAATCGCCGCAAAAGGTTCGCCGGCCCCTGCCCTGCAAGCCACACAACCCAACCGCTCGGAGCAATCTGCCATGTCCATTGCTGTGAAAATAGTCCGTGCCGAAAAAGTTGAGCATGGCATGGCGGTGGGCTGTCGGCTGTCGGCTATCGGCGGTCAGCGGTCCGTCACCGCCGCCTCGCTGGTACTCGCCACATTGCTTGGCGGCATCGCAAGCGCAGCGGGGCCAACGGCGCCGAATGCCACCAAGCCCACTTGGCCTCAGGTGCAGCAAATCGTGCGCGATCAGTTCGCCACCGAACGCAACTACAAGGCCAACGACATCATCAGCCGCAATCAGGTCGAGCCGATCTTGAAGAAGCTCGCCGCGGCCGGTTGGACGGTGCCGCAGCAGGAGCAGTTGCTCGCGAGAATACCGGCGGATACTTCGTGGCTGGTGACGAATCTGCGGACCGACAAAGGGCGGCGTTTCATGCGGCAAATCTCGGGTTTGCCGCAAGGTTACGACCGCGTCGATCGGCTGAGCATGCTCTCCGACGGCAAGCAAACTGTGGCGGCGCTGATCAAAGGACCGGGGGGCCAGCAGATGATCGAGTACATGACCACCAGCCGCTACGGCAAGAACATGTCGCGCGAGTTGCGGTCGACCCCGGGCGGCGCGAACTTCGATCAGCCGACCGGGATGCTCTACACCGCCGACGCGCTGCTGGGCGAGTTGAGCCGGCTCTATCAAGGCGCGGGCAAGACGACCGGCGCGGGACGCTGACGTCCACGAACCTGAGCGGATTGGCGCTAGCCACCGGTCCGTGGGGCGATGCCAATCGTGGGACCGGCGGCTAGCGCCGCACCGCTCACAACACTTGAACTCCACGCGAGACCCGAGGGATTTCCCAAACATTTTGCGCCAGAACCGTGAATTCTGGCCTTTACCGGTCCCGCGCTTCTCGGCACAATAGCCCCCTCGAATCGGTCGGTTCCTGAGCTTGTGTCCTCGCAACGTGCGGCAGCGAGGATGCCGAGCCCCGAACCGCCCGGTCGCGGGAACACCGGCGCGCGATCAGGAAGATCGTGCTAGTCAAGGAAGACATCTCTCTTCAGCAAGGAGTGCTGACCGTGAAAGCCCGTTTTCTCACCCCCGCTCTCGTTGTCCGCATCGCCGGACTCTCCCTGGCCCTGCTGGTCGGCTTGGCTGCCAGCGGAACGGCGTACGGTCAGGCGACCGACGGCGTCCGCGTGATCGACGTCAAGTACATCTTCGACCACCATCCGCGGTTTCGCTCCGCGATGGACGGGCTGAAGAAGGACTTTGAAGAAACCGCCAAGCGGCTCCAGGAAGAGCAGCAGGCGATCATCAAGGCCGAAGCACACCTCAAGGAATACATCCCCGGCAGCCCCGACTACAAGCGAGTGGACGAAGACGTCTCGCGCCGCAAGGCCGAGTGGGGTCTGGCCGCCGAGAAGCAACGCAAAGAGATTCGCACCCGCGAGTCGGAAATCCTTTGGAACGTCTACGCTGAAATCCAGATTGCCGTGAAGGAGTACTGCGCCTCGAACAATGTCGGGCTGGTCGTGCAGTTCAACGGCGATCCGATCGACCCCAAGATGCCGCAGGCCGTGGTGTCGGGCATCGCGCGGCAGATCGTTTACGTCGCCCCGAATCGCGACATCACGCCGATCATCCTGGACGCCGTCATTCGTGGCGTTCGGCAGCCCGTTCCAACCCGCCAGGTCGTGCCGTTGCCCGCCGGTCAATAGTCGGCGAGCGATGTCGTTGTTCATCTCGTTTGAGTCGCAGTTCTGGATTTTCCACGGAGGCATGGATGCCACGACAAGCAGGCGGAAAGCCTGGCTGGCAGCGAACGTCGCGCGTCGCTCAACCCCGGCAAGCAGCACAGCAGCAAACGCTCAAAGCCAATGCGGTGGTGTGCGGCGTCGGCTACTGGAGCGGCAAGGACGTGCGCGTCGAGTTTCGGCCGGCACCGCCCGACAGCGGCATCGTCTTCGTGCGGGACGACTTGCCGAACCGGGTGCGGATTCCGGCCCGGGTCGAGCACCGGATCGAAACGCCGCTGCGCACCACGCTGAGTTGCGGCGGTGCCCGCGTGGAAATGATCGAGCACGTGCTCGCCTCCCTGGCCGGTTTGGGCATCGACAACTGCGAGGTGGGAGTCGATCAGGTCGAGATGCCGGGGCTCGACGGCTCGTCGGGACCGTTTGTCGAGGCGATTTGCGCCGCCGGCATCGAAGCCCAGGACGCGTCGGCGGCTCAGTTGATCATTCGCGAAGTGACTCGGCTGGGTGATGAGGAATCCTGGATCGAGGCTCGTCCTTCGCGATCGGACAGCCTTTCGCTGCGGTACCGGCTGGATTACCGCGATACGTCAGCCATTGGGCGGCAGACGGTGCAGTTCGAGCTGTCGCCCGAATTGTTCCGGCGTGAGCTGGCTCCCTGCCGCACTTTCATTCGCAAGTCGGAGGCCGAATGGCTCCGGTCGCAGGGTTTTGCCCAACGGGTGACCACGTCCGACGTGCTGGTGTTCGACGACGAAGGGCCAATCGGAAACACGCTGCGTTTTGAAGACGAGTGCGCCCGGCACAAGCTGCTGGATATGGTCGGCGACCTGGCCCTGTGCGGCTGCCGCGTGGTGGGGCAGATCGCATCGCACTGCGGCGGGCATCGCTTGAACTCCGAGCTGGTGCGCATCCTGCTGCAAGAGGGAGAGCGGGTTCAATCCCGACGACGCAGCGCCTGACTCCGCGAATCCACGCCCCCGTTCAAAGTCGACTCCACCTCATGATGATCTCAATCAACTCGGACACTCAAACAGAAAACAGTCGGGCAGGACACATTCAGATGCCATCCTTGGAACAAGCGTTGCCGGCACCAAGCGGAGTACGTGTCATGAACAGCTACGTTGCCGAGCATTCGGTCATCGATCCCCGCGCGGAAATCGAAGACGACGTGGAGATCGGCCCCTTCTGCATGATTGGCCCGCACGTACGGATCGGCCGCGGCACTCGGCTGGTGAGCCACGTCGCCCTGCTGGGGCACGTTTCGATCGGCCAGCACAACCACATTTATCCCGGTGTGGTCATCGGCGCCGAGCCGCAGGACATCAGCTATCGAGGCTCCGACACGCGGGTGGTCATCGGCGATCACAACATCTTCCGCGAGGGAGTGACAATCAACCGGGCCACGGAAAAAGAAGACGGCGTCACGTCGCTCGGCGATCACAACTTCCTGATGGCCAACAGCCATGTGGCGCACGACTGCCGGCTGGGAAGCCACATCATTCTGGCGAACGGCACGCTGCTCGGCGGCCACGTTCATATCGACGACCATGCGTCACTGTCCGGCAACGCTGCCGTGCATCACTACACGACGATCGGCAGCTACGCGTTTGTCGGCGGCCTGAGCCGCGTGCTGCACGACGTGCCTCCGTACATGCTGGCCGAAGGATTTCCCACTCGGCCGCGATGCATCAACGTAGTGGCCTTGAAGCGCAATGACTTCAGCGCCGATACGATCAAGTGCCTGGCCGAGGCGCATCGGTTGATCTACCGCGCCAAGGTAGGGCTGGACCATGCCCGCGAGATTTTACGCGGCAACGATCAACTGGTTCCCCAGGTCAATCGCCTGCTGACGTTCATTCAGAACCAGCAAGAAGGGCGACACGGCCGGGCCCGCGAGCGCAGGAGAGCCGCGTGACACAGCTTCGCCTGGCCGTTGTCGGGGCGGGACATTTGGGGCGGATCCACGCTCGCCTGGCCGCCGCCCATCCGCAGTTCAAGCTGGTCGCGGTGGTCGACCCAGTTCCCGCCGCGTCGGGTGCCGCAGCCGCCGAATTGGGTGTCGAAGCCCATTCTGATCTCCGGCTGCTCAAAGGTCGCATCGACGCGGCCATTGTGGCCACCACAACGCAGACGCATCATGCGATCGCCCGCGATCTGATTTCGCAAGGGATCCATGTGCTGGTGGAAAAGCCGCTGACGACGAACTCAGTTGATGCCCAGGACCTGGTGGATCGGGCCGCTCGCGTAGGCGTCGTGCTACAAGTCGGGCATATCGAGCGCTTCAATCCGGCCCTGGTGGCCGCCAGCGAACATCTCGGCGGGGCGCGGTATGTCGAGGCCCGTCGCTACAGCGGCTATACGTTCCGCTCCACGGACGTGGGCGTAGTGCTGGACCTGATGATCCACGATCTCGACGTGGCAATCTGGCTGGCCCAGTCGCCGGTGGTGGATGTTTCCGCCGTCGGTGCGGCAGTAATCGGTCCGCACGAGGACGTAGCCTCGGCCCGGCTGACGTTTGCCAACGGCTGCGTGGCCAACCTCAATGCTTCGCGCGTCAGCTTTCAGCCCTGCCGCGAGATGCAGGTTTGGCAGCGGAGCGGCTTTGTGGCGATCGATTTTGCCACCCGCGGGGCGAAGATCGTCCGGCCCTCCGACGCCGTGTTGAACCACCGCATCGATCCTGGCACGTTAACCGCCGACCAAAAAGCCACGATCCGCGACAAGTTCTTCACGGACTACTTTCCGCTGCAAACGATCACGGCGCCGGAGAGCAATGCCCTGGTGGACGAGCAGACGGACTTTGCCCAGTCGATCCTGCTAAGTCGTGCGCCCCGAGTTACGGGCGAGCAGGCGGTGGCGACCATCGCGGCGGCTGAGCGGATCCTGGCATCGCTGGCACAATACACGGCGGCGCATCAGTCTCAAACCGAGCCCGGCAAATCGATTCTACCCGGCCCGCATTGGCATCTTGGCCAACCAGCGGAAGGGCTGCTGCGCCGGCAGGCGGGTTAGCCCCTTATCGTACCCATCACGCTGAAGCGTGATGCCGTATTCGCGCTTCACGCGGAGCGTGAGGGGTACTATTTCCTACGCCAGATCCCGGTCTTCAAACATCGCCAGCGCCAGCAACAGCGCAATGGCAATGTAGTTGAGCGAGTACAGCCCCACCCAGGCGATGTACGACGCGGGCACTTCCGCCCCGGCGGCCACGGCGGCGTAGATGTTGAAGTGGTCGAGCACGGGCAGCACCGTGGCGAAAAGCTGCCCCATGAAGCGCACCAGCTCATTGTGCCCCACCGTGGATTGCACCAGCAGCGGCACCAAGTGGCCCACCATGTAGATCGACGTGCAGATCACCAGATTCGGCAGCAGCGGCAGCCGGGTGGAGATCGCCACGCTGATCGCCGCCAGCACCGCCGTTTCCATGAACGCCAGCACCAGGCCGGGAACGGTCTGCGCCAGTTCGGCATAACAGTCCTGCCACATGATATTCGGGTCGGCACTTTCGCGGGCATCGTACACCACTTTGTACGACGTCCAGAGCAGGAACCAGATTCCTAACAGAATAAAGGCCACCGCGACCGGCGCCAGAATGCCCAGGTATTTGCCCAGGATAAACTGCCGGCGGCCGATTGGCTTTGACAACACCGTCAACGCAGTGCGCCCTTCGATCTCTTCGGCCACCGACACGCTGGCGGTCCAGACGGCGAACATGATGGTAAACACCATGATTACGGTCAGACCGCTGTCTTTGTATTGGCGCACATCCTCGCCAAACGTAAAGAACGGCGTGAACACCAGCCCCATCAGGAACACGGCGCCGACGGAAAGCAGCAGATAGAACAGCGGCTGGGCCATTGCCTCGCGGGCGGTGGCCAGCGCCACGGCCGACACCTTCGGCGCCCCCCAGCCCAGCAAGGCGAAGAAGCAGAAATAACCAACCAGCCCCGCCGCCGTGATCGGAATCATTGCCGCCTGGGGCACCACCGGCTGCGTGACATAGCGAATCACCAGATTGGCCGCGGTGCGCTCCTGGATTTCGCGATCGACCGCCGCCACCGCAGGAGGCACGAATCCGATGCCGCTTGCCGTCGGGACCAGCGACAGCATTCCTTGCCCGCACACTAATTGCGCCACCAGATCGCCCCGCGACCAGGCGGCCGGGTCAGCATCGCTGCTGACGTACAGCGAGTCGATTTTGCCGGCCAGCGGGCCGAGCGCCTCGCGCCCCCGGTCCCATTCGTACGTTTCGTTGGCCTTGAGATGGATCCGGTCTTCGTCGGGCCGGTCGGCCGAGTCAGGTGTGTTGACGGTGACTACAAAGTCGCGGTCCGAGTCGAGCACGATGTGGCTCAACTCGCCGTCGCGAATGTGTACCTGGTATTGCTGCGGCGGAGCCTTGGGCGGAATCTGCTGGATGATGGGTTTGCCAGGGCCGACGCTCGCCAGCCGCGGCACGGAGCGCCAGGCGGCGGCTTTCTGGTCGAAGATGCGGTAGCCGCCGGCGCTATCCAGGATCGTTGTAATCAGGCTCCCGCCGGCCAGCAGCGCGGCAGTGACCAGGACGGGCCAAATTACCGTTTGGCCGGCCAGGTCAAGCACCGCGGCCCCCGCCCGGCGATTGACGAGGGTCAACACGCCCCAGATCAACAGCAGAATGCCCAGCCCCAGTCCGGCGCCGCAGCCCAGCAGCCATTCCGGCTTGTAGGAAAGTAGGAGGTTTTCTGACACGAGGAGGAGAGGTCCAGATCGAGGAGTTTTGGGTATCTGACTGCTGGAAAACCTGTCGCCGGCATCGCTTGTACGCGGGCGGGAGGGGGCGGGTTCGCCCTATGCGGGAAATTCCCGCCGAAAGATCAATCAATACCTTCGGATATCAAACCCGTCAAACCCCCCGGCGGCAGGCGAGTCAGAAACGGACGTATCGCGAATGTACCGGCCCATCACCCGGCACAGTTCGCTAAGAAAAGCGTCAACAACCTCCGGCCCCCCCTCGACGACCAGATGCACCCGGCCGTCGGGCAGGTTTTGCACGAACCCGACCACGGCGTGGCGCTGGGCCACCTCGCGGGCCGTGTAGCGGAAGCCCACTCCTTGGACGCGGCCCCGGTAGAACACCTCGCGGCAGATGGGTGCGGTGGCTGACACGTAGATTCACTTGACCAAATAGCCCCGGGCTCCGCCCGGGGGTTGGAGTGCGTAATGCGTAGGGTGGGCCGCAGACCCACCAGATCCATCCGCCGCCAAAGTGGTGGGTCTGGCGACCCACTCTACTTTAAAGCGCCGTCTCGCCCGTCTCTCGCGTGCGAATGCGGATCGTGTCGGCCAGCGAGGTGACGAATATCTTGCCGTCGCCGATCTGCCCGGTGCTGGCGGCGTTGAGGATCGCGTCGATCACCTTCTGGGCGTTGGTGTCGGAGACTGCCACTTCCAGCTTCACCTTGGGGACGAAGTCCACCTTGTACTCCGCGCCGCGGTACGTTTCGGTCTGGCCCTTCTGGCGACCGAACCCGCGCACTTCGCTGATCGTCATGCCGTGGACTCCCAGGGCAACCAGAGCGGTCTTGATTGGTTCCACCTTGTGATGTCGGACGATCGCTTCAATTTTCTTCATGGCTCAAAAATCTCCACTCGCCGGTTAATGGTCAGAAGGATGCACAGTGCCCACGCCGCCATCGAAAGCTTCTTGCCGCCGCCGAACTTGCAACGCGGACGAGGCCCCTTAAGGCCTGACACTATTTATCCCACGTCACGGGTCGTTCTGTCAAATACCCAGCCAGTTGCTCCACCACCTGATGATGTCCAACCGGAGATTAGATCAGAGCAGCACAACCAATGAAGTTCGCCTGTGGCAGAAGATGATAGAACGAAAGTGGAGACTCGAAAACGCGGTCGAACGCAATGCAGGGCGAAATACCCGCCTCAATGGAAACAGCGGCCGGCCAAGGCCGCGAGCGTCGTCCAACCTGAAGTGCGTTGGAACGAAGCTCGCGACCCAGCCTACCGCCCACTCGTCGTGTGACTGGCTGCCGTACTACCGCAATCCCGATCACGGTCCATACCGCTGGTCACACCTTCGCAAGCATTACTTCGATCTACTGAAAGGGACCAATGAAACGGTCATCAATCGCAGTGAAAGATCCTGGAATGGCTACACGGCCCCCTTCCAAGGCAACGAATGTGCCGGTTGCTATCACTCCGGCTGATTTTGGGCCCACCCGGAATTATCCATCCCGGCATCAATGGGAGTAACATGTTGTGTTGACAAGCCTTGCGCCCCCGGCTGGGCTGGCCATATTTTTCTTGAAATGATCTCATGGCCAGAACTTCATCGAACATTCACGCCCAGCGACTAGCCAAAGCTTGCCCGTTTTGTCAGCAACCCAGATATACTGCGGCACCCAAGTAAATAGCCCCAGGCTCCGCCCGGGGGTTGGCAGCACCCCGCCGAAAATACCGCATGACCACGATCACTTCCGCGCCGCCGATTGGACGAAACGCCGCATGGGCCATCGCGCTGCTGCTCGTCGGCTATGTGGCCGCGTGCTCGCTGGGTTGGCCGCAGCGCGGCACGGAGCTGGTGGTCAACTCGCAGTATCAACTGGAGGCCCACGGTGAAAAACCCACGCCGCCGCATTACATCTGGGTGGCGCCGTTCGTGCTGCTCCTGGGCTGCATCGCCATTCTGCCGCTTGTGCCCGCCACGCGGCACTGGTGGGAGAGCAACCTGCACCGCTTTTACATCGCAGCCGGCTTGGGCGCGATCACGCTGTTGTATTACCTCGTCGGGCATCGGGGACCCGTGCATGGCGACTGGCCGGCGCCACACGTCGTGCCGCAACTGGCCGACGGCGGTCTGCATTGGCACGGCGCCGCCACAGTGTTTGCCAATGCCATCCTCAGCGAGTACGTGCCGTTCATCGTGCTGCTGTTTAGCTTGTTCACGATCAGCGGCGGGATTCGGATTGAAGGAGACTTGAAAGCCCATCCGCTGACGAATACCGCGTTTCTGGCCGTCGGCGCGCTGCTGGCCAGCCTGATCGGCACCACCGGTGCGGCGATGCTGCTGATCCGGCCGCTGCTGGAAACCAACTCCGAGCGCAAGCGGGTGGCGCACACCGTGATCTTCTTCATCTTCATCGTCTGCAATTGCGGCGGCTGCCTGCTGCCGATCGGCGATCCGCCGCTGTTTCTCGGCTATTTGCAAGGGGTCGATTTCTTCTGGACGCTGCAGCTCTGGAAGGAGTGGCTGTTCGTCAATGCCTCGCTGCTGGCGATCTATTTCCTGTGGGACCACTTCTTTCACTACCCCAGGGAAACGAAGGCCGATATTGCACTGGACGAAACGCAGTTACGGCGGCTGACGTTCGCCGGCATGGGGATCAACGGCCCGCTGCTGCTGTTGGTGGTGGCCTGCGTGGCGCTACTCGATCCAGCTAAAGTGGTGCCCGGGACGCAGTGGCATCCGTGGTTGTACCTGCGCGAGATGTGCCTGCTGGGGCTGATTGTCGTCTCGCTGCTCTTCGGCCCGGCGGCGGTGCGCGGCAAAAACCGATTTACGTTCGGCGCGATCATTGAGGTGGCGGCGCTGTTCTTCGGCATCTTTCTGTGCATGCAACCCGCGCTGGAGATTTTGCACGTCATGGGACCACATCTGCCGTTGACCAGCAGCGCTCGCTACTTTTGGGCGACCGGAGTGCTCTCCTCGGTGCTGGACAACGCGCCGACATACATGGTGTTCTTTGAGACCGCCAAGACGATGGGCGGCCCGCACGATCTGCCGGTCAACGGCGGCACGATTCAGCCGTTGATCCTGCAAGCTATCAGCCTGGGCGCGGTGTTCATGGGGGCGAACACCTACATCGGCAACGGCCCGAACTTTATGGTCAAAGCGCTGGCCGAAGAAGCGGGCGTGCAGATGCCCACGTTCTTCGGCTACATGAAATACAGCCTGTGCGTTCTGATTCCGCTGTTCGTGTTGACGACATGGCTGTTTTTCTAGGTGCGAGCTGAGCGCACATATAGCCCCGGGCTCCGCCCGGGGGGTTTGCAGTTTCGCAGTATCAATCAGCCTGACCTACGCAACAGATCATCAGCCCGACGCGCAAGCGAGTGGCGGAGAGCCGTATCCCCTCGCTTGTGCTTTGGGCTAGTGAGCGATTTGGATTGGCATGGCTTGAGAGCCGTGCGATTGCGGCTTTACTTCGCTGCGCTTCGCTCAGCCCTAGGCACACTCTTGTAGGTGTGGTCGGCACGGCTGTTGCTCCAACCCTCGGGTGGAGTCCGGGGCTATGGTGATCGCAATCACCGCGTGGGCAGCAATAGGCATTTCATCGTCTTCCCATCCCGCACGATCAAATGCCCTTCGCTCAGCGCCGGCAACGCCCGCACTGGCGCTTCGAGAATCTGCACGCCGGCCAGGCGGTGATAACCCTTCGACGCGGGCTCGATCAGCACCAGTTCGCCACTGACTCGCATGGCCAGCAGTTTGTTGTCGGCCAGCAGGAGGCTGGCGGCTCCAAAATCGGGTTCGGTCCAGGTGACTTTGCCCGTGTCGGCTTCGACGCAGCGGAGCGAGGGGGTGCCGACGTCGGCGCGGCCGTCGACGCCGTACAGATTTCCGCCGATCGGGATCGACGTGTTGTAGTGGTTCGATAGCGATTCGTCATTGGCCCATTGCTGCTGGGCGCCCGTGGGCGTGAGCTTCGTCATCACCGCGCCGACGCCATAACAGGCCGACACGAACAGCCGGTCGCCCATCAGCACCGGCGAAGCGGCATTGACCGTGGGGCCGCGCTGTCCGAAAGGAAACCGAAACAACACCGCTCCGTCGGCCGGGCTCACGCCCAGGCAATGCAGTCGGGCAACGAACACCACGCACGGCTTGCCGCCGATCTCCGTCGCGACGGGGGAACTGTAGCTGGCCTCTTCGTCGGTCGCCTGCCAGACGGTGCGGCCACTGTCGATCGCCAGGGCCATGATTCCGACGCCCCGGCCGCCGACGTTGACGAGCACCTTGTCGCCGACCACGATTGGGCTGCTGCCGGCGCCGAAATAGCCGTAGTCGATCGAGCCAGTGCGCGTGCGGAACTCTTGATACAGTGCCCGCGACCAACGCGGCTTGCCGTCGGCCAGGGCGAGTACACGCAGATCGCCGCCGGCGCCGAAGACAATGACAGTATCTCCATGCACTTTGTCAATGTGAATAAGTGGCGTACAGAGCGGGCCGTCTTCGTCAGGAAAAATCTGCCCCTGGTAGCGGGCGTCGAATGCTTGTCGCCAGATCGGCTTGCCGGCGGCCAGCTCAATCGCCTCGACGATTTCCTTGTCGGCCTCGCGATAAAAAGTAATCGCCCGATTGCCGGAGATCGCCGCGCCGGCAAACCCACGGCCGACGCCGCGCTGCCAGAGAGTCTTCGGCTCGCCCGCGGCCCAATGATCGGCCAGCCGTTCGCCATCCGCCACACCGTTGCGATGCGGGCCGAGCACTTGCGGCCACTCGCCGGCGGCGGCGGGGAGGAGGAAAGATACAACGCCCAACAAGAAGGCGGCGAACGTGTGAGGCAGGATACGCATTGGTCGGCCTTGAGCGGGTGGGTTGTTCAATGTTCGCAGCACCAGTAACCTCGTCCCTGGTTTTCGCCATAAGCCGTGTGCCACTGGCTTTGCCCGTGCCGGCACTACCAATCCACTCAACACACCGTTTCGAGCCACGATTCTCTTCAACGCTTATCTTCTATCTTCTGTCACTCAGAATTTCCAAGTTTGGACTGCCTGCAGTTGTCAACCTGCATGGGCACTGGCAAAGCCAGTGGCACACGGACGGGCGAAAACCAGGAATGAGCGGGTTGGCAGTTCTCTCTCATATCCGAAGCGGAAGGAAGCGGCTATGACGCCTCACCGCTCCCCGGGCAGTATAGAGGTGCCCTTTAGGGTGTCAACTTGAGCTGCGTGGCCAGCCCATGGCGGCGAAACGTCCTTCCGGCGGATAAATACGGCCCGTCCGCACCGGCTCAATCCTTCGTATAATCGTAGGGTTGCGTATTGCACCCTCAACGGTATTGCCTACACAATTGAATCTCATTGCGTCTCGTGCCTTGCCGCGCGGGGCAATTAACTATGGCCAGGCGGTTTTTGTTTTTCTTCCGCAAGAAGCGGGGCTCTCGGGCGACCGGGTCGGAGCGACTCGGCCGGCTCGGCGAGGCGTTGTTCTATACCGCCATTTTGGTTCTCGGCGGCGCGGCGCTGGCGCTGATCATCTGGACGATGATCGTCCCGCAATGGCGGGCGAACTACGGATTTCGCGAGACGACATGCCGGGTGCTGGATGTTCCTTTGCCGGAGGAAAACCACGGCATGGAGTCCACCACCTATCGGCCGCAAGTGCACATCGAATATGTGGTCGACGGCAAAAAGTTCGATAAGCTGGCGTGGGATCAACTTCGCACCTGGTACAACGACCAGGCCCGCGTAGAGGCGCTGACTAAACGCTTCCGCCCCGGCGAGACGTACAACTGCTGGTACGACCCGAACGACCCGGAGCAGGTGGTACTGATCCGGGGCTCGGTGTGGTGGGTGTGGCTGTTGGCGATGCTGCCGGCGGCGTTCTTTGTGTTCGGGCTGATTGGGTTGGCGCGGAATCGGCTGCAATCGCGCACGTCGCGCGAGCGGCGCTCGGCGCTGGCCAAGCGGGCGGCGAACATGGAACTGTTCGAGCCCCAGCGCCGCGAGTCCCCCAAATTTCCGACGGTGCCCATCGACGCCGAGTGGCGGAACAGCCCCGGCACCGCGCTGGCGTACCGGCTGCCGATCGCCACCAAGCCGAGCTGGCAACTCTTTGCGGCCGCCATGTCGTTCCTGGTGTGGAATCTGCTGGCGGCGGTGCTGCTGACGATCGCCATTCGAGGGCATGTGGCGCGGCAGCCCGACTGGTTCCTGACGTTTTTCTGCCTGCCGATTGTCGCGGCCGGCGGTTGGTTGTGCTACTACTTCCTGCGGCAATTCCTGATCACCGCCGGAGTGGGGGCGACGCGGATGGAAGTGAGCGATCATCCGCTGTTGCCCGGCGAGGAATATGAAATTCTTCTTTCCCAGGCGGGGAAGCTGACGTTCAGCTCGCTGGAAGTGTTTTTGGTGTGCGACGAGCAGGCGACGTATCGCCAAGGGACCGACACCGTGGCCGACTCGCAGCAGGTGTGCCGAATGTCGATCCTCCGCAACGAGCACTTGCAGATTCAGCCGGGGCTGCCGTATGAAACGCGCTGCAAGTTTCGCGTGCCGGCCGGGGCGATGCATTCGTTCAAGTGCGACAACAACGCGATTTCGTGGCGGCTGCTGGTGCGGGCGAACGTGGCCCGCTGGCCCGACTACGAGCGCAGCTTTCCCGTGATCATCCATCCGCGCGGCGGAGAAGCAGCGGCCGGCACGAATCATCAGCCGCACGACGCGGCGGCGGGCGGCGTGTCGCGACAGCCGACTCCAACCAGCGGCGGGCACGACACATGAACGACCCACGCGTTTCGCTGCGATTGATCGGCGACAGCCGCATTTACTCCCCAGGGCAGACGCTCAGCGGCGAGTATTTTGTCGACACGACCGACCCCCAGGAAATCAAAGCGGTCGAGCTGTCCGTGCTGTGGTACACGGAAGGGAAGGGGGACGAAGACCTGGCGGTACATCACTTCCAGCGAATCGCCAACGACAACGGCACCGACGTCGACTTCCGGCTGAGCCAGCAATTCCGCACGGCGCTCCCCAACACGCCATTGAGCTACGACGGCGTGATCGTGCGGATCCACTGGTGCGTGCGAATCCGCGTCTTCATGCGGCGGGGGCGCGAGGTGGTGAGCGAGCAGTCGTTTCAGTTGGGGATGGTGCCGAGGGCCAGGGCTGTGGAGTAGTGACATGTGGAATGGCGCAGCATTGCAGAACCAGCAACATCGTCCCTGGTTTTCGCCTCCGTCCGTGTGCCACTGGCTTTGCCAGTGCCTTGCACGACCAACCAGATTTGAATCATGGATACGTTCGTAATGCCTGAGCCGGAGGCGGTTTCAACGAATCCATTTTCAAGCCGTGCGGTGCGGCCCGGCGCGATGGCGTATTTGTTTCCCGACGGCACGACTTCACGGCAACTCGTCGAGCGCCTGGCTGCTCATGAGTGGCTGGGGCAAATCATCGGCCCCCACGGCAGCGGCAAGTCGGCCCTGCTCGCTTCGCTACGCCCGGCGATTGAAGCCGCCGGCCGGCGCGTAGTGCAGTTCACGTTGCACGACGGCGAGCGCCGGATGCCGGCCGAGTTTCGCGAGGTGAAGGACGCCGCCAACTCGGTTGTGATTGTCGTCGATGGCTACGAGCAACTCGGCCGTCTCAGCCGCTGGCACCTGCGGCGGCGGTATCGAAAGGAATCGTGGGGGCTGCTCGTCACGACGCATCGCGATCTCGGCTTGCCAACGATCCTGCAAACGGTCGCCACGCCGGAACTGGCTATTGCACTGGTCAATCAATTGCAATCCTCCGGACCGCAGCTCGTCTCGGCCGACGACGTCCGCGCGGCATTCGCCCGCAATGCGGGTAACCTGCGGTTGGTACTGATGGAGTTGTACGATCAGTACGAGCGGCGGCGAAGATAGTCGATCTACTTTGCGACAGTTTTTTGATCGACGTCGAGGAACCGTCGGCAGGCTTGTCAGCTGAGAGAATTAACCAGAGTGACAAACGGTAGCACCAGTGAAAGAATCAACCACATACCCGCCAACATGAGGCACACCAGCCCCGAAAATCCGATGGCGGACGAGAGTCGTTTTGATCTTACAATCAAACCGATCGCGAACCATCCGCAGAACAGGGTACCCATGCCGTAGATGAACCAGGCGTTGAGCGCCAGAAGCGTAATCATCGGCAGCGGCAATTTGAACTCGGCGAAGATCCGGAAAAATTTAGGCGAGACCAGCGAGAACACCGCGGTTCCCAGCATTGCGAGAATTAACCCAGCGATATTGCTCACCTTGCTGCGCGGAGAGTTCTTTTCTAATGCAGGCCCACTCGCGGCTGCGTCAGCATCTACCCGTGGCGAAACATAAGGGTTTTGTTGATCGCCTTGGGACATGGTGTATCGGTCCGGATCGTTTCGCGAAATGGTGTTCAACCGCAGTCTATTCACCGCCGGCCGCCGCCGCAATTCTGCCCCCGCGTTGCCATTTCGCCACACGGTTGCATCGCCTCACCATCACTCACTCGCAACGGCCTTCACAAGCGTTCCGCGCGCCCTCGCTGAGCGCCGCTGGACCGCTGCAATCACTACTGGCAGTGCCATCAGCCGCCCGCACCGTTCGGCAGTCGCGGCAGGAATCTTGACCTAGAATTGCGAGAACGATCACCAGCTTGGCCAGTTTTCTTGAGACTGGCGAGGCAAGGTGGACCTTGCCGGCGGCAAGGTCGTTGCAATCGGCATAGGTTATGCACCGTCCGAACCTTGCCCGACTGTAATTCGCAACCATCTTGTCGCGACGCTAGCTCAGCTTGTTGACAGGACCGCCAAAACGCGTCACAAAAGAATTCATGCTCATTTCTTAATTCGCGCAACAATTCACCGACAAGCCCTCAAGTTTATTTACGGAGTGACCGACGATGTTCTCCCGCATGTGGTGTACACGCAAGTGCTGCCTGGTCGTCGCGACCGCGGGCGTGATGGTGGCCATGCTGGCCGCGGCCACGCCGAGCTACGCGATTTTCCCCTACTACGATTTCCGCACCGGCACTTGGGTCAGCAATCGTCGCGCGCCGGTCGTTGTCGCGCCGGTGGCCGTTGTTCCGGTGATGGCTCCTCCCATGATGACCGCGCCGGCCATGGCCGCGCCGCCGTGCGGCAATCCGTGTGGAGCGCCCGCGTGCTCGCCTTGCTCAAATCCTTGTGCCGCGTGCAGCGCGCCGGCCGCAGTGACCGCTTGTTACACGCCGCCGACAACGTGCTGCGCCCCTGTGGTGACGTACTCGCCGGTGGTCAGCTATGTCCCTGAGACCGCGTACCGGACGCAGATGGTCAGCGTGCCAGTGACCGCTTACCAACCCGTTGCCGGGTGCGGTCCGTGCGGCAATGCGGTGACGTCGTACATGCCGGTGACGACGTACGTGACGCAGATGCAGCAGGTGCCGTACACGGCGTATCGTCCGGTGACGAGCTATGTCGCTTCCGCTCCCGCTTGCCCGACTTGTCCCACCAACGAGTGTGCCACTTGCCCGACTGGCGGTTGTGCCACGGGTGCTTGTGCCGCCGGTGGCTGTGCGACGGGCGCTTGTCCGAATGGAAATTGTGCCACGGGGATTGCTCCGGCCAGTGCCGTGGAACCCGCCCCCTCGCTCTCCCCCTCCGCCGCCGGCCCCACGCCCGCCGCGGATCCGAACCCGGCTCAGCCTGTGCCCGCGGAACCCACACCATCGCTGTATGGAAATCCGCCGCAGGCCCAGAGCGTTCGCCCGATGAATCCAATGAACACAATGCCGAGCAACTCGGCCTATCGTCCGCAGCCGCAGCCGATTCAACAGCCGATAGCCGCGCCGCCGAACTACGCACCGCTGAATCTTTCCGCTCCGATCACGGCCCCGGCCAATGCCGATCCGATCGCGCCGACTGAAAAGAGCGTGAATGAAGGCAACATGAAGCCCGTCACCGCGCCGCAGTTGCTCAACCCGAACGACAAGACCGCGTCGCTCTCAGGCACGATCACGCCTGTGAATAGCATGGCATCCTGGACCGAAGTGTCGGTGCCGTCGAATCGCCCGCTGGACGACAGCGGCTGGCACTCGGCCACGCGGTAGTGTGACGCAAACAATCTCCGGCGACCCACGCCAGTCCCTCCGACCGCAAGGCCGGGGGGACTTTTTTGCGCTCCAGCTCTCGCTGCGGACAAAGTCGGCAAATCCAACACGCTCGTCCCTGGTTTTCGCCCTTTTTCGTATGCCACTGGCTATGCCAGTGCCGGCACCACCAACCCACTCAACACTTCAATTCGATTGTCAGAATTTCAATTTCCGGGCGGCACGGAAGTGTCTGCCGTCAACAGCACTGGCAAAGCCAGTGGCACACAGACGGGCGAAAACCAGGGACGAGATTGCCGGTGCTGCAACCATGGAATGTATTCCTCGTGATGTGTAGCTGGCTGGAATCGCGGCTGCCTCCTCGGTAAACTCGACGCGGAGAGACGAACCGCGTTCCCCCCTGGCCGCATTCCTTCACCTTCCATGACCAACGCCCGCATCGCCGAAGTCCTCGATCAGATTGCCGATCTGCTGGAGTTTGAAGGAGCTAATCCGTTTCGCGTGCGGGCGTATCGCAACGCCGGCCGGGTGGTCCACGATCTGCCCGAAGCGATCAGCGACATTCTCGCCAGCCCCGATCGCAAGCTGACCGACATCGATGGCATCGGCGCCGACCTGGCCGAGAAAATCACCACGCTGGTGGGAACCGGCAAGCTGCCGTTTCTGGAAGAACTGCTCGCACGCACGCCCGAGAGCGTGCTCGCCTTGCTGCGGATCGCCGGCCTGGGGCCCAAGAAGGCGGCGGTGCTGTATAAGGAATTGGGGGTGAAGACTCTCGCCGATTTGAAGGCCGCTTGCGAATCGCATCGCGTCCAGGAACTCAAAGGGTTTGGCGCGAAAACAGAACAGATCATCCTGGCCGGCATGGAGTTGGCCCAAACCGCCGCCGACCGGATGCTGTGGGCTGACGCGGACGCCGAAGCCCAGGCTCTGCTGGCCCACTTCAAGCCGCTCAAAGCTGTCAAGCAAATCGCCATGGCGGGCAGCTACCGCCGTGGACGTGAGACGGTCGGCGACCTGGACATCTTGGTCGACTCCGACGACATGCCCGCGGTGATGGATCATTTTGCGAAATTGCCGGCGGTCAAGACGTTGGTCGCGCGCGGCGACACGAAGATGTCGGTCCGGCTCGACAGCGGCCTGGGCGTCGACCTGCGCGTCGTGCCGGCAAAATCATTCGGCGCGGCGCTGCAGTACTTCACGGGATCGAAGGATCACAACGTCGTGCTGCGCGGGATGGCCAAAGACCGCGGCCTGAAGATCAACGAATATGGCATCTTCCGCGGCGAAAAATATCTGGCGGGCAAGACGGAAGAGGAGATCTACGCGGCGCTCGACTTGCCCTGCTTTGCGCCCGAGATTCGCGAAGCGCGGCAGGAGTTCGCCTGGGCAGCGGCTGGCGAGCTGCCCAAGCTAGTGGAGCTGGCCGACATTCGCGGCGACTTGCACATGCACACCACCGAGTCGGACGGCAACAACACGTTGGAGGAAATGGCTGCCGCGGCCAAAACGCGGGGATTGAAATACATCGCCATCACCGACCACTCCCAGCGGGCCACAATCGCCAACGGGCTCACGCCCGAGCGGTTGAAAAAACTGTGGAAACGGATCGACAAGTTCAACGCCACCGACCCGGGCATTTTGGTTTTAAAAGGCGTCGAGTGCGACATCCTCGAGAAAGGGGGCCTCGACCTGCCGGACGACGTGCTGGCCGAGGCGGATTGGGTGATCTGCTCGGTACACTACGGCCAGAATCAAACGCGAGCCCAGATCACCGCCCGGATTCTAGAAGCGATCGAGCATCCGCACGTGGCGGCGATCGCCCATCCGACTGGCCGGCTGATTAACCGCCGCAAGCCGTATGAAGTTGACCTCGAAGCGGTCTTCACCGCCGCCGCGAAGCACCACAAGCTGCTGGAACTCAACGCCACGCCGCAGCGGCTGGACCTTAGCGACATCCAATGCGCCGCGGCCAAGCGGCACGGCGTGAAGATCGTCATCGGCACCGACTCGCACCGCGTCGAGTCGCTCGCCCAGATGCGAGTCGGCATCATTCAGGCCCGTCGGGCGGGGCTGACGAAGGAGGACGTGGCGAATACGCGGACGTGGGGGCAATTGCAGAAGTTGATTGGGAAGAAGTGAATTGCCGAGTTTTGACCCGCCACCGCAAGAAATGGTAGAACACCGCATCTCTGAGGAGACCTTCTCGTGACAAGCTTCGCCGCGTCGCTGACCTCAGACAATAGGCCACAGCCGATGGCTGCTCGATACTGCATCATCCTGCTGGCTTGCTCGACATTGTGCCTCGGAGAGACTGGGTGCAGTTGCAGGCCGCAATCGTCGGCTTTCCCAATGAGTGTTCAGACAGTTCGCCGGTTGAATCGGACTAACACCACGCAGATTTCGTTTGAGGAACGAGGAGGAGATATATTCGTAACCGTCGTCGACAAAGCTGGAGACGGCCACATCCACAAATTGAGTTACGAGGGTAGCTCCAAGCAGCAGACTCTGGATCTCCTCAAGCAGAAGCAGAGCGAATTTGAGACACCCCCATGATGCGGCCGCCGCAGCGAACCCATCCACTCATTACAACGCCTTTACAGACGCCGCAGCGGTCTGTGGTTAGACTGGACGGCCGACATTTATACGGTCCCCGCAGCGAGCGGCTAGAGATGAACGCGTCGATTCAAGATTTCAAAAAGGGCGAACGCGGTATCCCTGCCGGAGAGCATTCAGTTCAACTCCGCCGTGAGTTCGGTTTGGCGGAGGAATGAGCCTTCGGGCCAATTCTCCGACCCTTGTCGCCGCCCGTTGACCGCCCGCCGCGTGCCGTTCTATACTCCACCGCTTCACTTTTGCTGACGCTGACCACCCTATTGGGCCACGGCTTGTTCCGCGGCTGGTGCCATGAAAATTCACGAATATCAAGCCAAGCAAATCCTTCGCGACGCCGGCGTGGCCGTGTTGCGGAACATCGTGGCCGCCACGCCTGATGAAGCCGCCACGGCGTTTGAATCGCTCGGCAGCCCGGTGGCGGTGGTCAAGGCGCAGATCCATGCCGGCGGGCGCGGCAAGGGGACGATCGCCTCCAATCCCAAGCAGCACGGCGTGCAGTTGGTTCGCAGCGCGGCCGAGGCTCGCACCGTGGCGGCCAATCTGCTCGGGCAGACGCTGGTGACCATTCAAACCGGTCCGGCGGGAAAGACCGTCAACCGCGTGCTGGTCGAAGAGGGGTGCCAGATTGCCCGCGAGCTGTACCTGGGCATCGTGGTCGATCGCAAAGCGGCCCGGCCTGTGCTGATGGTATCAAGCGAAGGGGGTGTGGAGATTGAAAAAGTCGCTGAAGAAACGCCCGAGCTGATCTTTCACGAGTCGTTCGATCCGGCCGCTGGGCTGGGTGCGTTCCAGGCCCGCAAGCTGGCGGCCAAGCTGGGGATCACCGGCGCGAGCATCCAATCGGCGGTGAAGTTCATGCAGGGTTTGTGCCGCGTGTTCGTGCAGCAGGATTGCAGCCTGGCGGAAATCAACCCGCTGGTGGTGACGAAGACCGGCGAACTCGTAGCGCTCGACGCCAAGATGACGTTCGACGACAACGCCCTGTTCCGCCACCCCAAGCTGCTGGAGTTCCGCGACCTAAGTGAAGAAGAGCCAGCCGAAGTGCAGGCCGCCAACGCGGGTTTAAGCTACGTGAAGCTCGAAGGCAAGATCGGCTGTCTGGTCAACGGTGCCGGGCTGGCCATGAGCACCATGGACCTGATCAAGCTGCACGGCGGCGAACCGGCCAATTTTCTCGACGTCGGCGGCGGCGCCAATGTGGAGCAGGTGACAGAAGCGTTCCGGATTTTGCTTTCCGATAAAAGCGTGAAGGCGGTGCTGGTCAATATCTTTGGCGGCATCATGCGCTGCACGACCATCGCTACCGCGGTGCTGGCGGCGTATAAGACCGTGGGATTCAACGTGCCGCTGGTGGTTCGACTGGAAGGAACTGAGGTCGCAGAGGGCCGCAAGATACTGGCCGACAGCGGCGTGAATATCATCACGGCCACTGACCTGACTGATGCGGCGAAAAAGGTGGTTGCCGCGGTGGCGGCGTAGTTAATTGAAGCCGTCGCAAGCGGGGCGCCCATGCGTTGTTTTGTTCATCCTGACGCCGACGCGGTTGGTATATGCAAGAATTGCCAACGAGGGTTGTGTGTTCAATGTGCGGAAACGGTGGAGGATTCGCTGGCTTGTAAGAATCGATGCGAAGCGAAGGTCGCAATTTTGAATAGGATGATCTCAGCAGGCGGATCCATGGGTGCGGCCTACTTGGGGTTAGCACTCATGTTGGCTTTCACTGGAATTCTACTTTTGCTTATGGCCGTCAAGCACGGATTTGATGCCGACGTCGGTTTCGGGAATTTGCAGGTTTGGACCGAAGGTGCATTCGGTGCCGCATCCTTTTTGACCGCACTAGCGATTTTTCGTGTTTCATTGCATCGCCGAGGCAAGGCATGAGCTGAAGTTGGATCAATACTTGTTTCCGTGATCAAGAAATGCCCCACGTCTAACGAAATCAACTAACCCAAATAATAATGGCTTTCGATCAAAATGAGCATTCTAGTAAATAAAAACACGCGAGTCCTCTGCCAGGGCATCACCGGCAAAGTTGGACAGTTCCACACCAAAGGGTGTTTGGAGTACGGCACCAAAGTGGTCGCCGGCGTTACGCCTGGCAAAGGAGGCGAAAACGTCCTCGGCGTTCCGGTGTTCGACACCGTGGCCGAAGCGGTCGAAAAGACCGGCTGCGATGCCACGATGATTTTCGTGCCGGCCGCCTTCACGGCCGACGCGATCCTCGAAGCGATTGACGCGGGCATCAAGGTCGTGGTGGCGATCACCGAAGGCGTGCCGGTCCTCGACATGGTCCGCGTGTACGAAACGGTCAAGCGCAGCAACTCGATCTTGATTGGCCCGAACTGCCCTGGGTTGATCACGCCGGACGAATGCAAGATCGGCATCCTGCCGGGTTACATTCATCGCAAGGGCCCCGTGGGGGTCATCAGCCGCAGTGGCACGCTGACGTACGAAGCGGTGTGGCAACTCTCCAACCTCGGGCTCGGGCAGTCGACCTGCGTCGGGCTCGGCGGCGACCCGATCGTGGGGACGTCGTTCGTCGATCTATTAAAGATGTTCCAAGCCGATCCGGCGACTGAAGCGATCTTGATGATGGGTGAGATCGGTGGCAACGCCGAGGAAGAGGCCGCCGCGTTCGTCAAAGAGCACGTCACCAAGCCCGTCGCCGCATTCATCGCCGGCCGCACCGCGCCCCCCGGCAAACGCATGGGCCACGCCGGCGCGATCATCGCTGGCGGCAAAGGAACGGCGACGGAAAAAGTCGCGGCACTAAAATCCGCCGGGATTGAAGTGGCGGAGAGCCCCGCGGACATGGGAGCGGCACTCAAGCGGGCGATGAAAAGTTAATTCATCACGGAGACACGGAGGGCACAGAGACGAATGGAGGAGACGAAAGAAATTGTTGAACAGAAGACCGCAAAGGACGCGAAGCAGGAAAACGTCAAGATGCCTTACCTTTGCGACCTTCGCGGACTTCTGTTCAAATTTTTCTTTTTTTCTCTGTGCCTCTGTGTCTCTGTGGTTCAATCTTCTTAACCGCTAGTACTTCGCCCCAAACCGAATCAACATCGTATCCGTCGGACTGAAATCCGCCGCGTTGCTTTGTGTAAAGCTGATCTGGCGGCCGAAGACGTAACCCGCTTCGACGAGGGTGTTGATTCCGCCCGCCGTCTTGCGTTCCCAGCCTAGCAGCAACCGATAGTCGCTGTACGTCATCAGGTCCTGCACGCCGCCTGCTTGCTCGATGGCCCAGGTGCCGCCGCCGTATTCGCCGGCGAGGTAGACCCATTGCTCGGCGCAGTCGCTGGTGCTGATCCGCCGCGCCAGCCGGGGGCGCGGGGCGGTCAGTTCGACGCGGGTGTCCTCATCGGGCGTCCAGATCACGCCGGCCGCGGGGATCAGCCGCACGTTGCTGCGGTCGAGGTACATCACGCCCAGCAGAATCTGCACCGTGTCGGACCAGGTGTAGGCGGCAAAGCCATAGCCGGTCACCCGCAGGGCGTTGCCGCTGTTGTAGTCCAGGTCGCTGTGCCAGCCGGGCGACACCGCCATGTCGTACCCCCAGCGGTCCCCCAGCTTGCCGAGCGTGCGGATCTTGAGCCAGAAGTCGTATAAGTGCGGCGGCACATCGGCCCCCGCCGGGCCGTCGAGATAATGGGCTTCGACGCCGGGCGTAATCACCAGCGGCCGATCGCGGGCCGGAAACGGCAGCGCATACGTCGACGACAGGGCAAAATCCATCATGCCGAAGTCGGAGACGTTACCGCCCGGCAGATAGGTGGTGTCGAAGTTGATCTTCTGAAAGAATCCGTCCCGCGCGGCGTCGATGGCCGGCTTGTTGTACAGCGGCGAGTCTTGCTCAATCAGCGGCGTGGCCAGCGGAATGTCATAACCGGCCGGCAAGATCTGCGGTTGGCCGGCGCTTGGCGCCTGGTCGTTGTCCGGCTGATGAGCGGACCACCAGGGATACGCTTCCGCGGCCGTGTTTGGCCGTTCGATCGTCAGCGGAGGAAGCCGCCGCGGTTCCAGAGAATCAGCAGCGAATGCCGATGTGGCGAGTATCAGGCAAGCGAACAGAGCAAACGTGGCGTGGGCGATGGGGAACCGCCGGAGAAATCGCACTGCGTCCATGACCGGTTGTCCGCAGGCGGGAAAAAATAACAAATCATCAGTGCGAAATCAGACGTCCCCCGCTACCCTCGCCAATCAGAAATCATCAATCCTAAATCAGAAATCAAAACGCAATCCCGCCCCGCACCATGATCGTATTGCGCAAATCCAGGTTGCCGATGTCGCTGCGGTAGTTCAGTTTGCGATTCCAGACAAATCCCCCTTCGACAAAACCCTTTAGGTTCAGCTTGCCGGTCCACTCGATGCCACTGATGATTTTGATGTCGTCGTATTCCACCTCGTCGTGCGACGGCGGCAGGAAGGGGTTCGTCGAGTCGCGCGTGATGGTCCACGAGCCGCCGCCATATTCCCCCGCCACGTAACCCCACACGTCGACATTGCCGAACGTCGTCATGCGGATCGCCAGCTTGGGGTTGGGAAACAGAATTTCAAATCGCGTGTCGGGGTCGGGGTTCCAGATCAATCCGCCCGCGGGGAGCAGTTTCATCCGCAGCCGGTCGATGTACACCACGCCCGCTTTGAGTTCCAAGTGCGGCGACCAGGTGTAAGTGCCGTAGCCGCGGCCAATGTAGCGCATGCTGAAATTATTGAAGTACGAAAAATCAGAGTAGACGCCGGTGCGGAACCCCAGGTCGGCGCCGAAGCGGGGGCCGAACTTCGGCCGCCAGGCGGCGTCGATGTATGCTTCGTACATCTGCGGCGGCAGGTCGGCCCCGGTGGTTGACGTGATCGGCCCTTGGGTCCAATCGACGGCGAATCCGGGCGTTATGAGCAGCGGCGCGTTCTGGCTGTACGGAAACGGCAGCACAAACGTGCCGTCGATTTCGGCGATGTTCATGCCCAGGCCGTTGTCGTAGCCGCCG
>JAIOQB010000097.1 GCA_021413585.1 Planctomycetia bacterium
AATCCTTTGACCTTCTGGAACAGGCGGTTCTTCGCCTTGCGGCGGGCTGGGGCACAGGTTGTTCTCATCGTCGTGAATCCTTGTTTGATTTCGCGTCGCTGTGATTTTGCGCTTCGCGGTGCGACGCGGTTAAGCGTTAAATGCTAGTAACTGTTTCCGGCGAGCGCTCTGGTGATGGCCTGCACTTGCGGCTTGGCCAACACGCGCGTGCCGCGGAGGTTGCGCTTCCGCTTGTGTTCCATGCGGGCGGCCAAGTGGCTGGTGCCGGCGCCGCGATGCTTCACCTTCCCCTTGGCGGTCAGGCGGAATCGCTTCTTGGTCGCTTTGTGAGTCTTCTGCTTAGGCATGATACGCTCGGGCGGAGAGTCGGTAATTGACAGTGGTAATTTAAGGGGGCAATTTTTAGGAAAATTGAAGTCCGTCAGTATAAGGCCCTGGCGGGTAAAAACCAAGGGGGAATGGACCCGCACGGCGGGGGCGTTAAATGCGGGAAATTGGGGCCAGACGAGGGATTCGACGCCCAGTCGTAGCGTGGGTGCTTGCACCCACGTCTTTTCCCGGCCATGAGCATGAGAATGTCGAACCTCGAATGACGAAGGAAGGCCGAAGCACGAAGGCCCAAAAAGGCCGTGCGCAGCTCCACCCTTCGTCATTCGAGCTTAGGAATTGGACATTCCCCAGCGGGGCCGTGGGTGCAAGCACCCACGCTACATCGCCCACCAGTACTGGCTTCTACTTCGGCGCCAGAATGCACACGATCCGCCGCCCTTGCTGGCTGGGGGCAGACTCCGCCTTCGAGATGTCCGCCAATTGCTCGACGAATTGATTGAGCACCTTGCGCCCTTCGTCGATGTGCGCCAGCTCGCGGCCGCGGAAGATCACGGAGATGGTGACCTTGTCGCGATGCGCCAGGAACTCGCGGGCGTGCTTGATCTTGAAGTCGATGTCGTGCTGCCCTGTCTTGGGGCGTACGCGAATTTCCTTCAAGCGGCCGTGGTGGGCGTGCGTCTTGTGCTTGTGGTCGCGCTTCTTTTGCCTGTACTTGAACTTGCCGAAGTCCATGATGCGACAGACCGGCGGGCGCTCGTTGGGAGCGACTTCCACCAGATCCATTTCCGCCTCGCGCGCTTTGGCGATGGCGTCTTCGGTCGTCAGGATGCCTAGTTGTTCTCCGTCGAACGCAATGACTCGAACGGGGGTGATGCGGATCTGCTCGTTAATCCGCTGCGAATTCTTATCGATCACGATCGCCGAGGCCCTCCAAGGTGGTGAAAAGAAACGCCCGCCGAGCAGTGGCCCGCCACGGGTGCCTGCCGGCTCACCCGGCACGAATGGTATAGAGTAATGTCTATCGACGGAAAAATCACCTGTGGTCCACCAGTTTTCAGCCGGCAGGCCGTTGAAAGTATAGCTCGCCCTAAATAGCCCCGGGCTCTGCCCGGGGGTGAACCGCCAACCAAGCCCGAATCACCTGATCTGCCGGAAACCACTCAGCGGCGACACTGGCGGGGCAGAGCGGATTCCGAAGTCGAGCCGAAAACCCCCGGGCGGAGCCCGGGGCTATAAGGCGGCTCAATACTCATTCCCCTGGCTGCTATCCCCCTGCGGGCTGACCGCGGGGGCCGCCGGGGTGGCCACCTGCCGGACCTGTCGGGTGGCGGCCTCTTCCCGCAGCCGGTCGATCGCCTCGGCCAGGGGGACCGTCACCTGCGCCCCGTCGATCCGGTCGCGGATCGAGACGCTGCCCGCCTCTTCGTCCTTCGGCCCGACCACCACCGTATAGGGGATTTTCTCGAGCTGGGAATCGCGGATCTTGGCCCCCAGCTTTTCGGGCCGGAAGTCGCCGCCGACCCGGAATCCGGCCTGCCGCAACTCCTGCTCGACCCGGCGGCCGTACGCTTCAGATTTTTCGCTCACCGTGCAAACCCGCACCTGCTCGGGCGAGAGCCACAGCGGAAACGCCCCGGCAAAATGCTCGATCAACACGCCCACGAACCGCTCAAAGCTCCCCAGCGGCGCCCGGTGGATCATCACCGGCTGGTGGAGTTGATTGTCTGCGCCGACGTACTCCAGCCCGAACCGATCTTTGCTGGGGAGTATCTAGTCAAGCTGCACGGTGCCAAGTTGCCACAGCCGGCCGATGCAATCGGTGACGACGAAGTCCGCCTTCGGGCCATAGAACGCCGCCTCGCCCGGCTCTGGGACGGCGTCGATCCCCAGCCCTCGGCAGACTTCGACCAGTTCCGCTTCTGCCCGTCGCCAGCTTTCGTCACTGCCGACATACTTGTCGCTCTTGGGATCGCGGAAGCCAAGCCGGACGCGGTAGTTGTTCATGCCCAGGGCGGCCAGAATCTGCTGCGTCATCTCCATGCAACTGCGGAACTCGTCGGCCACCTGGTCTTCGGTGCAGAAGATGTGGGCATCGTCCTGGGTAAAGCCCCGCACGCGGGTCATGCCGTTAAGCTGCCCTGACTTCTCGTAGCGATAGACCGACCCAAACTCCGCCAGCCGGACCGGCAACTCGCGATAGCTGCGGGGGCGCGACTGGTAGATCTTGATATGGTGAGGGCAGTTCATCGGCTTGAGCAGGTACCGCTCGTTGTCTTCCATCTCGATCGGGGCGAACTGGCTGTCGGAGTAATACGGATAGTGCCCCGAGGTCTCGTACAGTTCAACGCGGCCGATGTGCGGCGTGTAAACGGCCTGATAGCCACGTTTGGCCAGCTCTTCCTTGACGAACGATTCCAGCACGCCGCGAATGGTGGCCCCCTTGGGTAGCCACAGGATCAACCCCTGGCCGACCATCGGGTCGATGGTGAACAGCTCAAGCTGCTTGCCCAGCACGCGATGGTCGCGGCGCTTGGCCTCTTCAAGCTGGGCCAGGTACGCGTCGAGTTCCTCCTTGGTCCAGAACGCGGTGGCGTACACGCGCTGCAACTGCTGCCGCGTGCTGTCCCCCTTCCAATACGCCCCGGCGACGCTCAGCAGCTTGAACGCGGTGCCGATGGCGGCGGCGCTCAAGACATGCGGCCCGCGGCAGAGGTCGATGAACTCTCCCTGCCGGTAGAACGATAGCGATGGATGCTCGGCCAGCCCTTGCTCGATATGCTCGACCTTCAGCGGCTGTGCCAGCTCGCGGCAGATGGCCACGGCTTTGGCGCGCGATTCTTCCAGCCGCTCGAACGGCTCGTCGGCGGCCACCAGCTTGCGCATCTCTTCTTCGATGGCCGGAAAGTCCTCTTCCGACAAATTGTGCGGCAGCTCGAAGTCGTAGTAGAACCCGCTTTCGATCGTCGGGCCGAACGCCAGTTGGACGTTCGGGTAGAGCCGCATGATCGCGCGGGCCATCAGGTGCGCGGCGCTGTGCCGCATCACAGCCAGGGCCTCCGGACTCTTGCGGGTAAAGATCTTCAGCGACGCGCTGCCGTCGGCGGGCAACGGCGTATCGAGCCCTACGATTTTGCCGTCCACCTCGGCCGCCACCGCCGCCTTGGCCAACCCTGGGCCAATGTCCTTGGCCACGGCCAGTGGGGTGACACGATCTGCATACTGGCGGGAACTGCCGTCGGGGAGCGTGATGGTGAGCATGGAAAGTCAATTAACTCAATTCGCTGGATGGGTAATGATGAAAAAGCGGCGGCCCTGTCGCTAGCTATATGAAAGAGCCACCCCGAGCCCCGGGGTTCACCCTCGTGGAAAGCACGCATGCAGCACGAAGCCGCCGCCCTTCGGCCAAGTATAGGAACTGCCGCGGCAACGACATAGAGCCCGTGGCGGGGCGGGCCTGCAAGTCGTTGCTGGTGGGGGAGTTAATTGGCCCAGCATCCGCGTACGCGACTACTTCTGCTGCGAGATGACTTCCAAGACATGCTTCAGAACCGCTGGGTCCTTCTCCAGCAGCCCGGCCAGCATGTCGTCGACTTGCCGGATTGCGTCGGGGGAGAGTCCGTCGGGCGACTTGAGCAGCAATTGCCGGCGCATTTTCAGGTAGGCGTTGATGGTTTCCATCGTGTCCGCGCCGGGGGGAATGACGCGAACGACCTGAATGTTCTGGCCGCATCCTTCCACGTTCTTGATGGCCGACTTGATCGCCTCTTCCAGCGATTCCGCCTCGCGATCAAATGCCAGATACGGTGAACCGGAATGCACCCCGAGCAGGGCATCATCACACCCTGCGTCAAACAGGGCATTTTCGATCGCTTCCGTGATTTCCTCAAATCCTGACAGGACGAGAGTGAAGGAGTAGCACTCCATTGCCGGTGGGCTGTGCTGATTCTTTTGAGCGGCGGTAGCCATGCGTCACCTTTGCCGATGAGGGCAGCCCTTTGTCACATGTCGGATTCGTCTGGCAAATCGCCCCGGATTCTTTGGAGTCGACCAGATGGAAATGATGCAACCGCCTCGCGCTCCCGAGGGGCACTTTAGCCGCCCCCAGGCATGTCCTTTCGATGGCACATAGACTCAACACTCGGATTTTAGAGGCGTAGCGCCTAAATTTCAAGGTTAAACCACTTATCTTGAGACTGCGATTGCTTGCGTCGGGCACCAAATCGGTTCCAATTAATGAGCGCCATTGCCTCCGTGCGACTTAACTTTTTGTAACAGCGATGGCCGGTAGCGGGTATCGATGCAATGGAGCCGCGTTATGAACATCGTGGTCAAAGTCGGCGATGTTTTGGACGAGGCGGCTGACGTTTTGATCTCATCAGCCAATCCGCAGCTCAACATGTCGGGCGGGGTCAATGGTGCGATCCTGCTGCGCGGCGGCGAGTCAATCCAGGCGGAATTGCGCAGTCATCTGGCACAATGGGGCAAGCCGATCGTTCAGCCGGGCACGATAGTTTGCACCGGACCGGGTCCACTGGCTGTGAAGCACATTCTCCACGCGGTTGCCGTGGATGTTTTCTATGGCTCTTCGGTAGAATTGGTAGAGCGGACGATTGAGGCGGCGCTCGAGCGAGCACGGCAACTCGACGCCATCAGCGTGACCATGCCCACGTTGGCCACGGGTTACGGCCCGTTGTCAGCCGAACAATTCGCGGAGGCGCTGGCACGAGCGGCGCGGGCGGATTGGTCTCCGATTGCGAGCCTGACTGTTGTTGTTCGCACGATTAAGAATGCGGAAACGGTGCGCAGCATCATCGAGCGATGCCACAATCATTGAGTTCTTTAACTGGCCAAGCTCCGCACATAAACCGACTAAATTGAACCGTCGTCCTCCTTTGCGAACTTCGCGAACTTCTGTTCAAAAAAAGCCAAGTTTTGGAACAGAAGGCCGCCAAGGCCGCGAAGGAAGTAAAGAAGAAAAACATTCTGTTCGCCTTAGTGGTCGCCTTCGGCTTAAACTATCCGGGCGAGACCGCGCTGCACTGTTGCTAGCCGAAATCGAGTTACCAGAAACGGAATTTCAACGAATCACTCTTCTGCAAATTGGATTCTGACCATGCAAAATAGCGCGGCACGCGGTTTCTTCTTCATCGCGTTGGGCATGTTTTTGATGACGGGTTGCGACGCCGCGCCGTCGGCGGACGATGCGCCTGCCGCGAAGGTTGAAGCCAACTCGCCGGCGCCGCCAATGGCCAGTGCGCAACCAGCGGGCAACTTGCAGCCGTCGGAAATCAACGCGTTCTTCGTCGACTGGTTCAAAGGGCATGGCCATAAAGACGTAGTGGTCGACAAGCAGGGGGTCGGCATCGCCGGCAACGCCACGCGCTGGCACGGCTCGCTGTACGACTCCAAGCCGCATGGCAACGGCAGGTTCGTCGTGAATGTGGCATGCACCGTGCTTTTGCCGTCGGGACAGAAGATCACCGAGTTCGTCGCCGGGCGGGGGAAGACCGAGAACGAGGCGGTCCACGACGCCCTGGTCAACTTC
>JAIOQB010000098.1 GCA_021413585.1 Planctomycetia bacterium
GCCGCACAGCCGACCCAGCACGCGCCCCGGCGCGATCGCGCCGAGCGTGGGCCAGACGGTCATGATGGTCACTTCTTCAAGACTCGGCGGAGCAACGCCGGCAATGGCCTGTTTCATCGGTCGAAAATCCGGTTGGCGAGCGAGGGGATAACGGGCTGGTTGGGGGTCAGAATGGACCTATCACGGTACCAAACGGGGCGAAGGCAATCCAGTAGGTCCCGCCTGCTGGGCGGGACCTGCGTTGCGTGAGCCGCAAGGCGCTAGCCGCGGGTAACACGAAATGCGAGGCCAACCGCGGGACCGGTGGCTAGCGCCAATCCGCTCACTAGCCCGCCGCGACTCTCCGGCCGACAGCCGACAGCCCTCCCCTACTCCCCCTTCACCCGTGCCGAAATCATCACCGCCCGCTGGCCGTCCTGCTGGCCGACGCGGGCTTCGAAACGGGGGATTCCCTCGATGGTGACCAACACCGGGTCGGCGGTCGCGTGCCGCGTGGTGATGATGTCGCCGACTTCCAGGTGGGCCAACTCGTCGCGCGTGATCGTGGTATCAACCAACTGGGCGACCAATTCCACAGTGGAGCCGCCATGAGCGGCCGTTGCGCGGCGAGCGTCGGCGGCCGGAGCAGCCAAGCGGCCGTCGGGGGCCAGCCGCACCGCGGCCAGCCGATCGAGGATCGGCGCGAGCGACTTGCCAGGGAGGCACAACCGCAGCGGCCCGCGCGCCGCTTCGAACGACAGATCCATTTCAACGGCAATCACCCCTTCGTCTGGCCCAACGAAGTTGAGACCACTTGGGTCGCTAACAATGCCCCCGGCGGTCACGTCCATCGGCACCGCAGCCTGCCACGCGCGGCGCAGTTCTTCGATCAGCACGCCGCACAGCCGTGCCGATAGGCGCTGTTCGATCGCCGTGAGCGCCCGCTGCGGCGGCGCTTGCGCCTCGCGGCCGCTGCCGCCGAGCAGCCGGTCGAGCATCGGATACAAAATCGCAGGGCCAATCTCCAGGGCCAGCGGACCTCCAAGCGGCGCCGCTTCCAGCGGGCAGAAGCAGCCTGGGCGCGACGACGCGGCGATGAACTCCCGCCACGTTTGCTCGCAAACGGTGATCACCCGGCACGCCGGCGCGAGCCGCAACAGGGGCCGCAGCGCCGTCGGAAGCCCCGCCGCGAAGGCCGCATGCACCGCACCGACCACGCGAAGCTGCGAATCACTCAACAAGAACGTCCGACCAGCCTCAGCGCTGCTCGAAGCCGCGGACGCGGCCAACAGCGCCGCCCGTTCGTCGCGCGCCGACGGCGGCTCAAACGAGCCGAGCAAACCCTCGATCTCCGCCCGCGTCAGCGGGAGATCGGCTTCGTGATGCGTCCTGTCGCCCATCGTCGCCTCCGTGCCAGCCGGGTGTGAAGGGTGTGAAGGGTGAGAAGGGTGTGAAAAAGGGGTGTGAAGGTTTGAAAAAATGGTGTGAAGGGTGAATCCTCAATCCTCCAGCCTAACCCCTCACCTGTCCCTCCCCATACACCACATACTTATAGCTCGTCAGTTCCTTCAACCCACACGGGCCGCGGGCGTGGAACTTGTCGGTGCTGATGCCGATCTCGGCCCCCAGGCCGAACTCAAAGTGTCGTTGAACCGCGTGCTGGCGTTGATCATCACGGCCGCGCTGTCGACCTGGGCGGCGAACTGCCGGGCGGCGGCCAGATCGCCGGTCACGATGGCGTCGGTGTGTTGCGAGCCGTAGGCGTTGATGTGCGAGATCGCCTCGTCGAGCGAGTCGACCACCTTGACCGAGATCGTGGGCCCTAGGTATTCGGTCCGAAAATCTTCGTCGGTCGCTTCCACGGCCGACTCGACCAGATCGCACGCCCGCCGGTCGCCGCGGATTTCAATGCCCCGCTTTTGCAGCTCGGCGGCCAGTCGTGGCAGTGTCTGCTCGGCCACAGCGGAGTGAATCAACAAGGACTCGGCCGCGTTGCAGACGCCCAATCGGTGGCACTTACTGTTGATCACAATTCGCTGGGCCATCGCCGGGTCGGCAGCCGCGTCGATGTAGACGTGGCAGTTGCCACTAAAGTGCTTCATCACCGGCATGCGGGCTTCGGCCGCGACGCGGCGGATCAAACCCTCGCCGCCGCGCGGGATGGCGAGGCTGATGTATTCGTTAATCGCGAGCAGATGGCCCACGGCGTCTCGGTCTGGCGTGCTGACCAGTTGCACGGCGTCGGCCGGCAGACCCACCTCTTCAGCGATCTCGCTGAGCACCGACACGATCGCCCGGCTGGAATGGGCCGCCTCCTTGCCGCCGCGGAGGATCACCGCGTTGCCGCTCTTGACGCACAGCGCGGCCGCGTCGGCCGTCACGTTCGGCCGCGATTCGTAGATGAAGAACACCACGCCCAGCGGCACGCGAATCTTCAGCACGTCGAGCCCGTTGGGGCGGACGGAGGACTCGATCACCTCGCCGACCGGATCAGGCAGTGCGGCGACCGCCTCCAACCCTTTGGCAATGTCTTCGATCCGTTCGGCCGACAGCCGCAGCCGGTCGGTGGCGGCGTCGGAGAGTCCGAACGACGGGGCGGCCTGCACGTCGCGCAGATTGGCGGTGAGCACGTCGGCCACGCGACTGCGCAGCCGCGCGGCCGATTGCCGCAGCCACTCGTTCTTCAGTTCG
>JAIOQB010000119.1 GCA_021413585.1 Planctomycetia bacterium
GTATCCAGTGCGTGAAAGTTCGGCATTTGAGCGCGCAGTAGAAGGGTTGAAGATCAAGGATCAAACCACCTATCGAGGCGCTGTGCTGAAGCTACTCCAAGATGACTCAGAAGCAGTGAACGATTTAAGGGCCCTTCTCAGTGGTCTCTATGAAAGCATTACTGCATAAGCGGCTCAACTCTCACATAGAGGTATCTCGTCTCGCTGGTTTGTACGAACTTGGGAGGCGCGAAAAAAAGAAGCCCAGCCGAATCGAATCGGCGGGCTTCGATGTCGGGGCGACAGGATTCGAACCTGCGACCCTCTGGTCCCAAACCAGATGCGCTAGCCAGACTGCGCTACGCCCCGAATATCACGGTTTTTCTCAAGTCCTGGCTGACCGGCAGCCGGGGGTACCCACCGTCAGGGTGGATCAATCCTACCGGGTGGCGGGACGATTGACAATCGACGGCCGGGGATTACTAAACGGATGTATATGATACCATCGCTTCTTACCGGTCGATGCGGCGGAGTGAGAAAGCTAAACAGAGCGGTAGAGCGGGCGGCGATTTACCCTCCCCCTGCCCCTCCCTAGAAGGGAGGGGGGCCTTCGGTGTTTCTATACATCGTGCCCACACATTAAGTCACGCCAGGCAGGCTTTATCCGGCTCGTGATTGGAAGCCCGGGTTATGTCCGCAAAGCTGCGCCCGCAGCCGGTCGAACTCCTCTCGGCTGGTGAAGTGGATTGTAATTTTGCCGCGCCCTTTGGCACTTTGGCGGACGTCGATTTTCGTCCCCAGCGCTACGCGGAACTCCTGCTCCAGCGCGGCCAGGTGGTCGTCGCGGCGGGAGGTGGTGGCCGGTACTTCATCTCCGCCGTACAACGCCAGCGGGCCGCCGTCGGCGTGGCGGATTGTATCGCTTACCAACTGTTCGGTCGCGCGGACGCTCAGTTGCTCGTCTTGCACTCGTTTACAAAATGACAATTGCTCACGCTCGTCGCCGAGCGGCAGCAATGCCCTGGCGTGGCCGGCGGTGATCTTTTGCTGGCGCAGCGCCTCGCGCACCCCCTCGGGCAGTTCCAACAGCCGGATCAGATTGGCCACGGTCGAGCGATCGAGCGACAGCCGCAGGGCCAGTTCTTCCTGCGTGGTTTGGAACATTTCCAAATATTTTTGGAACGACACCGCCTTCTCCAAAGGCCCCAGATCGCGGCGTTGCAAATTTTCCACGATGGTAAGTTCCGCCGCCTGGCGGTCGTCCGCCTCGCGCACCACGGCGGGCACCTGGGACCAACCGGCGCGGACGGCGGCCCGCCAGCGGCGCTCGCCGGCGATCAGTTGGTAGCGCCCCTGTTGGCGGCGCACCACGACGGGTTGCATCAGGCCGTGCTGCTGGATGCTCTCGGTCAGCTCGGCCAGATCATCGTCGTCGAACTCGGTGCGGGGCTGGTAAGGGTTCGTTTCAATCTCATGGACGTTGAGTTGCAGCACGCCGGCGAGCTGCATTTCGCCATCGGCCAGCGGCATGCTAGCACCCTCTGCGTTGCCTTCCAGCGAAATCCCGCCGGTGTCGGCCTGCCACTCCGTGGAGGGGGTGGGCGGCGCGGATGCTGGGGCTGGCTGGCCTCCCAGCGGCATGCCCAACAATGCTTCCAAGCCGCGGCCGAGTCTGCGTTCCTTAGTCACGTTCGAGCACCTCCATGCAAAGTTCGACGTAAGCACGCGCACCTCGTGTGCGCGGCGAATGACTGATTACAGAGCGGCCGTGGCTGGGGGCCTCGGCCACCGCCACGTCGCGGGGGACCACCGTATCGAAGACGATCTCGCCAAAAAAATCCCGCACCTCGCGGTCCACCTCGTGCGTCAATTCCAACGTGTGGTCGTACATCGTCAGCACGATGCCCCCGAACGCCAGCCGGTTATCCGGCCGGGCCATCACGCGACGGATCAGCTCGATCATTTGGGCCAGACCTTCGAGTGCAAAATATTCACACTGGATCGGCATCAGTACTTCGGTCGAGCTGGCGAGCGCCGTTTGCGTGAGTTGCCCCAGCGACGGAGGACAATCGATCAGCACGAAGTCGTACGCGGTCAGCCCGCCGGACAGGTGCCGGCTGAGCACTTCGGATTGCGTCTCGCTGCTGCCGGCCATCGCTTCGACATCCTGGAAGCTGCGGCTGCCGGGGAGCAGGTCGAGCCGTTCGACGTCGGTCGGCACGATCGCTTCGCGCAGGGGCCGCTGTGAAACGAGCGGATGCGATTCCAACGGCCGGCGGCCGATGCCGCTGGTGGCGTTGCACTGGGGATCGAAATCGACGAGCAACACCCGTTGGCCCCCTTTGGCCAGGCCGACCGCCAGATTGATGGCCGTGGTGGTCTTGCCCACGCCCCCTTTCTGATTGGCCACGCACAGGATCCGCCCCATCGCCCGAGCCTCCGCCGCGGCACCAACAAGCGAACCTGTTTACACATCGCGAAGGGCGTGCGTCGTAAGGTCGCCGAATGGCGCGGGGCGGGATTCTAACAAACTGGCGGGACGGATCAAGCGAGGAATCGCTGACGGCGACTATTCTTGATCGATTAAGACCGCGCCGGTCGGGGACCGGCGGCTAACCAGAGATCGCGGCACGTTTCACGTGAAACGCCGAGTCCCCGCCCGTTGCCTGTTTCCCGTGAAACGCCCCAACTGCGTGGCGTGTAGATTCGCCACAACGGGTTTCACGTGAAACAAAGCGAGCGAGCAGAAACATGAACGATGCTAGCACTACCAAAAGACTGCTACTCCAGCGGATTGATTACCAACCCCGAAAGCAGCTTCGGATAGAAATACGTGCTTTTCGCCGGCATCCGCTCCCCATGCTCGCTCACTCGGCGGATGTGCTCCACCGTGGCGGGCATCACCAAGGCCCCAAGCTGATACTCTTCCCCTTCGGTTCGACCCCCTTCTCCGCCGGCCCGACCCTCGAGCCCTCCGACGAAATCGTCGATCAGCCGGACATAGCCCGGTTTGGGATGGCCCGCGCTTTCCAACAGCGTGTCGACCACCAGC
>JAIOQB010000120.1 GCA_021413585.1 Planctomycetia bacterium
TGCGTAAGGGGCATTCTCGATTCGCAATGCCATTGAACGAAGCACCTCACCCCGCAAACTTCGGCCGCGATTGAATGTACCGCCGATGCGCATCCACATAACACTCCTCCACCAGCGCATCAATCGCCGCCGCGCCGGGCAAACCGGCGCTAAACCCGGGCACCGCCGGATCAATCGCCCCCCGGGCGGCGGCGATGAAGTGGGCGATCAGGTCCTTGGGATCCTCGTCCCCCACCGCCAGCCGAATCGTGGTGGGGCGAATGCCGCTTTCCTCGAGCGCTTCCGCGTCCAGTTCCGAATGCGTGGTTAGCGCGGGGCAACTGACGATCGTGTTCGATTGCCCCAGGCTGATCATGTGGTCGAACGTCGGCGAGAGCCGGTCGAAGAACCGTTGGAACGCCTCTCGCGGCACGTCGTCCAGGTCGATCGTGAACAGCGGCGCGGGCAAGCCCAGGAAATTGAGCCGCTGGCAGAGTGCCGAGTTTTCATTCTCCGGCAGCGCCCCGCAGTGGACGTTGATCTTGGGATGAGCCGCGAAGAATCGGGCCAGGATCTGCGTGTTGATGCACTTGGCCATCATCCGCACGGTGAGCGTCCTCATCCCCTGAATCACTTCATACGCCCCGTCGGCGCTGAGGAACGCGCCTTTGACGTAGTACACGTTCCAGAACATGGTGTTCGTCCAATGCACGCCGCCGGACGTTTCCCCCTTGGGCACAAACATGTCCTCGTTGCGGCCGATCACCACGCCCGCGATCGTGCCGCCGGTGCCGCTGAGGTCCTTGGTGTAGCTGTGAATCACAAAGTCCGGCCGCTCGGCCGGATCATCGCGCTGCAGCGGCTGTGTGAGAAACGGGGTGCCCACGGTGGCGTCGACGATCACGCGCAAGCCCACGGCGTGCGCCGCCAGGCAGATACCCGGCAGGTCAAGCACATAGCCGTGTGGGTTGCACGGCGTTTCCAGATACAGATACGCCTTGCGGCCGGTGGAGAGCCGCGCGGCGTATTTCTTTTCGGCCCGCTGCCAGCACTCCGTGAAATCCTTGACGTTATAGCCGTCGAACGTTTCGACGGCGATCTCCAGGTTGCCCGGCTTGGCGTACCAGTCGTGGATCAACTGGTGCGCTCCGCCGTACAGGTGGCGGCTGGTCAGCAGCACGTCGTCGCGCCCTAGCAGGTGGCACAACATCCCATCGATCGCCGCCATGCCGCTGTTGAAGTTCCACGCCAGGTATTCCCGCGCGTACGGGCCCGCCTCCAGATCGACCATGAAGTTGGCCAGCGAGATCGACGTCGGGTTCAGCAGCCGCGAATAAATCTCCAGCAGCAGCTCCTTGCCCTGGAACGCGTCTTCGATCCACTCGGCGCAGGCATAAATATACGTCGCCGTGCGGGCGATCACCGGCGTGGCGGAAAAGATCGCCGTCACGTTGTCGAACACCGCGTACGGACCCTTGGCGCTTTGCGTTGCGTAGCTGTAGTCGAGCGCCTGGTAGCTGCGGCGAAACGAATGCTGCAACGTATCGAGCAGCTTGGCCAACTGAAACGACAGGAACTTCTTGGCGTTGAAGTAGGCGATGCGGTCGGTCCGGGGCAGATCCTGGATCGTGGCCAGCGTCACTCGCCACAGTTGATCCAGGTCGGCTTGGCTCTCATACATCCGCCGGGCGATCCGGCCGAGCGTGCGGCCGTACTCGCCGCCGGCGTCGATGCCGAAATGCGCAAGCTGCTCGGCCACCAGCTCATCGACCGTGGTGGCCTCGGTGGTGTTGCGGCGCGGAGAGAGCTTGCGAAGCGCGCGAAGCTTTGAACCGGCTTCGTCGGCGTCGTGTTTGTTTGTTGCGTCCGTCATAAGCTATTCGATCCATCCTCCGCCAAGAACTCGCTGTCCGTCAAAGCAAACCACCGCCTGTCCCGGCGCGACGCCGTGTTGAGGCTCGTCGAACCAAACGTGAATCCGGCCGTCGGCGAGCGGCTCGACCACGGCCGGGTGCGCGGTGCTGTTGTAGCGGATCTGCGCCAGGCACGGCGTCGGCCCCTGCGGCGGGTCGCAGAGCCAGTTGACGTTGTCGGCGGTCAGCTCGCTGCGGGCCAGATCTTCGCGGCTGCCGATCACTACGCGGCGCGTGTCGCGTTCGATCCGCACCACGAACCGCCGCTCGCCCAGCGCCACGCGGAGCCCTTTGCGCTGCCCGACAGTGAACCCTTCGATACCCGCGTGGCGGCCGACCACCTGGCCGTCGGTGGTGACGATCTCGCCCGAGGTATCTATTTCGGCCTCATCGGCCCGCTGCCCGCGGCGGTCGCGCACAAACTCATCGTGGTGGCCGCTGGTGACAAAGCAGATTTCCTGGCTGTCGCGCTTCGTGGCGACGCGCAGGTCCAACTCGGCGGCCAGGCGGCGAATCTCGGGCTTCTCGAAACCACCGATGGGGAGCATCATCCGACTGAGCCGCCCCCGATCAACGCCGAACAATACGTACGACTGGTCCTTGGCATCGTCCCGCCCCCGGCAGAGCATCGGCAAGCCGGCCGCGTCGGTCTCCAACTGGGCATAATGGCCCGTGGCGACATAGTCTGCCCCCACGCTATCGGCATAGTCGAACAGCCGGCCGAACTTCAGGTGCGTGTTGCACACCACGCACGGATTCGGCGTGCGCCCCAGTGTGTACTCGTCGACAAAATAGTCGATGATCTCGCGAAACTCCTCTTCGAGGTTCAGGGCATAAAACGGAATGTCGAGCCGCTCGGCCACGCGCCGCGCGTCGTCGGCATCCGCCGCGCTGCAGCAGCCCTGCTTATGGTCGAGCCGCGGCGGGGCGATGACTGGCAGCATGGGCAGGCCGCCGCCAGCGGTTGCCGCGGGTGCCTGGGGCAACGCCCCAGATGCCACAACTGGGGCGTTGCCCCAGGCACCCGGCCCGGTGCTGCACGCCACCGGCGATCGCTCCCCATGCCGCATGAACACGCCAATCACATCATGCCCCGCCTGGCGCAACAAGTGTGCCGCCACACTGCTATCCACACCGCCGGACATCGCCAGGACAACGCGAGACATGGTTCAAGGTCGGGGGTCGAAAGTCGGAGGTCGGAAAACGTGTTTAGCCGCGCCCCGCAGGGAAGCGCGTTCCGTGCAGTTTATCGGCCACCGGCGACTCAGAACAGCCGCAGCGCCATCCTGAAGCCGGCTAAAGATTCAGCCGCAAAGCCGCAAAGGCGCTAAGACGCGCCAAGAAAAGGAGGAAGGCTTTCTCACCATCGTCCAAAGTCCCCTCCTCTTTGCGCGTCTTTGCGTCTTAGCGCCTTTGCGTCCGAAATTCACCGGCCCCCGCGCTCGGCTGGCCCAGCACGTCTCCACGGCCTATAATTGCCCCCTGACCCTGCTTGCGGCACACAGCATAAGGCTTTCTGCGACCATGGAAAAAGAACTCAAGGATCGGGCCAAGTCCATCCACGATCGGATCCTCCAACTCCGAGACTCTCTTTGACTATGCGGGCAAGCGCGACCGCATCGGAGCCATCGAGCAGGAGATGGCCAGCCCCGGCTTCTGGGATCGCCAGGAAAAAGCCCAGGCCACCGTTCAGGAACTCAAGTCGCTGGGCGCGGTCGTCAAGCCGTTCGATGATCTGATTAAGACCGGCGACGATCTGGCCGCCCTGGTCGAGATGGGGGATGAAGACCCCTCGCTGACGGACGAGCTGCGCACCGAGCTGGCGCGGGCCGAAGAAACGCTGGCGCAGCAGGAACTCAAGGCGCTCTTAAGTGGCCAGCACGATCGGGGGCCGGCGCTGCTGACGATCAATGCCCGCGACGGCGGCACCGACGCCAACGATTGGGCCGAGATGCTGCTGCGGATGTACATCCTGTGGGCGGAGGGGCGCGACCTGGAAGTCGAAGTCCTCGATCGCCAGGACAACGAGCAGGCGGGCATCAACAGCGTCACGCTCGCCGTGCGCGGGCCGTTTGCCTACGGCTATCTCAAAGGGGAGACGGGCATGCACCGGCTGGTGCGGATCAGTCCGTTTAATTCGGAAGGGAAGCGCCAGACCAGCTTCGCCGCGATCGATGTCTCGCCGGAGATCGACGACACGTATGTGATCGACATCCAGGACGAAGACATCCGCGAAGACGTGTTCCGCGCCAGCGGCGCCGGCGGCCAGCACGTCAACAAAACCAGCAGCGCGATCCGGCTGACCCACTTGCCCACCGGCATCGTCGTGCAATGCCAGAACGAGCGCAGCCAGCACAAGAACCGGGCCGCCGCGTACAAAATGCTGCGTGCAAGAATGGCGCGTATCGAAGAAGAACGCCGCGAAGCGGAGCAAGCCGCCCGCTATAAAACGCAAGCCAAAGTTGGCTTCGGGTCGCAGATCCGCAGCTACTTCCAGCACCCGGATCAGCGGATCAAAGACCAGCGTACCGAATACGGCGAGACTAATTTTCAGTACGTGCTGGACGGCCACATTCAGCCGTTTCTCGACGCTTATTTGAGATGGCGGCTGGATGACCGCAAGGGAGCGAATAATTAATTGGAGCCGCGAAAGTCGTGGCCGCCGGTACACTGCGGATTTGGTTTCCACTACGTGACAGGCGTTCGCAATGAATTCCATTCAGAGAAATAATAAGGTTGGCGATTTAGGAAGCCGAGATGGAATCGCAATATGACGAAATCTGGTTGCAATCGCCGGAGGGTCAGTCGCTGTGCGCCTTGATCAACGGTGACCGCGGCTGGCTCATGTTTCTTCGGGAGGAAGGCGACTCGGGATTCAGTTCTCGCAATCCCGATTACGACGGTCCACCGGACGCAGAAATTACTTACGTGTTGAGTAATGGTCAGCACGATTTGTACCCTGCGTCATGGGCGTTGCCTGTTAACGAGGTGAAGAAAGCTCTGGACTACTTCAAGCGAGAGCATAAGCAACCACCATTCGTGGTTTGGCACGAGGACTGAGGCGATGTGCCCTTGAATCAGCGCCTGATAGTACCCATCACGCTCCGCGTGATGACTGCCCTCACGTGGAGCGTGAGGAGTACAATACGGCACTTCGCCCGTTCCGACCAACCTTTCGCATCCACATGACGCAACTTCCCGTCCACTTTCACGGCGCCGGCTGGCGTGCGTCGTTTCACGCTTGCGGCGACCGGATTGCGCATACCATTGGTGCGGTGGCCGGTGGCCGTCTAGTCCCGCTGCTGGCCTCCATGGAAGGAACCCCCGACGACGATTGGCCGCCGAGTCCGCCGTTGACGACGATCGATGTGCCGGCGCGCGATGCGCCGATGCGAGGAGTGAGTGGTGGGTCTGCGACGTCTGCGATCCGCCCTATCGACTACTTAAGAATGGACTGTGGCGGTCTTGCGTAGGAGGGCTAAATGCCACTTGCTGGAACCTGGTAAGCGATCCGACAGACGATCTTTCAGTGAACACCCCGAAGCAGCCACGATGGCTGGAGGCTCGCTGACGGGAGTGCCAGCGGCGCAAGGAGTGCATCGCCGCGAAAGATCGATTTGTCCTGATAGTCGCCGCCTGCCGGGTTGCGGTACACTTCAATCTGTTGGTCGATCAGATTTACGATCCAGTATTCGGCGATGCCGGCTTCGGCGTAGATTTCCAGCTTGAGACCGCGATCGGCGGCAAGCGAACTGTCGGCAACTTCCACTAACAACAACACTTCATGCGGCTCGGCGTGGCGATTCAAGTAGTCTCGCTGAATGACCCAAACCAAGTCCGGTTCCGGCTCGCTGTCGCTGTTCGGGATGCGCACCGGACCCTGACTTACGATCTCAATCTTCTCGACAGGAGTAACTTGATAACTCCATCGGTTCAGCCGACCCACGACGACGAGATGAGAAGGCCCGATGGGACTCATGGTGACGATTTCTCCGCGCAGCAATTCAACGTGCTTTTCAAACTCGCCGGCAAACGCACCCACTGCCACCATGTGTTCGTAATGCTTGAGCGAGAAGTGAGCAGTTGTAATCATGGTACGATCATGTCTGCGGCAGAAAATATAGGCACTCGACTCATGGTATTTTAGCATTAACTCGGAATCTAGTCCAACGGAACAGTATGCCTCAACTCCCTGTCATCCTCGAAGGCGCTGGCTGGCGTGCGTCGTTTCACGCGTGCGGTGACCGGATTGCGCATACGATCGGTGTGGTGGTCGCCGGTCGCTTCGTGCCGCTGCTGGCCTCCATGGAAGGAACCCCCGACGACGATTGGCCGCCGAGTCCGCCGTTGACGACGATTGATGTGCCGGCGAAATCAGGTGGTGGGTCTGCGACCCACCCTACGACTACAACAACGGCCGCCCTGCTCGTTGGCATGGCCGGGCGGAGCCATTGGTCGCTGAGCGTGGAGTTGGACGCCCAGGCCTGGCGGATCACGTTTGATGCTGCGGTGCGGTTGAAGGAATTGCCCGCGCGGCTGGGGAGCGCTTATCGGACGATGGTCGCGGCG